>JAJRWF010000072.1 GCA_024276905.1 Deltaproteobacteria bacterium
AAAAAACAGGGCAAAAAACCGGATCGGCCGCCTGAACTGCGAAAAACAGTTTAACTTCGACAATTTTCAGTTATCAAGGAACGCTCACCATCGCCGAATCAAACCGGTTTGGGGAGTGGTGTAACTCTAAACTTCAGTAAACTGAATAGATACTGCATAGATATACGCAGGGATGTTCGCTCAGTTGGGCTCAGAGCCACCGAGAAGCGAAGAGGTACTGTGGCGCCAGACTTAAACCGTTTTGACCAGCATGCCGCTGACGAGGTGGAATTTTATTTTTTTGGTAGTTGGAAGTTTGCAGTTGCCTGACCTCATGATATTCAAGGAAAGGTTCTCAATAGTTGATAGTTGAGATGTGACCCTATTGGCTCCTCTTGTTTGTCCCGCCCGAGGTCATTGCCTCAACGTTGTTAATCGGGCTCTTCTCGCCGCTGACTATTTCAGGATCTTTCGCTACCGCCTGAAGTAGTCAGAATCGAAGGGTTCGTTTCTTTTCATCAGGGTCTAGGCGACAACCAGCATCTTGGCTGCCAACTTTACCCGCACCTTCAACTTGATGCCTGTTCCAACTCCCGTCCCTTGATTAGGCGGGTAAAATAGTTGCGGATAGTCTCATCTTTGTAGCTAGTGTCCCGTGCGGTTAATTCTACCTTCTAATTCTGGCCCTTTTGGCCGTGGTCTACGTTTCGCTTCCTCGGATTAACTCAGGCTAGACCAACGTCAGCGTGCCTTGACCACAACCAAAATGACTCAGAATTAATTGGCACAACTAACCAAACGGGACACTAGCAATCTGGGCTGCCTGTACCAGGAATTGTCGCTGGAGTATGCTCTGTCACAGGTTTTTTCACCAAAACAAAAGGAACTGTTCAAAAAGAAGCTGGAAGGACTCCCGCTGACCAAAACGGAACAAGAATATTACTCCCGAACGGTAAAGAAAAAAGTGGTTGCCCTGGCAAACTCCGAACTGCACAGTCTCTCGCGAAAACTCCTGGAGCAATGAACATACTAACCTTCAAATCAGCCACATCTACTTACGCTGCCGATAGGCCCGCGCAATCCCGCCGCCGGAGGTCTCCCGGTAGAGTGACGGCAGGGCCTTGCCGGTCTCTTTCATCACGCTGACAATTTCAGTGAAGGTGATTTTGTGTACGCCGTCCGAGAGCAGGGCGAAGTGGCAGCAGTTCATGGCGCGGGTTGCAGCATGGGCATTGCGTTCGATACAGGGGATCTGCACCAGGCCTTTGACTGGATCACAGGTCAGTCCAAGGTGATGTTCAAGGCCCATCTCAGCCGCGTACTCAATCTGACGGATCGTGCCACCGTACAGCTGGGTGGCTGCGGCTGCGGCCATGGCACAGGCGGTGCCGATTTCTCCCTGGCAACCGACCTCGGCGCCGGAGATCGATGCGTTGTCCTTAACCAGGTTGCCCACCAGGCCGGCAGTGGCCAGGGCGTGCAGGATATCAAGGGTATCGCAATTCAGGATTTCGACCAAACGACGCAGGACGGCTGGCAGCACCCCGGAGGCACCACAGGTCGGGGCGGTTACGATGGTTCCTCCCGAAGCATTCTCTTCGGCAACCGCATGAGCATAGGCGAACAGCAGCCCTTGTTGTTTGAATTCCTCGCCGTAAATCGAGGCTTTGCGGAAAATGGCCTGGGCTTTACGCGCCAGTCCCAGCCCGCCGGGGAGGACTCCCTCGGTTTTCAGGCCTTTCTCCAGCACAGTATTCATCGTCTGCCAGACCTCATCAAGGAAGGGCCACAGCCGTATGCCTTCGCAGCTTTCGACATATTCCCAGAACGATTCTCCCGAAGCGCTGCAACGCTCCAGGACCTGATCCATCGTCGGCAGGTAATCAATGCTGGAGCCCGTTTGCGCAAGACCTTCACCACGCAGGGCACCACCACCAACGCTGTACACCTCCCAGCTTTTGAGCAGCGTCCTGTCTGCACTCAAGGCTTCAAAGCGCAGAGCGTTGGGGTGCAGAGGTAAATCCTCTTGCGGTTTCCAGATCAGGGTCAGCTTTCTGTCGGCGAAGATTTTCGCCAGTGCCTTGTCCGTCAGGTGTCCTCTGCCGGTCGCTGCCAGGCTGCCGAACAGGGTCACCCGGTAGCTGGCGGCCGTGGGCTGCTGCTGAAGGAAGATTTCTGCCGCCCGGCAAGGACCCATGGTGTGGCTGCTCGATGGCCCAATCCCGATGCGGAACAGCTCTCTGATCGATTCCATCTGCCTAGCCTCCCAGGGTCAGAATAAAGTCCCAATGCTCTTTGCTGACCGGGGTGATTGACAAACGGTTGCCGCGCTGCAGCAGCTTCATTCCTTCGAGCGGCAGGTGCTCTTTGAGTTCGGAAAGATTGATCAATCGTTTGAACTTGCGCACCAGTTGGATATCAACCATGAACCAGCGCGGTTTTTCGGGATCGCTCTTGTCATCAAAGTACTTGCTCTGCGGGTCGAACGCAGTGAAATCGGGATAGCCTTCACGGACGACCTGCATGATTCCGACGATTCCCGGAGGCGTGCAATTGGAATGGTAGAAAAAGACCCGATCCCCGATACGCATTTCATCACGCATCATGTTTCGTGCCTGGTAGTTGCGGACTCCATCCCAATGCTCGGTCTGGTCGGGCATCTGTGCAAGATCGTCGATACTGAAAGCATTCGGTTCAGACTTCATCAGCCAGTAGTTCATTCCCGGCCCCCTTGGGAAAAAATCTTTCCTTTAATTCCTCTTGTGAGTGAATTCCCCTCGCGCTATTGTGCCGGAAATATGGAACGAAAGGCAATCTATCCGCAGATTACGCCGATTCACACAAATTTTGGAAAAAAGCGGAAAAATCTATATTCGTGGATAAGAGTGGGGGCAATAATGAACAGCAATCAGTCTGTTCCTCAAGAGAATTCGAACCGGAATCAATGTGATGAAAAAACTTACGCCATCATCGGTGCTGCCATGGCAGTACACAGCCGCCTGGGGTACGGTTTTCTTGAGGCCGTTTACCAGGAGGCCCTGGAGCGTGAATTCCAGCTTCTTGGAGTTCCCTGCAAACGAGAAAAAAAGCTGCCAATCTATTATCGCGGTGAACCGCTGAGTACGAGTTATAAGGCAGATTTCATCTGCTACGATACGATTATCGTCGAGCTGAAAGCTTTGCAGAAATTGTCAGGCAACGAGGAAGCACAGGTCATCAATTATCTGAAAGCCTCTGGCCATACCTGCGGCCTGCTTCTCAACTTCGGCAGCAAAAGCTTGCAGTACAAAAGACTTGTTTTTCATCTGCGTGAATCCGCGTAATCTGCGGATAGGAATGATTTTTACTATGGATTCTCATCCCTTCGACAGCCTTAACCCCGAGTTGATTATGGACGCGGTCGAAAGCCTCGGTTTTCACTGCGACTGCCGTATTTTCCCGCTCAACAGTTATGAGAACCGAGTCTACCGGGTCGGTGTGGAGGATGGCGAACCGCTGATCGTTAAATTCTACCGTCCCGAGCGCTGGAGCCTCGAACAGTTGCAGGAAGAACACGATTTCTGCTTTGAACTGCAGGAAGAAGAACTCCCGGTCCTGGCCCCTCTGCGGATTGAGGGCCAGAGCTTGCATCGTTTCAATCGATTTGTTTTTGCTGTTTTCGCACTCCAGGGGGGACATGCGCCGGAATTTTCGCGCCCGGAGACCCTGAAAGCTTTGGGACGTTTGATCTCACGCTTGCATAATGTTGGCCGTCGTTCCCCTTATCAACATCGACCAACCCTTGATGTTGTCTCTTTTGGCCATACTTCGGTCGAATTTCTGCTCAATTCTGATCTAATCCCCGAGATCTACCGGCAAGCCTACGAGAGTTTGAGCCGTGGCCTGCTTGTTGTTCTGGAGCAACGCTTCAGTGCGACCCGGTCGACCCCGCTCCGCGTCCATGGTGATTGCCATGTCGGCAATTTTCTGGAGCGTGACAACAGCTATTTCCTGGTTGATTTTGACGATTCACGCATGAGTTATGCGGTTCAGGACTTGTGGATGTTTCTGTCGGGTGACACAGCTCAGCAACAACAACAACTGGAACCCCTGCTTGAGGGTTATCACACCTTTGCGGATTTCAACCCGGCCGAACTGCAGCTGATCGAGGTCCTGCGCAGTCTGCGCATCATTCATTACGCCGCCTGGCTCGGACGACGCAATGACGATCCGGCCTTCACGCGTTACTTTCCCTGGTTCGGCACCCCCCAATACTGGGGGGAGCATATCCTGGAACTCCGTGAGCAGTATGCCGCGCTCAATGAAACGCCGTTGACGATGATTTAAACTGGGGGACCTAATCCTTTCTTTCGATAACAATTTCAGCAACAGGGTTGTTCCAGTCCATAGCCGGTTCATACAGATCACCGACCCCTTTCACCGTTTGACAAAAGTCAGTGCCGCCGAGTTAATGCAATGGCGTTTGCCGGTCGGTTCCGGACCATCATCAAACAGGTGGCCAAGATGTGACTCGCAGCGACTGCAGATCAGTTCGTTGCGCAGCATGAAGTAGCTGCGATCCTCACGGGTTGAAACATTTTCGGCCGCAACCGCCTGATAAAAACTGGGCCAGCCGGTGTGTGAATCGTATTTTGCCGCCGAGAGATACAGATCCAGCTCGCAGCCGGCACACTGGTAAACACCGGTTTCCTTGGAATTATGATATTTGCCGCTGTAAGCTCGCTCGGTTCCACGCTCACGCAGAATGTTGTATTGCAGCTCGGTCAACTGTTTGCGCCATTCGCCCTCACTTCTGATCACCGGATCATTCAGGATATAGCCACCCTGAGCCACCGAGTAGAGCCTGATCGGCCCTGCTGAGGACCCTGTTGAGGCCACCGCCCAGATCCGCTGCCCCGAAGCGACCCACAACATTCCGGCCGAAACCGCCATCAGACCTAATAATTGCCGCCTTTTCATCACGTGCTCCTTTTCTTTGTTGATAATGAGTCTAGCAACAACAAATCAAGGACGGATAAAGCCTGTGTAAAGATTGGATTAAGATTTCTATGGTAAGAATAAACCCGGAAAAGGTGCTACAGAGGCAGACGCAACCAGATACGAGTAAGCCCGTCATCACTGGTGGCTCCGACCTGGCCACCATGAGCTTCGATCAACTGCTTGACAATCGACAGGCCGATCCCGGCTCCGCCCTGGGTCCGTGAGCGTGAACGATCCGCACGAAAAACACGTTCAAAAATATAGGGCAGATCCTCATCATCAATCCCGTCGCCACTGTTACTGACGGCAATCTCAACCATCCCATTCACCCGGCAGCAATCAATTCTGGCCTGGCCCTCGGCGGGAGTGTAGCGCCAGACATTTTCGAGCAGGTTACGCAACGCCTGCAACAGCTTGTCGAGATCGGCGTTGAGCGTCAGATCGGGGGGATCAATGCTGATCTGCAGATCGATCTGCTTGGTCGCAAAACGTTGATCAAACAAAATACGCAGCTGCCTGATCAGGGTTGCGAGAGATAATTCCTGCCGACGCAGAAATGCCTGGGCGGAATCGGCCTTGGTCAATTGCTGCAGATCGTCAACCAGATGAACCAGACGTAATATTTCATTTTCGAGCATTCGAAAGGTTGCTGGCGACGGAGGCACCACCTCATCACTCAACCCCTCAAGGTAGCCACGCAGGTTTGTTAGCGGTGTCCGCAGTTCATGTGCCAGATCAGACACCATATTCTTGCGCAACTGTTCCAGCCGGGCCAAGCTGTCAGCCATGCTGTTGAAGGCCAGCCCTAATTGTCCGACTTCATCAGCGGAAACCACCTCGACCCGATTGGTAAAATCACCGGCCGCCAGCTCACGCGAAATACGCGTCATCTGCGATAAGGGGCGCAAAACCCGTTTGGTCATCAGGTAGTTCAGCAACAGTGCCAGCACCAGTGCCGCCAGAGCGGCCCAGATCAGGTAGCGGTGAACCGACTCGATGAACATCTGGTGGCTGTCGACCGGCGTAATCGCATAATTCTCCATCAACCGCATGAAATAGGTTGCCGCCAGCTTGTCAATCGCCAGCCAGATTATAAGAATCGTCACACCGATGATCGGGACAATGTTGATCAACAGTTTCCACAACAGATGTTTTTTCATCATCCACCTCCCCCACCCGGACCGCACTCGGCAAACCGATAACCGAAACCACGGACGGTTTCAATAAAAAGTGGATGCGCGGGATCGGATTCGATCTTCTGGCGTAACTTATTGATGTGAACATCGATGACCCGTTCGGTCACAGCCTCCTCGTGATCGTAGAAGTGCCGTAACAATTCGCCACGACTGTAAACCCGGCCGGGTGAAACCATCAGCGCCTGCAGCAGCTTGTATTCACTCGACGTCAGATTGATCGCAACTCCGTTCAGGCAAACCTTATGCTTCCGGGGATCAAGGGTCAGCGCACCCTGTTGCAGGATCTGCCCGTCGATACCAGAAGATGGGTGCACCCGGCGCAGAATTGCTTTGACCCGTTCAACCAGTTCGCGCGGGCTGAACGGCTTGACCACATAATCGTCAGCTCCCAGCGAAAACCCGAGAACCCGATCGATCTCCTCCTCACGCGCCGTCAACATCAAGATCGGCACCTCAGATTCACTGCGTAAACGACGGCAGATTTCCAGTCCGTCAATCTGCGGCAGCATCAGATCGAGAATCACCAGGTCAGGCTGCTGACTCCTCGCAGTGCGCAATCCAGCCACTCCGTCATTTTCAATCAGGGCGGTAAAACCCTCACGTTGCAAATAAGTTGCGACAAGATTGGCCGTATTAGGGTCATCTTCGACAATTAAGACGGTGGGATTAAGAACAGACATCGACTCTCCACGGGCAACAGATCGCTGTGAACGCAGAAATTCTACCTTCTCATCTTAGCAGGATTGATTGCTGTGTGCTGATTTCGCCTTTTGTTGGCAGTGAAACTCCATAACGTCAGTCTTTTCTGATAAAATTGGAACTCCGTACCCGCAATAGACCCACCTCAGGGAGGTTTCTGATGACCGATCTCGCCACCAGTTACATGGGATTAAAACTGCGCAATCCACTGGTTGTTGCCAGCAGCAGCCTGACCGGCAACCTGGCTGGAGTCAAACAGGCGGCAGCAGCCGGGGCCGGGGCAATCGTTCTGAAATCGTTGTTCGAAGAGCAGATCGCTGCCGAAACCGCCGCCATGGGTAGACATGCCGACTACGCCGGGCATACCGAGGGTGCTGAATACCTGCAAGGGTACGGGATGGAGTTGGGTCCCAATGACTATCTGCAGCTGATCAATCAGGCCGTCAAGGCCGTTGATGTCCCGATTATTGCCAGTCTGAACTGCTTTTCTCGCAGCAGTTGGAGTGATTACGCCAAAAAAATTGCCGCGGCTGGCGCAGCGGCTCTTGAGTTGAATATTGGTCTTTTGCCAACCAGAGGAGGCCAAAAAGGACGAGCAATTGAAGAGCATTACTACCGGATTCTTCACGAAATCAAACTACAGGTAAATATCCCGATTGCGCTGAAAATCGGTCCTTACTTTTCTTCCTTTGGAGAAGTTGCCGACCACCTCGGCCGTGACCGGGTCGAGGCACCGCCTTTTACCGTCGGCTGGTGTGGCCCCGGTGAAACGCCATCCAGGATCTGCTGGAGCAAGGCGGATGCCCTGGTTCTTTTCAACCGTTATTATCAGCTGGATATCGACATCGATAATCTGGAACTGGTAGCTGGCAACCCGTTGAGTACTTCCAGCGAAATCAACATGTCCCTGCGCTGGATTGCCCTGCTGCACAAACGGATCGAATCGGACCTGGCCGCCACCACCGGCATTCACGACGGACGTGATGCGATTAAACAACTGCTGGCCGGTGCAACGGTGGTGCAGGTCTGTTCAACCCTGATGATAAACGGCATGGATCAGATCGGACGAATGCTTGGGGAAATCGAAAGCTGGATGCAGACCCACGAATTTGACCGTATCGAGCAATTTCGTGGTCATCTCAGCCAGGCTCGCAGCAAGCACCCGGAGAATTACGAACGCCTGCAGTACATCAAGTTGTTTGTCGGCCTTGAGTAATGGCGACTTGGGCAACTGGCAGGAAATGAAAAAGATCAGGTGGCGGGCATTGCCACGATTCTCTTCGACGGCGCGATGGTTTTAGGTCCCGCCCTCGGCGGGGATATTGTGCCGGGCAGACAGGCTCATTTATCGCTCACTTATCATGGCCGGTATTGCTCTGTTTGTTGCTGCGGGGTGACGCGGCAAAAATCTCGCCCAAATACCTTCCCGGTTCACCGGGAAAAGTAAGGTGCTAAACTCAACCTGCCTCAGCAAGCTGAATATGCGGGGTCAAGGTCTACGCCAGCTTATCGGGACAGTTGGTACCGTCCCTGAATGCCTGCCGCAGGCGCGAAACCGCCTGCAGGTTCCCATTGCAGCTACCGATAAACGACACCTCTCACAAACCGTCCATCAGGTCACGGCGTCTGGGTGAAAACCGGATCGCCATAATGCGGACGCACATCAGTGCCAGCATCAGGGCAATTGCCAGCCCGACCCGTGCGACCTCGACTTCGCGGTACCAGAAGCCCATGATTTCGGTAATGATGACCACCAGCGCGGTATCGATGATGTAGGTTACCCGCACGCGGCCTTCGCTGATGTAGGATTTTACGGTACGGAACAGTTCGACCACTGCCAGCACCATCAGCACGTTGATGATCAGTTCCTTCAGCGCCTTGTGAAGACCATCAGTCGCGAACAAATGCCCGGTTTCAGCCAGCAGGTCGAGTCCGGCGCCGACGATCCCGAAACTCATCCCGGTCAACAGGACAATCAACAGCAGGATGAGCAGGGTACGGCTGAGGGTTTCAAAACAGATTCCCGAGAGATCTTTTATTGCTTCTCTATTCATGTTGGTTCTCAACTCCCATCTTTTTAAGGTGCGGTAGTGTTATCAGCAATCTAGCGCAACACTGTGGGAGAAGTATCAGGACGCTGTTAAACAACAGTAAAATCTGTCAGGTGCAGATAAAAAACAGGGACGACAAAAATCGTCCCTGCGGTGGTGCCGGTTGGATTGGTGGTTGTTACAGGCCGTTCGACTTCCAGTATTTGCGGATATCGTCTTTGAGGCTTTCGGGCAGCGGAACATATACCAGGTTGATCGCCATCTGGTCGCCGTTGTTGAAGGCCCAGTCGTAGAATTTGATTGCCTGGCGGTTAGATTTCGGCTTGTCTTTGGCCAGCAAGATGAACGAGGCCCCGGCAATCGGCCAGGAGGCTTTGCCCGGAGCGTTGACCAGCCACAGGTAGTAGCCTTTGTCCTGTTCCCATCTGGCACCGGCGGCTGCGGCCTTAAAGCTGTCGAAAGAGGCGCTGACGTAGGACCCATCGAGGTTTTTCAGGCTGACATCGGCCAACTTGTTGCGTTTGGCGTAGGCGAACTCAACGTAGCCGATCGAGTTTTTGACCCGTTTGACATAGTTGGTGACACCCTCGTTCCCCTTGCCGCCGATCCCGACTGGCCATTTTACCGATTTGCCTGCTCCGGCGGCGTTTTCCCATTCCTTGCTGACTTCGGTCAGGTAGCGGGTGAAGATAGCGGTGGTTCCGGAACCGTCTGAACGATGCACGACGGTGATATCGGCAGCAGGAAGTTTCAGATCTGGATTCAGTTCGGTAACTTCCGGATCGTTCCACGTGTTGATCTTGCCGAGAAAAATCCGTGCCATGACATTGGCCGTCAATTTCAGCTGGCCGCTGCCGATCCCTTTGATATTGACGATTGGCACCACGCCGCCGATGATCGCCGGGAACTGCAACAGTCCCTTCTTCTGCAATTTTGCGGGGGTGACAGGAGCATCGGACGCCCCGAAATCTACTGTCCGGTTGCTGATCTGGCGGACGCCGCCACCGGAACCGATCGACTGATAATTGACCCTGATGCCGAGATCTTTCTGATATTTAAAGGCCCAGCCGGAATAGACCGGATAAGGGAAGGACGCTCCGGCGCCGTTGAGTGTTGATCCGGCGAATGCAGGTGTTTGCAGCAGCAGAAATGCGAGCAGACTGAACAGTAGTTTTTTCATGGTCTTCCTCCAAATGTGAATGATTTTGTTAGGTGGACAATACCCGGAGGATGTTTCACATTTATGGAGGAACTGTTAAAGAGATGTTAAATCGACATTTTTGCAGGTTTGAGTCGGAAGAAAAAAAGGGTTGCCCGATGCGGCAGCCCTTTTTTCAGATTACTGTTGCGGGCAGATTCTCAGACAACCACGCCGCGGATTTTATCGCAGACTTCTTTTCTCAGCGTCTGTTCGACAAAGGTCAGGGTTCCGGCGACACTCCCCGCGCAGCCTTTACAGGAACCCTGGTATGCCAGGTGAACCCGGACTGTCCCATCGTCATCGGTCTGAACATCTTCAAGCTCAATGCCACCGCCATCATGTGCCAGCGCCGGGCGAATGTGCTCGTCGAGCGCCGCTTCGATTGCCCTGATCTGTTTGACCACCGAGAGTTTGGAGAAGTCGTCAGGCTGAACTCTTTCAGGATTCCGCTCACGCTCAATCTCGGTCCGGACCCGGGCGAGGATATCGACCAGGTAGTGCTCGCGTTTCTCATGCCCGCCCGGCTGAATACAGGACTTGCAGAAGGCTCCGGCCTTGGTGTAATCGGTAATTTCCTCGACGCTTGTCAGGTCGTTGATGCGGATCGCATCTTCCACCATCTGCAGTGAAACCCGCGCACACTCGCAGACGATGTCGGCTTCTTCCAGGGTCGAGATATCAACGTTGCGGTAGATCGAGGTCGCCCGTTTAATGACCTCGTAAGCCATGACGCTGCAGTGCATTTTCTGCGGTGGGACTGCCGCGACATCCTCTGCGTCGCGCAGGGCATGTTCAACGTCGAGATTGGTGATCTTGGCCGCTTCGTCAACGGTTTTGCCGATGCACATCTCGGCCATCATGTCGGTGGCGGCAATTGCGGTACCGCAGCCGAACGATTTGAAGGCCGCTTTTTTGATGACATCGGTCTTCTCGTCAACAATCCAGAACAGACGCACCGTATCGCCGCAGGACTCAGCCCCTTCGTTGGCGACAATCAGCTTGCCGCCGAGTTTCCCGGCATCAGCCTCGGTCAGTTCACCGAAATTGCGTGGGTTATTCATACGGTCGGCAACCTTGTCTGAGTATTGCTCCCAGAGTTCGCCGCCGATCAGGTCACTTTTTGCCATGGTTTTCTCCTCTTATGCGTTCAATATCTCAGATCAGTATGAGGTTGAAAGCTGTCGCAGACGCATGACCGCTTTGTTGATCGTGTAGATGGTGAAGTCGATTTCCTGTTCGGTGGTGAAGCGTGACAGGCTCAGGCGCACACCGGTGTGCGCCAGTTCCTTGTCGGCACCGATGGCGGTCAGAATCGGGCTGGCCTCCAGTGATTCAGAGGCGCAGGCGCTGCCGGTCGAGGCGGCGATACCATTCTGATTCAGGTCCCAGATCAGTGCTTCGCCTTCAACACCGCGAATACTGACATAGACGGTGTTGGGGGTGCGCAGTTCACGCTTGCCGACGACCAGAATATCATCGATTTTCAACAAGGCATCTTCCAGTTTGTCACGCAGGCGCCGAACTTCGGTATTTTCAAAAGCCAGATGTTCATTGGCCAGTTCCATCGCCTTGCCCATGGCGACCATGCCCGGCACGTCGACTGTTCCGGCGCGGCGGCCGCCCATCTGTTCACCACCGTGCAGCAGCGGTGGCAGGCTGACGCCGTTGCGGATATAGAGCCCGCCGATCCCTTTGGGTCCGTGGAATTTATGCGCACTGAAGGTCAGGTAATCGACATGAATCTGTTTGAGATCTACCTTGAGCTTGCCGATTGCCTGAACCGCATCGGTGTGCAGATAGACGCCATGCTCCTTGCAGACCTCGGAAATTTCCCTGATCGGCAGGATCAGCCCGGTTTCGTTGTTGGCCCACATCACCGAGACCAGCGCGGTCTGGTCGGTAATCGCTTCCTTGACCGCTTCGGCGGTAATCAGACCCTCCCGGTTCGGGGCCAGATAGGTGACCTTGACGCCGTGCTGTTCGAGAAAACGACAGGATTCACGGATGCAGGGGTGTTCAAGCTGGGTGGTGATGATGTGTTTTTTGCGCGTATCTTTAAGCAGGTTGAAGTAGATCCCGAGGATGACGGTATTGGTGCCTTCGGTAGCGCGGGAGGTGATGATGATATCATCGTCATCGCTTGCTCCGATTCCCGCGTAAAGCTGCTCCATTGCCTGGTGCAGATAGGGGCGGACTTCAATGCCGAAGGAGTGCAGCGAGTTGGGGTTGCCGTACATATGGCAGTAGAAGGGTTCCATTGCATCGCGTACCGCCGGATCGACGATGGTGGTGGCATTGTTGTCGAGATAGATTCGTTCCATGTTTTGTGTCCTGAAGAGATCAAAAAAATTGATGCTGCAGCAACTGCTGTGCATCGCGAAGTTTCGTGAGAAAATAACGATCCTGTTCTTGAGCGGAGGCTGATGGAACCGCCAAGACTGATCATAGATTAAACTGGAAAAAGCGACAGGTCAATATATCTGACAAAAATAGTCTGTTATTTTTCTGTAGACAAGGTTTTGCGGGGGCAGGCTATACTCTTTTTGTCTTCTCAGGAGGGTTTGAGTCAGAATTACGCGTTTATCCGCAGGATTGTTTTTACCTTCTGTTTGATTCCATCGACTACAAAGGGCGTCAGGCGTTTCTTCTCCTTGAGGATCAGTTTCATCAGGTCCTTTTTCTTGTGTGGGATGACCGGCGGCGCCATTGGGACCATACTCAGGGCCTCCTGGGGACAGGAGGCGATGCAGGTACCGCAGCCGAGGCAGACATTCCCTGCAATGGATAGCTGAGCTGACGCATTTTCTGTCTCGACGACAAGAGCATTGACGTTACAGGCTTTGACACAGAGACCACAGCCGGTGCATTTCCCGGTGTCAACCCTGACCAGAAATCCGGTTTTGCCGATTCCTTCGGTGTAGCCGGCATGAACACCGGCGAGCAGTTCACAACAACAGGAGCAGCAGTTACAGATGAAGCTCGGTTTGTGCCGGATATTGTCGGTGATGTGGGTCAGGTTGTGTTCGCGGGCCCGGTCGATAACTGCCAGCAGTTCATCAACCGTTTTCTCTTGAGCAAAACCGCGCCGGGCCATGAATCTGGCCGCACTGCCTAAGGAGATGCAGATATTCTCGACCGGCGCGTTCTTGGCACAGGTCTCGTTAAGATGTTCCTTTTTATGTCGGCAGTAGCAAAGCCCAACCGCCCCGCCACCGGAGCGGCGGATGATCTCGCGGGCGCTTTTGTAACTGGTGACCTGCGAGCTGACCGGGATCGTTTCTTCGTAGGCCAGCGAGCGGGTCAGTGGTGTCTTGCTGCCAAAAAACTCACTCGCCTGACCCTGCTCGGGATCTTCGTAAAGGTACTCGCCCATCAGTTTGGCCAGTTCGGCCACCGGCAGATCGGCGCGTTGTTTCATGAAGGTGAATTCAAAAAAACCGATCAACCCTGGCAGCAGCAGGTAGTAGACGACTCCCTTGTGCGGCATGTCGATTACCAGACCTTTATCGGCCATTTGTTCGAGAATCCGGGCCAAATGATCTGGCGAACGATCGGTACGTTGTGCCAGTTCATCGAGAGTCGCCTCGTGCAGCGGGAAACGCGAGGCGATATAGGCCTCTTCTTCACTGAAGAGGAGCGCCAGAATCTGGCGCAGCTTGTCGTTGTCGACCAGACCGATCGGGTATTTGTTGAGCCGGTCGATCAGCGGTACGATGCTGTTTTTGCTGGTGGTGTGGTGACCCATGCAGAACCCCTTTTTACTTAGGCATCTGATTTACTTCGGCCGTTGAGCAACCGTTTTTTCAGCTTTTTCGAGGCCGGTTCGTTGCCGAGATAGATCAATAGTACCCCTTTGGCAAGTTCGGGAGAGTGGAGTGAACCGAGCAGTTGGTAGTTTTGAAATGCGCTCAGGGTTCCCTCCTTGTCGATGACCAGGTCGACAACGTCTCCTTTGACAAAATCCCGCTTGAACCAGCTCATAAAGGCTCGTTCTTCCTGGCTGCCGGTCAGGTGAGGCTAGTTTTTGTAGAAGCCTTCGGCAAATAAACCAAGCAGGCTCAAACGTTGAACACGGCTATAGAGAAAATTCATCCGGATCACTTTGCCGCCGGGCAGGGCCAGGACTTTTTCGGTGCTCTCTGCAGGTCCCGAGGTGTAGAGGGAGCCGACATAAATTTTCATCAGGTATTTGGTGCGCAGCCCGTATCCGTTCAGGTGCAGAATTTCATTGCCGACCTTGACGGAGGGTTCGACAGTAATGCCATATGTGGTCAGGGCTGAAGCGGTTTGGGCAAGGCAGATCTGGACAATCAGCAGTAACAGAATCCTTTTCATAATCCACTCCTTGATTTCATCAAAAAAAGGGGGGGGCAGAACGGCCCCCCCATAGCAGAAACAACGCACCGGGTTAACGAGAGAGAGCCATCGCCGGAGGGTTTCGCAACTTGATGTTGAGGTCTTTAAACGGGTCAATCAAGACCGAGCATACCTTCCTTCATGTCATCATCTGCCGGATCTTCGCCGAGGTAGATCAGTAATATGGCCCTGGCCAGGTTGGCCGACTGAATGCTTCCCAGTTGCCGCCCATTATGGCTGACGCTGACATGGTTGTTTTTATCGACCGCCAGATCGACCTGGTCCCCTTCAACAAAATCGGCGTTAAACCAGCCGAGAAATTGTGTGACTGCCGGGTCGTTGCGCAGTTTCGGAGTGTTGTTTTCGATTCCTTCAGCGAACCCATCGACGATCTTTTGTTTGTCGACCTTGCTGTAAAGAAAATCCATCCGGATCAGTTTGCCACCGTTGTCGGCAAGGACCTGTGAGCTGCTGCTTGCCTTGCGGGCGGTGTAGAGTGAGCCGATGTAGATTTTGAAAAAGAACTTTTTGCGGATTCCGTAGCCGTTCAGCTGCAGTTGTTCGCCACCGATTTCGACCTTGTCAGACAGTTTGACTCCGGCGACAGTGGTCGCAACGGCAGGTTGTACCATCAACAGCATCAGTCCCAGTATCATCAGAATTCTTTTCATCGTCTCCTCCTTCGCAAGGATGTATTTCAGACTTTGGTTTTGACCGCATCCCAGCGCTTGATCTGCCAGGTGACACGGGCGGTCGCAATATGGTTCCGGCGAATATCATGAATCTCTGTGGTCTGAGTAAACAGCAGCTTGTCGGTATCGGCAAGCGGTTTGAGTATGTCACCTTTCAGTTGTTGATCCGAGAGACAGGTTTCGGCGACTATCGCACTCTTGGCCTGGTAGTGATACTCGATATCCAGGTGCGACATAATCAACCGGTAGCGGGCTGGATTAAGCCGCGACAAAAAGAGCAGGCCGGACGAGAATTCAGCCACAGTTGCAATGCAGCAAGCGTGGATACCGCGGATATGATTCTGGTTGCTGCGGCGGTAGGAGGCGGTGGTTTTTACATGTTCCTTGCCGAGCTCCAGAATGCGAATTCCGTGCGGCCGGTTGAATGGGATCAGGCGGCCAAGGAAAAGGTTCAGCAGTCGTAACCGCCAGCGGGAACGTCGTGCTCCTTCGAGCAGGGACGGAAGTTTTGCCAGGCCGCTCATGCGACCTCCTTTCCGGCCTTGTGGCCCTGATGGACAGCGTCAAAGACCATTGCCGGCTTGCGTGCATCACCAATAGTACGAAATTCAATTCCCAGCTCTTCACAGCAGTTTTGCAAGGGGTTTTCGGCCCGGGTGCCGATCGCCAGTACGACCGTATCTGCGGGCAGCAGTTCTTTGACCTTCTCACCGGCTTCCTGCTCGGTTTCAAGCATCACCCCCTCTGGCGTGATACGCGTCACTTTGACTCCGGTACGACTGGCAATTCCATAGCGTTCAAGATCCTGCAGCATGGTCCAGCGGGTGGTTTTACCGAAGTTACGGCCCAGCTTGCCGAGCATTTCGACGATAGCGACCTGGCGGCTGCCACTGGTGGCCAGGCGGTAAAGCTCCTCCGGATCTTCGGCACGATGAACCAGCAGGAACTTGAGTGTTTCGGCGGGCAGGGTGGCTTCTTCGGCGAGCATCAGGGCGCTTTCGATACCGACCGCGCCGCCACCGATAACGACGACCTGCTGACCGGCATGGGCTTTCTGTTGCAACAGGTCCCAGGCCTGTATCACATGGGGCAGGTCACTGCCGGGGATCGGCGGCGTTTGCGGCCGGCCGCCGGTGGCGAGGATAACCTGGTCGGGCTGCATGTTTTGTAACAGCGCGGCATCGACGGTTGTTCCGAGCCGGGTTTCGATTCCGGCCGCACCGAGCTGGTTGGCCAGATCGCGAGCCAGAATTCTGAATTCCTGCCGCCCCGGGGGGGCACCGGCCAGATCGAGCTGTCCACCAAGGCGGGTCGACTTTTCGCACAAGGTCACGCGATGACCAGCGTTCGCTGCGGCCAGTGCAGCGCTCATGCCGGCTGCACCGCCGCCAACCACCAGCACCTTTTTGCTTTCTTGGGTTGTCTCAAGGACTTCATCTTCGTGTCCGGCGCGCGGATTACACAGGCATTCGACATGCTGGAACTTGAAGAGGGCATCAAAGCAGCCCTGCCCGCAGGCGACACAGTGAACCAGTTGCTGCTCTTTGCCCGCAGCGGCTTTGTTGGGTAATTCGGGGTCAGCGATCAATGCCCGACCCATCGCCACCGCATCGCACCAGTTCTGGGCGATCAGTTTGCGGGCTGCCTGCGGATCGTTGATCCGGTGCCCGGCAATGACCGGAATCGAAACCTGTTGACGGATGTTGCGGGCCAGATAGGCGAAGGCTCCGCGTGGCACCTTGGTGACGATCTGCGGCATCTGTGCTTCGTGCCAACCGACATTGATGCTGAGGCCGTCAACTCCCGATTTTTCAAGTTCGAGAGCAAATTGCTGCAGGGTCTCACGACCGATACCGCCGGACATGAAATCGTTGCCGTTGATCCGCACCAGCAGTGGCAGGTCGGTTGCCTGTTTTATCGCCCTGATCACTTCCAGGCCGAAGCGCATGCGGTTTTCCAGAGTTCCTCCCCAGCGATCCTGACGTTTGTTGGTCAGAGGCGAGAGGAAGCTGCTGATGATGTAGCCGGTTCCGGCCAGAATCTCGATTGCATCAAAGCCGGCCTTTGTCACCCGTTGCGCCGCAGCGGCAAAGGCGCTGATCAGCTCTTCTATCTCTTTTTCAGCCAGTTCCCGTGGCGTCTCGCCGGTCAGGCGCGAAGGAACCGCCGAAGGTGCGACCGGTTGTACGCCCTCGGTCAGCATGGAATGGTTGTAGCGCCCGGCATGGTTGAGTTGAACGAAGGCCTTGGCGCCACCGCGATGGATAGTTTCCGCAAGTCGTGTCAGGCCGGGGATATAGCAGTCATCATGGGCCCCGATATGCCCGGCATGGGCCGAAAGCAGATCAATACTGGCATAGCCGACCCCGATCAGTCCGGCACCACCTGCGGCACGTGCGGCATAGAAGGCACAGAGTTTGTCACTGACCTGGTAGTCTTCGGCCATGTTCAGGTGCATCGCCGGCATCAGGATGCGGTTTTTTAAGGATAAAGATCCCAGTTTCCAGGGATTAAAAAGAGGATCATTCATGATATTTCCTCAAAGTCGTTTGAAGTCATCGGCCAGAGCCGTAAAGAGCCCGACCTCTTCCAGGGCCTGTTTCAGCAACAGCGGTTCGAGCAGCAAGTCCTGCATAAAAAGGATCTCCGATGCCTTCAAATACGTATGGAAGATCGGCATGGGGCGATCTGCGAAGAGGCGTTCAATCAGGGCGGCGAGATCTTTTTCCTGCGCATAGGGTTTGAGCCTGACTGCACGATCAAGCATTTTTCGCAGGTAGAAAAGGATGGTTTCGTCTACTGATTCGATCGCGTAGCGGTGGCCGGGCAGTACCTGACAATCGCGCAGACGGGTCAGATTTGTCAGGCTTGCGCAGTATGCATGGTAGTTATGGAAGCGGCCTTCGAATGTCTGCAGATCAATGTCGAGCAGCGGAGATTGGAAAATGCCCTGCAACAGGACGTCGCCGGTGATGGCCTGGCCGCCGATCCGGTAGACCAGATCACTTTGTGAATGTCCCGGACAGGGCAGGACTTCAACTCCCAGTTGCTGCGGCACCTCTGATTTTTCAACCACTTCATATTTCTCGGGAAATGGCGGAAAGACCGAGTCATTATCGATTTCAGCCCGCAGCTCGTCGAGCCAGGAATGATCAAACCCGCAGTCGAGCAGAACCTGCATCATCCCCTGCAGGCGGCGCTGGTGGTTGACCAGCTTGTCGGCATCGCGTTGCGGCAGGTAGATGGTTGCACCGGTTTCCTCAGCCAGCCGTGCGGCATTGCCCCAATGATCAATATGGCAGTGGGTGACAAAGACATGCTTCAGGTCGCCCAGGTCGACCTCGGCCTGCAGTAGCTGCCAGGCCTGCTCGGTGGTCGGACCGGTGTCGAACAGCACCAGCTCACCCGCTATCCGGCCGCTGTAGCAATGGACGTCACCGACCAGGTAGGGGGTGGTTATGGTGTGTTGTTTGATCATTCGGCTGCTTTCTGGCAAGCCCCCCCCCCCTCTCCCCTAAAGGGAGGAGGGGGGAAACAGTTCCTTAGAACAGGTATTTTTCTTCTTCGAGGGATTGACTGGCGAGCAGGCGCGAGGCCTGCAGCAGACCGCTGGCATCGTACTTGGCAAAGCGTCGCACGCCGGAGAGGATCATGGTCAGGGTGTCGCCCTCTTCAACGTAGAAGGCGCCACGCTTGGCGGCCGAACCGGCGATTTCGGTGGCGTTGAAGGTGCAGACCTTGACCACTGCTTTCAGCAGCTCTTTACGCTTTTCACTGGCCTGAGGATAGATTTTTTCGGCGCGCAGCATGGCGCTTTCGATGGCGAAGATCTGGATCGCCATATCGGCGGCGGCCATCAGAATCTCCTGCTGCTCAGCGAGTTTTTCCATGTATTTCTGCACCCCGGCACCGGAGAGGATCAGGAACAGGGTCTTCAGGTTCTGGAGCAGATCTTTCTCGCTGGCGAAGGGATCGTTCTCGTCAAGGTCAGGGAAGCTCGGGGTCATCAACGACTCGAAGGCCTTCATCGCCTCACTCTGCAACGGCAGTTCGCCTTTCATGGCGCGCTTGAGAATCATGCCCGGGATCAGCAGACGGTTGATCTCGTTGGTGCCCTCGAAGATCCGGTTGATCCGCTCATCACGGTAGAAGCGCTCGGCCGGGTATTCGGAGGTGAAACCGTAGCCGCCGTGGATCTGCACAACCTCGTCGACGGTGTGAGCCAGGGTTTCGGAGCAGTAGACTTTTGCAATAGCGCATTCCGGGGCGTACTCCTCAATCCCTTTCATGTACTCGTCATAGTAGTTGTCGACCGATTTGTCGATGGTCGCCAGCTTCTCGTCGAGCAGACCGGACAGGCGGTAGATCAGTGATTCAGAAGCTAAGAGTTCGGCCTGCAGGTTGGCGAGTTTTTCGCCGATGGCGCCAAGTTTACCGATCGGGGTACCAAACTGCTTGCGCTCGTTGGCGTACTTGATCCCGATCTCCAGTGCGTATTTGGCTGCTCCGGTGACCGCAGCACCAAGCTTGAATCGCCCGACGTTAAGGACGTTGAAGGCGATCTTGTGCCCCTTGCCGATCTCGCCGAGGACATTTTCGACTGGGACCTTGCAGTTATTAAGGATGATCTGGGTGGTCGAGGAGCCCTTGATGCCGAGCTTTTTATCTTCGGCACCGACCTCCAGACCTTCGAAGGTGCGCTCGATCAGAAAGGCGGTGAACTTGGTTTTGTCGACCTGGGCAAAAACGGTGTAGATGTCCGAGAAGGAACCGTTGGTGATGAACTGCTTGGTGCCGTTGAGGATGTAATGTTTACCATCCTCGCTCAGAACTGCCGTGGCACGGGCGCCCAGGGCATCGGAACCGCTGCCCGGCTCGGTCAGGCAGTAGGCGCCCATCCATTCACCGGTCAGCAGTTTGTCGAGATACTGCTCTTTCTGGCCATCGGTGCCGTAGTAGACCAGCGGCAGGGTGGCGATGCCGGTATGACAGGCATAGGCGACCGAAAAAGAACCGGCCGGAGCGATCTTCTCGGCGGCCAGCATGCTGGTCGCCTTGTCGAGCTCAAGACCGCCGTACTCTTCGGGACCGTCGATCATCAGCAGACCGAGTGCGCCGCATTTCTTCATCACTTCAACCACCAGGTCAAAGCGGCCGCTTTCGATCTCGTCGGTGATCGGCATGATCTCGTTTTCAACAAAATCCCAGGTGGTTTCGGCGATCTGTTTCTGCTCATCGCTGAAATCTTCCGGGGTGAAAATTTCATTGCAATTTGTTTCCGCGACCAGAAATTCGCCGCCTTTTTTCAGTTGTTTACTCATGATGTCCTCGCTCTTTTCTATGTTGAAATATTACAGAAGTTCAAAAATTCCGGCGGCACCCATGCCGCCGCCGATACACATCGACACCATGCCGTATTTGCCCTGGCGGCGCTTCAGTTCATGGAGCAGGGTGGCGGTCAGTTTGGCACCGGTACAACCCAGGGGATGGCCCATGGCGATGGCGCCGCCGTTGACGTTGATGATTTCCGGATTCAGGCCGAGATCCTTGACCACCGCCAGTGACTGGGCGGCAAAGGCTTCGTTGAGCTCAATCAGATCGAGTTGCTCCTGTTTCAACCCGGCCATTTCCAGCGCGGCAGGAATGGCTTCAATCGGTCCGATTCCCATCAGCTCGGGTGGCACACCACGGACTGCAAAGGCCACAAAGCGCGCCAGGGGGTCCTGGCTGAGCTTTTTCAGATAGGCTTCGGAAACCACCAGGGTTGCCGCGGCGCCGTCGGTCATCTGCGATGAATTACCGGCGGTAACGCTGCCGCCGAGTTTGAAGACCGGCTTGAGGCGGGCCAAACCTTCTGCCGTGGTGTCGGCGCGGACTCCGTCATCGATCGCGACCAGCTCACGACTGGTCCGGGCCTTGCCTTTGACGATGGCGGTGTGTTCGACTTCGACCGGGATGATTTCATCGGAAAAGCGTTTGTCGGCGATGGCCGTGGCGGCTTTCTGGTGACTGGCGGCGGCGAACTGATCCTGGGCCGCACGGTCAATGCCATACTTTTCGGCCACCAGTTCGGCGGTGACTCCCATCGAAGCAAAGGATTCGGGCCAGTCGGCGACCAGTCCCGGGTTGGCACTGTACTTGTTGCCACCCATGGGAACGATGGTCATCGATTCGGCGCCACCGGCGATAATACAGTCGGCGAAACCGGCCATGATGCGCTCGGCGGCCATGGCGATCGACTGGATGCCCGAGGAACAGAACCGATTGACCGTCTGCGCTGGGACCTGGTAGGGCAGGCCGGCTTTCATGCTGGCGATACGGGCAAAGTTCATCCCCTGTTCCGCTTCGGGGAAAGCGCAGCCGAGGATCACATCCTCGACACTGGCCGGGTCGATTGCGGTCCGTTCGATCAAACCGGCAATTGCAGCCGCGGCCAGATCATCGGGACGCATATCTTTGAATTTCCCTTTTTTTGCCCGACAGCCGGGAGTGCGATAGCTGGCAAGGATATAGGCTTTTTTCATTTTCAAGTTCCTCCGTAAAAACAGATCTTTTAGTTGCGCAGCGGCTTGCCAGTTTTGAGCATGTGCTGAATTCGCTGGGCGGTCTTTTTATTGCCGCAGAGCTTGAGGAATGCTTCGCGCTCAAGCTGGAGCAGATAGTCTTCGGAAATCGGTGTCCCCGCCGGGACGTCGCCGCCGCAGATGACATCGGCAATCAGGCCGCCGACTTCCATCTCGTACTCGGTGACAAATCCACCGGCCTGCATGTTCCAGAGCTGGCTCTTGATGCTGGCGGCGATGCTGCGTCCAGGCGCCGGGATATTTTCGGCGGCACGTTTTGGTCGGAAGGTGGGTGCCATGCCGAGAACTTTTGCCTTGGCATCGGCGATCAGGCGTTCGGGGTTCATGGTGATACTGTCGGCCTGACGCATGTAACCCATGTCGTAGAGTTCAGCCGCGCCCATGGCGACTTTGGCCATGCCGATCTGCTGGAAATATTTGAAGATAAAGGGGGTGACATCGATATCGACCTGGGCTGCCTGCTCAACCGCGCGCAGGCACATCTCCTTGGTGCCGCCACCGGCCGGCAGCAGGCCGACGCCGATCTCGACCAGACCCATGTAGGTTTCAGCCGAAGCATTGATCGCCGCGCCATGCAGGGCGAATTAACAGCCACCGCCCAGGGTCATGCCGAAGGGCGCTACCACCACCGGAACCTTGGCCAGCTTGAGGGACATGGTCGCCTTCTGGAACTGTTTGATCATCATATTGATGTCATCGAAAGCACCTTCGGCCAACGCGACAGCCATCAGCATCAGGTTGGCGCCGACCGAGAAGTTGGTGCCCTGGTTGCCGACGACCAGACCCACGCCTTCGGCTTCGGCACGTTTGACCGCCTTCTGGGCCATGGCCAGAATATCACCGCTGATCGAATTCATCTTGGAATGGAATTCGAGCCCGAAAACACCATCACCAAGATCGTGCAGACTGCAGCCGGAACTCTTTTCAACCACGCCCTGCGCGCGTTTGAGAATCTGCAGATCGATCACACCCTCAGCCAGAGGGATCGGCTGGTAGCTGTTTGATGCGAGATCGAAATATTCCTTGGTCCCCGCATCATTGAAACGATAGAAACTGTCGATGGTGCGCAGCACCTCGGGAACGGCGATACCGTCCTTGTCGGCGCGGGCGACAAACTTTTTCACCCCAATGGCATCGAACATCTCAAAGGGACCGATTTCCCAGTTGAAGCCCCACTTCATGGCGTTGTCGACGTTGACCACGTCATCGGCAATTTCGGGAATCCGGTTCAGGGTGTAGATCAGGGTGTCGCGCAGCGAACGCCAGGCGAATTCGCTCCCCTTGTCACCGGCGGCAACCATCATCGCGACCTTTTTAGCCGGATCGTCGATCTGTTTGACCGCCTGGACCGAGGCGAATTTCGGCTTTGCGGCCGGTTTGTATTCGCCGCTGTTGCAGTCGTAATAAAAAACCTGGCGTTTGCCGTCGATCTTCTCTTTCTTGTAGAAGCCCGCCTTGCTCTTGTTGCCGAGCAGGCCCTTTTCGATCATCTGCTGGACGAAGGGCGGAATTTTGAAAACCTCACGCTCTTCGTCGTCGGGCAGGTATTCGTAAGAGTTGT
Source organism: Deltaproteobacteria bacterium (assembly GCA_024276905.1). Taxonomy (GTDB): domain Bacteria; phylum Desulfobacterota; class Desulfuromonadia; order Desulfuromonadales; family Geopsychrobacteraceae; genus Geopsychrobacter. Next base: position 23,300 of record JAJRWF010000072.1, read on the forward strand.
TGGCGACATGGACCAGGGTGTCGATGCCGACCAGGTCGGCGGTGCGAAAGGCCGCGGTCCGCGGGCGGGCAGTTGCCGGTCCGGCCACACTGTCGACCTCTTCAACCGTCAGACCCATATCGAGCATATGCTCCAGACCCTTGAAGATGGCGTAGACACCGATGCGGTTGGCGATGAAGTTGGTGGTGTCCTTGGCGTAGACCACACCCTTGCCGAGCCGGCGGCTGATAAAATCGGCCATGCCTGCAACAATCTCGGGGTCGGTTTTGGCGCAGGGAACAATTTCGAGCAGACGCATGTAGCGCGGTGGATTGAAGAAGTGGGTGACGAGAAAATTTTTCTGGACCTCAGGTGGCAGGACTTCTGCCAGCTCGTTGATCGACAGGCCGCTGGTGTTGGTCGAGAGGATGGCTCCTGCAGCCAGATGCGGTACCAGACTGGTCAACAGGGTCTTCTTGATGTCCATCCGTTCGATGACAACTTCAATCACCCAGTCACATTTTTTGAGCTTTTCCAGGTCATCACTCAGATTGCCGATTTCGATCTGCTGCAGGTACTGCGGCAGGAAGAGCGGTGCAGGCTTGAGCTTTTTCAGGGCGTCGCGACCGTTACGGGCGATCCGGTTCCGCACCTGCGGGCTTTCAAGGGTCAGCCCGGCCGCTTCTTCCTCCGGGGTCAGCTGGTTCGGTGCGATGTCGAGCATCAGCACATCGAGGCCGGCGTTGGCCAGATGGGCGGCGATTGTCGCGCCCATGACACCTGCGCCGAGAACGGCAACGTTATTGATCTGCCTCATGGTTTTCCTCCGTCTGGGGTTGGTGCTGTGACCGTCTGCTCGTAATAGAGAGCTTCGATCTGGTCACGGTACTTTTCATAAATAACTTTACGCTTCATCTTGAGGGTCGGAGTCAGTTCTCCGCCATCTATCGAAAATTCGTGCGGCAGCAGGACAAACCGCTTGATGGTTTCATAAGGGGGGAGCTGCTGGTTGACTGCCTTGACGCGCTCCGCATAAAGCTCTTGGGTGCGGCGGCTGCTGACCAGTTCGTTAACGTCCAGATAGGGAAGTTTCTCCGCTTTGGCAAATTCCAGCAGGCGATCAATATTCGGTGTCAGTAACGCAACCAGGTAGGGTTTACGGTCGCCGTAAACATAGGCCTGCGAGATATATTTATCGAGACGTAATTCGTTTTCAACCGCCTGTGGGGCAATATTCTTTCCGCCGGCGGTGACAATAATCTCTTTCTTGCGATCGACGATAAAGACATAGCCGTCTTTGTCGATGGTTGCGATATCGCCGGTCTTGAGCCAGCCGTCCTCAAAGGTCTCGTCAGTGGCTTGTTGGTCCTTGTAGTAGCCGCTCATGATCTGCGGGCCTATGACCAGCAGTTCGCCGTCTTCGGCCAGTTTGGCTTCGGTCTCCTCCAGCAGGGTGCCGACCGAGCCGAAGCGGACATTCCAGGGCGCATTCAGGGTCAGCGCCGGGCTGGTTTCAGTCAGGCCATAGCCTTCGAAGGTCGGGATGCCGATGGTCCACATGAATTCGTTGATGGTTTTATCCAGCGGGGCACCGCCGGAGATGAAATAGCGCAACCGTCCACCAAAGCGGGCGCGGATTTTACTGAAGACCAGGCGATCAAAAAATTTGTATTCAAGGTGCCGCCAGAAGCTGATCGGCTGCGGATCGATATAGCGATGCAGCATATATTCACGACCGCGGCGGACCGCACTGTGGAAAAGCTTGCGTTTGAAGGCGCTGGACTGGTGGACATTTTCGTAGATGCGCGAATAGATTTTTTCGAACAGACGCGGCACGCTGACCATGATACTGGGGCGGAAGTCGAGGATATTTTCCACCACCTTGTCGACACTTTCGGCAAAGGCAATATGGCAGCCGGACATCAGCGCGGCGTGGTAGCCGGCGGTACGTTCAAGGACATGGCTCAAGGGCAGAAAGCTAAGAAATACTTCCTGTGGATCAAGGCCTTCCAGTTTTTTCAGTCCGACATTGGCATCAAATATCATGTTGGCCTGACTGAGCATGACACCTTTAGGATTGCCAGTGGTTCCCGAAGTATAGATCACCGTGATCAGGTCTTCTGGTTTGATCTGCTCGATCCAGCCTTCGATCTCCTGCTGTTCCTTGTCGGTCAGTGGATAGGAAACCTCCGACAACTGGTAGAGACAATTGACCGGCAGCTCCCGCTGGCCGAGGAATCGTTCGTAGGAGATGATCAGCTCAACTTCTGGGATCTGTTCTTTGACGGACAGCAGTTTTTCGTATTGCTGTCGGGTTGAGACAAAGACGATACGGGCACCGCTGTGATTGATGACATAGGCGGCCTGTTCGGCGGTGTTGGTAGCATAGATCGGGACCGTAATACCGAGGGCCGTCTGTACGCCCAGGTCGGAAATTGCCCAGCCGGCACGATTTTCAGAGAAGATTGCCACCCGATCCCCCGGAGCCATACCGGCACGGCGCAGCCCACGGGCCGCCATCAGCACCCGCTGGTAAAATTCAGCGTAGCTGAGGGTAATAATGTTGCCCGCTTTTTTATAGCTGATTGCCGGGCGTTGCGCATAACGTGCGGCGTTGTCGCGAAGCATGGCCGGGATCGATTTGTAGGGTAGATTGCTCATCTTATCATCCTTGCTGGCGTACGGTTATATATTACCTTTACGTTCACGTCAACCTCAAGATGCACAACAATCCTTCTATCCAATTATGCCATGAAAGAGTTGTCTGTGCAGTCAGCGCGGAGCGATATGTGAATATCGCTCCGCGCCATGTATGTAAAAGAGTGGTACTTAGAAGCTGTAGGTCAGTTGGACACTGGCGATATCGACGCTGTTTTCCGAGCTTCCGACCAGCGAGCCTGCAGAAGGATTGTCGGCCAGGCTCAGGTCAAGTTTCGAGTCATCAACAAACAAGTGGGCATAGGCAAAGTCACCACTGAATCTGTCGGAGAACTTGTAGCCGGTACCCAGAGTCACCCAGGTCCGGTCTTCACCGGGAATCCGCGGGGTCCGATGGGCGGAATCTGGGATCGGAGTCTGGTCGTAGGCAACGCCACAGCGAAGCCTTAAGGCGTCATTATACTGATAGGTTGCACCAATCGAGTAGCGCCAGCTGTCGTTCCAGTTTTCCACGGTGGTCGTCGAGGTATTGCCACCAAGGCCGGCACCCTCGAAATTCAGGGTCAGATCTTGAAAGCTGCTCCAGTCGGTCCAGCTGACATCACCCAGCAGAACCAGCTTATCATTGACTCGCTGATTGATGCTCAGTGAGGCCGACGCCGGCAGGTCGATTCTGCCGTTGACATTCTGGTCCGAGAAGGCTGCTGCGAGGATCGAAACGGATGTCGGGACATCGGTCCGGGTGGTTCCCTCAAGGTTTTGCGTGATCTTGGAGCGATAAGCCAGACCCAGGCGGGTACTCTCAAACAATTGGTACGTCAAGCCGAAGTTGGTACCATAGGCCCATGAGTCAGCTTTGTTTTCTACAAAGATATCGTCACTCGTCGCATTCGGTGTTCCGATTGCTCCGCTAGTGGCGCTAAATGCGGCCAGACCACCATTAACCATGCTGGAAAGAGTCACGTCCATATACATGATGTTGAAGCCGGCCCCCACGCTCAGCTTGTCGGTGACCTTGAAGGCAATCGCCGGGTTGATGTTGAGTGACATAACGTCCGATTCGACCGCATGGTAACGTCCGATCCAGGTTTTGTTGTATTCAGTCGCCAGCCCGAAAGGTGCGTTGATCCCCAGGCCGAAAGCCAGGCCAGTACCGAGATTGTTGACGTAATAGAGGTTCGGCACAATGCCGGTCACCCCACCATTTACACCATTATCACCCGAAATCGAACCAAAGGCTGGGTTGATTACAATTCCCGGGCTGGTTGCCTCGGTAACGGTGAGGTCAGCCGAAGGGATGATGACATGAAGACCACTGACGATCTGCTGTCCCTTGATCTGGGTCATGGTTGCCGGGTTGAAATACATGCCCGATGCATCTTCTGCGGTGGCGGACCCGGTTGAAAAGGCGGTTCCGAGCCCGGAAACCGACTGTTCGATAATGGCAAAGCCCGACGCAAAAACCGATGTCGCGGGAAGAAGCAGTATCCCCAGAAGGATAAGCGATCGAAATAACTGTTTTTTCATCATTTTCTCCTGTCAGTCATATGAATGGAAAAGAGGTCCCTAGTGCCTCTAAGATTCAAAGTGTGTTGCTAGCATAACTTTCTTAACGCAACGTTTACGTGCAGGTCAAGTAAAAATATAACAATGTTACCATGTTTTTTCAGGTGGAGCAATTCTGGCACACTTTCAGGGAGGGAGGGAGATTAAATCTGCTCCTGTGCCTGCAGGGCACTGGTCTGGGGTCTGACAAGTGTGCTTTGTTCTATGGACGATTCGTATGTCTTTTTAAAATTGCGTGTTATTTCTGTCGGGACAGTTCTGTCCTTCGCTCTATGTGCCCAGATCCACCAGCTAAAAAATAAAGAACCTCGTTGATCCCAGTAAAACTGGGGAGATAGAATGCTTGTGCGAACAAGGCAACTATCACCAACGAGGTGAAACAATTATGGCACAAGGTGTTCTTCCATTCCAGTATCAA
>JAJRWF010000073.1 GCA_024276905.1 Deltaproteobacteria bacterium
TACCCTCAATAATGGTATTGATCCACTCAGCGGCAAAAAAGTCGGAATCGCAACCGGGAACCCGCGTGATTTCGAGACATATGAGGATCTTTATGCCGCTTTTGTCAGGCAGTTGAATTTTATCGTCGAAACCAAAATCCGGGTCAGCAACTATATCGACCGGATGTTCGCCAAGTATGCACCAGCGCCATTTTTGTCGGTGGTGATTGAAGATTGTATCAGCAAGGGGCGGGACTACTACGATGGTGGGCCACGCTACAATACCAACTACATCCAGTGCACCGGTCTGGGGACGGTCACTGACAGTCTTTCCGTTTTGAAAACCCATGTCTTTGGACAAAAAAGTTTTCGTATCAGTCAGTTACTTGATGCCCTGGCGAAGAATTATGCGGGTGAAGAGTTTCTGCGCCAGACGATCATCAACAAGACACCGTTTTTTGGCAACGATGATGATGCCGCCGACGAGATTGCGCTGCAGGTCTATGCTGACTTACTGGCGGCGATCGATGGCAAACCGAATGTCAAGGGGGAGAACTTTCATCTCAACATGCTGTCAACTACCTGTCACATCTATTTCGGCAAAATGACCGGGGCGACCCCCAATGGTCGTCTGTCCGGCAAGTCGATCTCTGACGGCACTTCGCCCTCGCATGGTGCCGATACCAACGGGCCTTCGGCGGTGATCCGTTCGCTGACCAAGCTTGACCACAGCCTGTCGGGCGGGACCCTGCTCAATCAGCGCTTTTTGCCGAGCCTGCTGAAACGCGAAGAGGATATCGTTCGGCTGGGTCAGCTGGTGCGGAGCTATTTTACCCTCGGTGGCCATCATATTCAGTTCAATATTGTTGATACCGCGACCCTGAAAGCGGCGCAGGAAACACCGGAGGATTACAAGGACCTGTTGGTGCGCATGGCCGGGTACAGTGACTATTTCAACGATATGAATGCCGACCTGCAGCTGGAAGTGATCGAGCGTACCGAGAATGAGGCCTTTTGAGCGTGGGCCAGAGTCTGATTTTTGACGTCAAGCGCTATGCGATCAATGATGGTCCCGGGATTCGGCTGACGATCTTCTTCAAGGGTTGTCCTTTGCGTTGTCGTTGGTGTCACAATCCCGAAAGTATTTCGTCGCGAGCACAGAAACTCTACAGCCTGGTCAGATGCATCGGTTGCGGTGCCTGTATTGACGCTTGCCCGCAACAGGCCTGTCGCTTGAACTCCGACGGGATTGCGACCGATGATGCCAGCTGTCAGTCGTGCGGCATCTGTGCCGCGGCCTGCCCGTCGCGTGCAACCGAGATCTCGGGGCAACTCTACAGTCAACGTGAACTACTCAGGATTATCGAAAAAGAAATTCCGTTTTTTGACCAGTCGGGAGGTGGAGTCACTTTCTCCGGCGGCGAACCCTTGCTGCATACGCCCTTGTTGCTCGACCTGCTTGCAGCTTGCGGCGAACGTCAGATTCACCGGGTGGTTGACACTTCGGGCTATGGCAGGCCAGAGGATCTGCTGGCTGTTGCCGAGCAGACCGAGCTTTTCCTTTTCGATCTCAAATTGATGGATGCCGTGCGGCATAAAAAATTCACCGGCGTCGAGAATCGGACGATTCTCGAAAACCTGCATTCCCTGGCTGCAATCGGAGCGCAGATTGAAATTCGTGTGCCGCTGATCGGCGGAGTGAATGATGATCGGCAAAATCTGCAGCAGCTGGCCAGGTTTGTTGCACAGCTCCCGGGACGGCAACCAAAGGTCAGTCTGTTACCGTTTCACGATGTTGCAGAAAATAAATTTCTCAAACTTGGACAGCGGTATGATACTGCCGCAATGTTGACGCCGAATGACGAGCAGCTGCAGCTGGCTGTAGCAATAATCTCGGCTCAGGGTCTGGATGTGAGCGTCGGGGGCTGAGTTCTGATTTATTGTGCCGCTCAATATTAGATCATAGGATATGAACATTTTTCTATAAGTGAACACTTAATCTACTGTTTAAGGGTATTTGTCTATGGTTTGTCGTTCATGACCGCAGAATTAAACTTCGGACGGATTTTTCGTTTCTGGTCACCACTGCTGGGGACTTGGTTGCTGATGGCGATCGACGGCCCGTTGCTGACCGCCATTATTGCGCGGATGGTCGATGCCGAGCTGAACCTGGCCGCTTATGGCGTCGCCTTCTCCTTTGCCCTGGTCGCCGAGGCACCGATCATCATGTTGATGAGTGCCTCAACGGCGCTGGCATCGAATCCGCTGGCTTATCGGCGGCTACGGAGTTTTACTCATCTGCTGAATCTTCTGATAACCCTCGGCCTGGTGCTGATTCTGCTGCCCGGGCCTTATACGCTGCTGATGGAGACACTGATCGGGCTGTCGCCCGAGATTGCAACCCGGACTCACTGGGCGCTGCTGGCACTGCTGCCCTGGCCGGCGGCGATCGGCTGGCGGCGTTTCTATCAGGGTCTTTTGATCCGTAGTAATCAGACCCGCAAGGTGGCACTGGCGACAGTCTTCAGATTGCGGGGGATGTCTGGTTGTGCTTTTGCGCTCTTTAGCTATTCCGCCCTGCAGGGAGCCCTGCTCGGCGGGATCGCCCTGAGTTGTGGGGTGGTTGCCGAACTGCTGGCCAGCTATCTGCTGTCGCGCCAGGCGGTCAGAGAGGTATTGACCGCACCGCAGCAGGGTGAAGTGCTCTCCTTTTCTCAACTCTGGCGCTACTATTTACCTTTGGCGCTGACCCCTTTTATCACCCTGGGGGTTCATCCGCTGGTGATCTTCTTTCTCGGTAAGGGCCGTTTTCCCCTTGAATCACTAGCAGTGATGCCGGTTCTGGGTTCGTTGACCTTTATCTTTCGTGCAATCGGTCTGTCCTTTCAGGAAGTCGCGATTGCCCTGCTGGGTCCGGATCTATGTGGCTACCGGCCGATCCGCAACTTTGCTTACGGCCTGGCCCTGTGCGCCAGCGGGATTCTGTTATTGATTGCCCTGACTCCTCTGGCGAGCCTCTGGCTGCAGCAGGTTGCTGGACTGAACAGCGAACTGACCCGTTTCTCTCGTTTGCCACTGATCCTGATGGCACTTTTGCCCGCTGGTTCGGTGCTCGTCTCTTTCCAGCGTGGCCTGTTGATGGGCGGGCGGATGACCCGACCAGTTTCGACCGCAACGATGGTTGAAGCTGCAGTAATTTTTGGAATTTTGAGCCTGTTATTGCTCTATAGCAGTTTGTCCGGAGCACTCTGTGCTGCTCTGGCCTATGTGGTTGGACGCCTGATGGCAATTCTCTGGATGGTTTATCCCTGTCGCCTGGTTTTGCGGCGGCAGTCAGTTGTTCCAGTCGATAACTGCTTTGTGTCTGATCCGAAAGATAAAGTTATTTGCCGATGAAGAATAATTCTGGAACTTTCTATATTCTTGGTGCCGCCTTGCTCTGGGGGACAACCGGGACCGCCCAGTCTTTTGCCCCGGTCGGTTTTGATTCGACGGTCATCGGTTTCTTACGCCTGGCCGTTGGTGGATTTGTGTTGCTGGCTCTGGCTTACAGCCGTGCCGAACTCGGTCGCTTGAGCGACTGGCGCTTTGGTTCGACCTTGCTGGCGGCGCTTTTTATGGCCAGCTATCAGGTCTGTTTTTTTGTCGCCGTCAGTAAGACCGGGGTCGCAGTCGGAACCATTGTCGGTATCGGCAGTGCCCCGATTGCCGGAGGGTTGCTGGGCTATTTGTTTCGTGGCGAACGGCCTGGACGACGCTGGCTGGTTGCGACCCTGCTGGCGATCTCCGGTTGCAGTTTGCTCAGTCTGGGGGGGACGGCCCTGAATGTTGATCCGTTGGGGATTTTGCTCGCAGTCGGAGCCGGGGCCTCTTATGCGGGTTATGCCCTGGTGATCAAGGGGCTGCTCGAAAAACAGGCTCCGAATGCGGTGATGGCGGTCGTGGTCTGTCTGGGAGCGGTTTTGCTGGCCCCCTTGCTGATCGGCAAGGACCTTTCCTGGGTTGCACAGCCCCGGGCGGTTCTTGTGATTCTGCATCTGGGCCTGGCGACCATGGCGCTTTCATACTGGCTATTCGTACGCGGTCTGCAACAAGCCCAGGTTGCTTCGGTGGTGACTTTGTCGCTGGCCGAACCGATGACCGCCGGGCTGCTTGGTGTTCTGCTGCTGGGAGAACAGTTGACCCCGCAGGCTTTCAGCGGCATCAGCCTGATTTTTGCCGGATTGCTGTTGCTGATCCTGCCCGCCGACCGTCTTCTGCGGCGGTTTTCCAGGAGCACGGGATGACACGACAGGGGCAGGCTTATCTCTGTGCGCTGATTGCTGTCCTGTTCTGGTCGACCATCGCCTCGGCCTTCAAGATTTCGCTGCGCTATCTTGATCCGGTACAACTGTTGCTCTATGCCGGGTCAGTTTCAACTCTGCTGCTGGCGGCTATTCTGGTGGTACAGGGCCGGTTGTGGCTGATTTTTCGCTGTACTCGGCGTCAGTATGCGATGTCGCTCTTGCTCGGGCTGCTTAATCCCTTTCTCTATTACCTGGTTCTGCTGAAGGCCTATGATCTGCTTCCTGCTCAACAGGCCCAGCCGCTGAACTACACCTGGGCAATCACCCTGGCACTGCTTTCGGTGCCGTTGTTGGGGCAGAAACTGCGAACTGCCGAACTGGGAGCATTGCTGCTCAGTTATGCCGGAGTCGTGATCATTGCGACCGAGGGTCGGCCTTTCAGTCTGCAATTCACCGATGGGACCGGGGTGTTGCTGGCCCTGGCGAGCACTGTCGTCTGGGCGCTTTACTGGATTTTCAACACGCGCGATCAGCGTGACCCGGTGGTCGCATTGCTGGTCAATTTTCTGTGCAGTTTTCCTTTTGTCCTGGGCTACTGCCTGTTCTTTTCTGAACTGATCTGGCCCCCCTTGCCGGGTCTGCTGGGGGCTGTTTATATCGGTTTTTTTGAAATGGGCGTCTGCTTCGTTCTCTGGTTGCTGGCCCTGCGCAAGACGGATAATACCGCCAGAATCGGCAGCCTGATCTTTCTTTCACCCTTCCTGTCGCTCTTTTTTATCCATTTTCTGGTTGGAGAAGAGATCCTTCCGGCGACATTCTTTGGCCTGGTCCTGATTGTCGGCGGCCTGCTGTGGCAGAAACATCTTGGGAAATAACACTGAAGACCAGCGGCACGGCAGCAAGCGCCTGGCTGACAATGCCCTGGTCGCCCTGATCCCTCTGCTTGATGCAGTCTTTCTTTCAAGAGTCGCCTGTGAAAGACGGTATCCTTCATCGGAGTGGTGTTACTTGCGCAGGATATCCATCGCTTTGGCCAGCGAAACCTTCATCCGGTTGAAGGCATCGGCCAGTAACTTGATCTCATCGTTCCCCTTGACCTCAAACTCACGGTCCATCTTGCCGCGACTGATATCTTCAGCCACTTCGACCAGGCCTTCAATCGGCTTGACCAGCGTGCTGATGATGATCCGGTCGAGGACCAGCATCGCGAACAGAAAGAGCAGGCTGATGCCGCCGGCGAAACCGGCCAGTTTTTTCATCGTTACCTTATCGGCTGCGGCCATCGGGACATAAACAAAACGGCAGCCGACAATATCGCCGACCTCGTAACCGTAACCGGAATCGTCGCCATATTTTTTAACCATTTCAGGGTTGGCGACTTCCGGGGTGTCATGGCACCAGATGCAGCTTTTGCGGGCCACAACCGGGACGGCGGAGGCATAGTAGTGCCGCCCGGCCTTGTTGACCGTGCCTTCCCATTCTTCGAAGTCGCCATTGTTGAATCCGGAGATGATCGAATTCTCGAAAGCGTCGGAGCGGTTCGTCTTGTTCAGTGGGTTCGGGGATGCAATCTTGAAGAGATAGTCAGGGAAATCCTCTTCGATTATTTTTGCCGTTTCGCTCATCATGACGATTCCGACCGAGGCTTCGGGGAGGTAGCTGTCAGGGAGCAGATCCATAATTTCGGGCCGGACATTACGCGCCATGAACGTCTGGTTGGCTGACATGATCGTGGCAAAGAGTCTGGTTTTTTCCTTGGCTTCGAGTTGCGCGTCACGGTCGAGAACATAATAACCGCCTGCGATAGCGCCGACCATGGTGATGGTGTAGACCATGATCAGGATGATCATCAGCCGTTTGCGAATGCTCATATTTCTCAGCATATTGCTCCCTCCCTCAGTTGTCTGAACCCGGAATTTTCGTCAGGTAGACGGCCAGTCTTTTTCCGCTGTTATTTTACGCGCATGTGTTGCCGAATCGCCAGCAGGAGATCTACGGGGTTAAAGGGCTTGGTAATATACTCGTCGGCACCCTGTTTCATTCCCCAGAATTTGTCGCTGTTTTCCGATTTGGAGGTCAGCAGGATAATCGGTGTGTCCTTATGCGCAGGGTCCTTCTTGAGGGTTCGACAGACCTGAAAACCATTTTTCCCCGGCATGATAACGTCGAGGATAATGAGATCGAAATCGCCTGCCTTGGCGGCGGCTTCGGCTTCAAGCCCGTCACGCGTGACAGTCAATTCGTGATCGGTTTCTCTGAGCACTTCCTGGAGATATGCCAGTTCGGTGTCGCTGTCTTCTGCAATCAGTATCTTTGCCATTTCGGCCCCTTCTTGTGAAAATAACAAGCGTGCAGCGCTCCGACATCACTGACGTTCGGTCTATTTATTAATGAGAGTCAGCACAAATCATGCCTTCCCAGTCGGAGAGGTGCAGGTGAATATTCGGTGTCTTACGTAACGACTGCCTGATCGTGTCCGGCGATATCCCCATCTCCACGGAAAACAGTCGCTATTTGGCGGTTCATTTTCCGGCAGCCAGCTCGTTCATCTCGCCGGACCAGGAACAGGCGGTACAATGAACCGGGGAAAAGTCAGCCTGGCTCAGGTCCGAAGCATTGACCCCGGTCGGAACCGGCCAGCAGTCGGAATTCACCTGAAAAAAAATCATTGTGCCAGCGTCCCCCCGGGCATAGAACTTCAGGCATCCGCAACGCGGACAGACGAGATACTCTTCCGACATTTTTCTGGACCTCCTCGAATTGATAATATTTCAGACCCGGATTGCCTTCAGCCGAGGGCGACATCAAGAACCATCATGACGGTAAAACCAAGCATGGTACCCATGGTTGCCAGGTCGGTATTGTTGCCGCGCTGGGCCTCGGGGATGACTTCTTCGACGACGACAAATATCATGGCTCCGGCAGCAAAGGCCAGTGCGTATGGCAGAATCGGTTGTGCGTAAAGAACAACGGCCGCTCCAAGGACGCCCGCAGCAATCTCGACCAGACCACTGAGCTGACCGTACCAGAAACTTTTAAGTTTCGACAGGCCTTCACGGTGCAGTGGTAATGCAACGGCAATTCCTTCGGGAAAATTCTGGATGCCGATGCCGAGTGCCAGAGCAATTGCGCCGGCGAAGGTTGCTGCCGGCAGGTCTGCCGCCACGGCACCGAAGGCAACACCGACGGCCAGGCCCTCAGGGATGTTGTGCAGTGTGATCGCCAAAACCAGCAGGGTACTACGGTGCCAGCCGGTTTTGACTCCCTCTGCCTCACTGGTCGGAAATCCGAGGTGGAGGTGAGGCAGAATCCGGTCTATCAGGCGCATACAGATGCCGCCGAGCATAAATCCGATCGCTGCCGGAATCCAGCCTGCAACACCGTTGGCTTCCGACATCTCGATTGCCGGTGCCAGCAGCGACCAGTAGCTGGCCGCAATCATGACTCCGGCGGCAAAACCAAGCATCCAGTCAAGCAGCTTACGGTTTTCGCGTCCGGTGCCGAAAACAACAGCAGCGCCAGCGGCAGTCATCCCCCAGGTAAAGGTCGTTGCAAGCAACGCCTGCAGAATCGGATGAAGCTGGGCGAACTGCTGCAACATTGGAACTGCCTCCAAATAAAGATCGTCCAATTATTTCAAGGCTTTGCTCTGTTGTCAATTTGAACAGGGCGTGCAGTGCATTTTTTCTGTGATTGAGCTGTATTCAGAGCTTCATAGGCAGCAATCTGTTCAGAGATGCTCAGTTTCTTGCGGCAGTCCGTTCGCAAACAGAGTCGACAGCGATCATCCGAACACCACTGGCACATCTTGCAATCGGGGCAGGGATGTTTTTTTTTAGCGGCCATGGCTTCATTTTAAGCGGCGAACAGGCTTCAGGGCAAGCTGGTGGCCTTGCTGGTAGCTGAGGACTGTGGTTTCGCTTCGTCTTCTCGGTCCGCTGCGAGTGGTCTTGTCCCATTATGAAGCATGGCGAGTTGTCAGGATCGGTCGGTGTAATAGGGGTGATTTGAATTTTAATATTAAAATACGCTTTCTGTTATTGACTATTAGAAAGCCTTAGGTTTACTTGACCGACAATGAAAGAAAAGGAGATGTTCCTGTCCTGATCCTTCCCACCTTGCTGTTGGACATCCCCATTGTCAGTAACTTGTCAAAAAGACTATTAGAGGAGAGTTCTTATGGTGCGAAGATCACGAATCAATGCGGCGTTGTTGATGGTTCTGCTGGGCTTGTCGGGGATGCTGCAGGGTTGTGGCGGCAGTAGCTCAGGGACTGATGCTGCTGCTGGAGCAGCGAGTCTTGGAATTGCTCTGCCGACGGAGGTTTCGGCTATCTCGGCCAGTAACAGCAACCCCTCAGCGTCACTGGCGTCCCAGATCAGGGCGGTGGCTGCCGCAGTCGGTAACCTGCCGTCCAACTCTGACTACCAGACAACCCTGACCGCCAAGTATGTTGACGAGCCGACCCTGGAGGTATTCGGCATCATCGAAACCATCCTTAAGGCGACCGCTCAGACGCATTACGGCGATGCCGGCAACGTCGGTGCCGGTCCTTACAAGGCGATTGTTGCCTGGTTTGATGATGAGGGCGGCAAGTCAACCAAAACCCTGGAAGAATGGATTGTTCAGTCCGATATGGTGGGTGGCGTCAATAGAATAAAGATCTGGATCGATGACAATCAGGAGCCGGTCAAGGTCCAGGTTGACATCACGACCGCGCCGACTCAGGCCGCTGACGGCAGCTACCTCAATTATGGCGAGTGGACCATTCTGGCCGACATCGGTAACGGCGGAAGTTTTGGCGGAACCTTCTATGCCAAGGCGGAAATCGTCGGCGGTCAGACCCAGTTGAGCATGTCGGAGGATTTCACCCGGAGCGAAAATATCGGCGGCGGCCCGATTGCCATTACTGACCAGACCAGGGCGATCATGCTCAAGTCGACCCTCAGCGGCGTCGGCAAGGCCTCTATCGCCGACCAGAGTTACTGCTGGGACACCGGTGGCGGACCGAGTCCCTGCACCAGTGATCTGATCCTGCCGACTGTTGACGTTCAGTACGCCTACGATGCCAATACCCTGGCGCTTGATCCCGGAGGCAGCAATCCGATCATCTATAAGGATCGTACCAACCCGGTTGAGATTAATTACAGTTACGGTCTGTTCGACGCCACCAGCGGCCAGGATGTCGAAAAAGTCAAGCAGTTCGGTTTTCCGGTCATCTTCGACAGTGATGGTTCCTACGGTTATTATGGTGCATGGCAGGGACGTCACCAACTCTGGGCGGGGGATTCTGCCGCTCCGGCCGACGGTACCAGCGTGACCAAGGAAGTCTGGGACGGCAGTGTTGCGCCGACCTATACCACCAAAACCTTCAACGGAAGCTTGAGCAAGCGAATTATGACTTCGGCGGATCTGAGTCAGGTGTTGAATATCCCGGTCGAAATCTGGATGGGAGACGGTTTCTCCCTACGTTGGAGCCAGGCCAACTCCCGGTGGGAAAAGTGCCAGTGGGACCCAACCGCCAATAGCGGTGCCGGACAGAATGTCTGCGGGACCAGTGGTTTCGGTATGGGGGCTTTAACCTGGAGCGACAGCGATCGGAAACAGATCAATATCAACCGTTGGGACCCGGCGGCCAACGGCGGCAGCGGTGGCAATGTCGATTACTGGTATGACGGATCTCAGTTGAAGGTGCTCGATAACAGCAGCTGGCCGCCGACCAAAACCTCGACGCTCTATACGCCGTCGGCCGATGGTGAGGAGATCTGGGTCTGGATCAGCGGTTCGACCTATATCGAATACACTGGCGTCTTCACTGGCGGTGTCTCCGGCTGGGAAGAGAAGGACCTGACCAGCTTCGATCAGCAGAGCTGGACGCCCACCTTTGCCGCCACCAATCTGGGCCAGTTTGATTTTCCGGTCGGCACCGAATACTACATCAACAACAAAGGGGTGAACTTCGTGGTCAAACGCATCGCCGGAACCAATGCGGCGAGCGATTACGAGGTATCGATGGAGTTGCAACAGGTCGCTCGCCCTGATAACGCCGCCGGTTTCCTGACCGGGGTTTCCTACCTGGCCTCGGCCTGGGAAGATGCCTCCACCCGTTCGACTTATGAATTAGAAGCGAACCCCGCCAGTCCGAATTACCTGTTGCTGGTTTACAAGGTTCCCGGCAGCAATGATAATGACAAGAATGCCGGGGATGTTGTTACCGAGGGGAAATGGGGGCTGCAGGCTTATGATGTCGGCGACAACGAAGTTTTGCAAAACAGCAGCCCGCTGCAATTCAACTGGGAATATGCCGATCCCAATCAGCAGGGCACCTGGGGGAGTGTCACCTACCTGTTAAACGGCAGCAATTATGTTTATCTGGATGACCCGATCATGCTCGATCCGATTGCCCTGACTCCGATGGGCGGGGGAGGAGCGCTTAACTTCTCCCTGCAGTTCGACGGCTGGATGCATGGTCTGCCCGACATGCGCTGGGAACTGGAGAAGAGCGGATTTATCCTGAGCAATGATATCAAAAACAAGGTTGTCAATATCCCGGAAGGAACCCTGGTGACCGACGGTACGAGCAGCACGCAGTATTATGTCAAGCCACTGGAGGTTGGAGTCATCCTGCCGATTCTCGGCTCGGCCCCGAGCGGAGCGCCAGATCCTGCAGCTGCGGCCAGTCTTGATATTAATTTTACGGTGCCGACCCCGACCGATATCGGCACCATGCCGACCGGCGTCACCACCAAATACGTGGAAGGAGTGGCTGTCCAATAGGGGTGATTGCATAAGCGCGCAAAAATGGGCTCCGAGTTGATCGGAGCCCATTTTTTTTGAATTCAGATTTCGGAGTTCGTTATCGCCCGCAGGGCAAGTTGACGATCACGTTGATAGCGTAAATAAAGGGCTTCGAGTGCTTCAGCACTCAGGAGCAGGGCGATCCCGATGACGGCACCTGACACCGGTGGTCTGAAGGTCAGAATCGGCCACCAGGCCAGCAACAGAAACCCGCTTTTGAAGAATGTTGAGTAGCCGAGCAGGGCGGTTTTGTGGGCTCCGGCAAACCAGCCGCGCAGCAGGTTGCTGACGGCATAGAGCAGCGGGAAAAGCGCACAGGCCGCCAGAGGCCAACGCAGATAGTTAAGCAGTTGCGATTCAACACCGAGCAGTTGGCCCAGCACCGGTTGTGCAAGGGGACCGGCGACCAGCAGGACCAGCAGACCTAGACCCAGGCCGACGATGAGTGCGAACCGGCGCAGGATCCGGTAGTAGAAAGGTGTATTGACCAGGGTCAGATAGACCTGTTGCAGGTTACGCATTGGGCCGGCCAGCAGAAACAGAAAGCCGCGGATGACGCCAAAAGCAGCCAGGGCCAGCGGTGCATCGGGCAGGCGGCCGAGGATTGAATTGATCAACAGCGGAATCGTCTGTTGCAGGCAGGAGGAGTAGGCCAGGGGAAAAGCATAGCGCAAAATTTCTGCGGTCGATTTTTCTGTCTCCTTGTCGGTCAGTGGCAGATGGACCCGCCATGCAAACAGGGCCATGACCAGGGTTTCGGTCATGACACAACTGACCAGGGCAAAGGCTCCGAGTTGGGCGCCGGCGAACCAGTTGCTGCCGGTGGCCAGAAAACCGAAGAGTGCGACTACCCGGACTCCGGTGGCAACAGAAACCAGGGTTGTTTTCCGAGATTGAATGACCAGACCCTGAAACAGGCCACGCAGTCCGGTGAAAAAAGGCAACAGAGCAAGCAGTTGCAACGCCTCGCGAGCGGCAGCGGCGATTTCAGGTGGAGCACCAAGGAGGTCAATCAACACCAGATTTCCAAGTCCGGTAAATGCAACCAGACCGAGCATCAACGAGACGTAACCGGCGACCAGGGCGACAAAAATCACCACACTGCGCAGCGAACGAGGTCCACGAACCATGGCGATGGTAACGGTGTGATTCTGATAGGAGGGCGAGGCGATAAACAGGTGAACCACCAGCGCGACCGACATTCCGGCCAGGGCGGTGACATAGTCATCGAGTCTGGCCAGGGCACCGTTAATGATGGTGTGCGAAATGCTCATCAACTGGATGTTGAGCAGCAGTGGAAAGAAAAAGAGCGCGATCTCGCGATAGCGTAATGGGGCTGGTTCAGTCATCCTGTGACCAGCAGGGAAGAAAAAGCAGACATTGAGGGTCAGTCGCGTGCGCCGAAGATGGCGGTGCCGACTCTCACCAGGGTGGCCCCCTCTTCAATCGCGATCCGAAAATCGTGACTCATGCCCATCGACAGTTCTTCGAGGGTCAGATTCGGAAGGTCGACAGCCCTTAGCCTGTCGGCCAACAGGCGTAAACGACGGAAGTAGGGTCGGACCTCTTCCGGGTCTTCACAGTAGGGGGGCAGGGTCATCAGTCCGCGCACCTGCAGGTTGGGCAGGGCAGAAACCTGTTTTGCCAGCTCCAGAGCCTCGGCTTCATCGGCGCCGCTTTTTGTTGCTTCTCCACCCAGGTTGAATTGCAGCAGGATAGCAGCTGTCTGGTTGATTTTTCCCCATTGCCGGCTGATTTCGCGCGCCAGGGAGTAACGGTCGACCGAGTGAATCAGCGTTGTTTTGTCGCGCAGGTATTTAACCTTGTTGCTCTGCAGCCCGCCGATAAAGTGCCACTCAAGCGGTAGCTCCAGTTCTTCATGTTTCTGCCTGAATTCCTGAACATAGCTTTCGCCGAAGAGTTTTTGACCTGCCGCATGGGCCGCTGCAAGAGCCGCTGCCGGTTTTTTTTTGCTGACTGCAATTAGACGCACGTTCTGTGGGTCACGGCCGCAATTCAGACAGGCGGTTTCGATCTGCTGGCGGACCAGATCAAGATTGGCGGCAATAGAACTCATCATGTTTTCCTGTTTCAGGAGCGTTGTTGCAGCACAGGGACCGGTGCGCCCAGAATTTCCAGCGCCTGAACAACTTCGCACAGCGGCAGTCCGACGACATTGCTGTAGCTGCCTTCAATGCGGCTGACCATGAAGGCACCCAGCCCCTGAATGGCGTAAGCACCGGCTTTGTCTGCCGGTTCGCCACTGGCAATGTAGCCCGAGATTTCAGCATCTGTCAACGAACGAAAACTGACCCGGGTGGTAACCGCAGCGCTACGGTTTTCTCCGGTTCTCCGGTCAAGGATGGCGTAGCCGGAGAGAACCTGATGGGTGCGTCCCGAAAGAGAACGCAGCATCCGCGCGGCCTCTTCGTCATTTTCCGGTTTGCCGAGAATCTGTTCATCGCGCAGCACGATGGTGTCACTGCCGATGACCCAGCGACCATCTATGTCGTCGCGGGTTGAAACCTCGCGGGCTTTCTCCAGGCTGAGACGAATGACATGCTCTTGCGGGCTTTCTCCTGTAATTTCATGTTCTTCGGCGCGACTGGGTATCACTTCAAAGTCAAAGCCGACCTGGCGCAGCAACTCTTTGCGGCGAGGAGAAGCGGACGCGAGGATGATTTTATTATTCATGAGGAACAAATCCTTTCATCTTTATCCCTGTTTTCCCTGATTCGCGTCCACCAGTCAGGCAGAGCATCAAGGGCACGGGCGGCCATTGCTAACCGGCGGTCAGCCCGTTTCATTTTGCGGCCCTCAAGCGGCGGGAAAAGACCGTAGTTGACATTCATCGGTTGAAAATTATCCGCGTCGGCTGTCTGCAGATGATTGAGCAGGGCGCCCAGTGCCGTGACTGCTGGTGGTGCCGGGACCTTATGCCCCCGCTGCTCTCCGGCGACAAAGAGCCCTGCAAGCAGGCCGCAGGCAGCTGACTCGACATAGCCCTCGACGCCGCTGAGCTGTCCGGCCAGGGTGATATGGGGAGCAGACTTAAGTTGCAAACGATGATTGAGTGCGTTCGGAGCATTAACAAAGGTGTTGCGGTGCATACTGCCGAGACGGGCGAAACGGGCATTCTCCAGGCCGGGGATTTTGCGGAAAATCCGTTCTTGCTCGGGGTAGATCAGGCGGGTCTGGAAGCCGACCAGATTGTAAAGACTGGCGTGGCGGTTATCCTGACGCAACTGGATCACGGCATGGGGAATCCTGCCAGTACGCGGATCGGGCAGGCCGACTGGTTTCATCGGGCCGAAGGCCAGGGTTTGAACACCGCGGGCGGCCATCTCTTCAATTGGCATACAGCCCTCGAAGTGGATCAGTTTTTCGAACTCACGTCCGGCAACCTTGTCTGCTTTGAGCAGGTCTGCAATAAACTGATTGTATTGCTCCTGATCGAGCGGGCAGTTGATATAGTCAGCGCCGCCCTTGTCGTAACGGGAGGCACGCCAGACAATATCAAAATTGATCGAATCGGCTTCGACAATCGGGGCGATGGCATCATAGAAGTAGAGGTGTTCCGTGCCGATAAGCTGCGCCAGTTGCTGCGACAGGACATCCGAAGTCAATGGTCCCGAGGCGAGAATGACCGGACCGTCAGCCGGAAGCTCGCAAACCTCCTGGCGAACCAGTTCAATCTGTGGTGCCGCGGCGATCTTTTCGCTGATGTAACGGGAAAACTCATCCCGATCAACTGCCAGGGCACCTCCGGCCGGAACGGCCGTCGCATCAGCCGCTTCGATAAACAGCGCACCGATTCTGCGCAATTCCTCTTTGAGACAGCCGACCGCGTTGTTCATTCCGGCTCCGCGCAGACTGTTGGAGCAGACCAGTTCGGCCAGCTGTTCCGACTGGTGGGCGGGGGAGAAGCGTTGCGGTTTCATTTCGTAGAGTCGGACATCCAGCCCGAAACGGGCCAGTTGCCAGGCGGCTTCACAACCTGCCAGACCTGCACCGATGATGCTGACCTTCATTGCATACTCCTGTTGAGGTATAAACACGAAACCGGTCGAACCTGTAAGGTCCGACCGGTCGCTACCGAGGATGTTGACCCGGATCAGGCGTCCTTTTGGGGACTCTTTTTGGTTGCGGTCTTCTTGGGGGTTTTTTTCTTCACGGCCGTTTTTTTCGCCGGTGCCTTCTTCGCCGCAGTTTTCTTGGCGGTGGTTTTTTTGGCTGCCGGTTTTTTCTCCGGCGGGATCAGTTCTTTCTCCCAGCCGCAGCCTTCCTGTGGGCAGCGCTGCACCGTCCCCCAGCGTTTGGTGGTCTTGATCTCGGTCAGCGGCCAGCTGCACTTGGGACAGCTTTCGGCTTTGGGCGGATTCCATAGCGCGTATTTGCATTTGGGGTAGCGGTTGCAGGAGTAGAAGATCTTGCCGTAGCGGCTCTTCTTCTCCATCATTTCCCCCTCATTGCACTGCGGGCACTTGATGTCGAGCGCCTTCGGTTTTTCGAGCGGCTGGATGTTCTTGCACTCGGGGTAGGCGCTGCAGCCGAGAAATTTGCCGTAACGTCCCTGTTTGATCTGCATCAGGGCTCCGCATTTCTCGCACTTTTCGTCGGTGAGGACCGGTTCTTCCGCAGGTTGACCATCGGCATTAAGCGGTTCGGTGTGGCGACAGTCAGGAAAGCCACTACAGGCCAGGAAACGTCCGGCACGGCCCAGTTTGATCACCAGCTCCTTGCCGCAATCTGAGCAGATCTTGTCCGTCTTCTCGGTGGTGACGTCGGACTTTTTGACCTCTTTATCCTTGATCTGCAGCAGTTCGATAAAGGGTTCCCAGAATTGTTTGACTGCCGGGATCCATTGTTTCTCACCACGTGAGATAGCATCAAGTTCTTCTTCAAGACTGGCGGTAAATTCGTAATCAACGTAACGACTGAAATGGTCAGTCAGCAGTTTGGCGACCACCTTGCCGACATCCTCGGGGAAGAAGGTGCGTTTTTCCAGTCGGACATACTTGCGGGTCACCAGGGTATTCATGATGCTGGCATAGGTTGATGGACGACCGATACCGTATTCTTCGAGTGATTTCACCAGGCTTGCCTCAGTAAAACGTGGCGGCGGCTGGGTGAAGTGCTGGTCCGGAACCAATTGCTGGACGTCGAGAGCTTCCCCTTCCTGCAGGGCCGGAAGCAGCCCTTCCTTGTTCTCGTCGTCGCCGTTATCGGTACCCTCGATATACAGGGCCATAAAACCGGCAAAACGGATCACCTGACCGCTGGCGCGAAAAGTGTATTTTTCGCCGGCGGCGATATCAACGGTTGTGGCATCAAATATTGCCTGGGCCATTTGTGAAGCGACGGTCCGTTTCCAGATCAGCTGATAAAGACGTAACTGGTCGGAAGAGAGGTAGGGCTTGAGTGAATCCGGGGTGCGCACCACCTCGGTCGGGCGGATTGCTTCGTGAGCTTCCTGGGCGTTTTTGCTCTTGTTGCGAAAGGTTCTGGGCTGATCAAGCGCGAATTCCTTGCCGTAGAGCTTGCAGATCACTTCATGCGCCTCACTGGTCGCAACGGTTGAGAGGGCAACCGAGTCAGTCCGCATATAGGTGATCAAGCCGTGGGTGCCGTCATCGACCGCAATTCCTTCGTAGAGTTTCTGCGCAACGGTCATGGTTTTACGCGCAGAGAACCCGAGTTTACGACTCGCTTCCTGTTGCAGGGTGCTGGTGGTAAAGGGTGGTGCCGGGTTGCGTTTACGTTGTTTCTTTTCGAGCTTGGCAATATTCCACGCGGCGTGTTGCAGATCGTTCAGAACCGCCTTGGCATCCTGTTCGGTGGGCAGGGCAAACTTGTCGAGTTTTTTGCCCTCCTTACTGTGCAGGTGGGCGTGGAGCAGCTCCTTGTTGCCATTGGTCAGGTCGGCCTCGATACTCCAGAACTCACGCGGATCAAAGGCCTCAATTTCGGCTTCGCGTTCACAGATCATCCGTAATGCGACCGATTGCACGCGTCCGGCGGAAAGGCCATAGTGGATTTTCTTCCACAAAAAGGGTGAAAGATTGAAACCGACCAGATAATCAAGAATTGAGCGCGCCTGCTGAGCATCAACCAGATCACGTGCTATGGCACGCGGCTCGGCCATGGCCGCATCGATCGCCGACTTGGTGATTTCGTGAAAGGTCACGCGTTTGACCTTCGGTTTGTCGGCACCCTCATCAATTCCCAGGGCTTCGAGCAGATGCCAGGCGATTGCTTCTCCCTCGCGGTCGAGGTCAGTTGCGAGGATCAGTTCATCACAGAGGGCCAGCTCTTTTTTCAGGAGCGCTATATGTTTTTTACTCTCGGGGAGGACATGGTATTTGGGACGAAAGTCCTGTTCGATGTCGACCGATCCCTGTTTGCTCGGCAGGGCGCGAACGTGCCCGTACGAGGCCAGGACCTTGTACCCTTTGCCGAGAAATTTTTCTATGGTCTTCGCTTTGGCCGGTGATTCGACGATTACCAGTGATTGAGCCATAAGGCTGTCCTCTCGCCGGGAGCAGAGGCTGTCCCCGGAACCTAAAAGGGCTGCATAATGCAGCCCGGAATCATAATGCTAATGATATATACGCGCCCAGTCTTCAGTCATCATGCAGTCTATCTCACGCTGCCACTGGTTGCTGTTTCTGGCCAGCAGCGTCAAGGCGGTAATGATTTTTATTTCCTGCAGGTTGACCGGTTCGTCTGCGGCACTGATGATCCGATCAATCAGTTCTTCCTCAATCTCATCGTTGATCAGGCCCATACTGCGTAACCGGACCAGAAAACCCCGGGCCTCGGTTTCGATGAGACGACATTCTTCGGCAGTGAAGATGCGCATTGTCGCAGCAGGTGTGCAGAAACTGGTGCGATCCAGTGATTTCGGATGCTCAAGGGCCGTCGACTCCATCCAGGAAAAAGCGTCGTTGATCTCCTGGGCGTCGAACCCTTCAGCCATCAGTTCGGCAACCAGCTCCTGCTCGCTGATCGGAGCACCCTCTGCTCCCAGTACATATTTGGCTATCAGGTTAACGATTGCCAGAACCCGCTCGCGCAAGTGACCTCCAGATCGACTTCATGCAGTTATCCGGGAAGAGGGCGGCTCGCAGGTCTAAAAGACCTAGCGACTGCGGATATAACGCCCGCCAGGCAATGCCTGAACCCCGCCCCGGAGTTCTAGGTCGAGTAAAATAGCGGAAACCTCCATTGGAGTCAAGCTGCAGGCGCGACCGAGATCATCGCCATGTTTCGGGTTGAAATCAAGGTTCTGGTAAAGCCTGAGTGCGGCTCCGTCGAGAGTCGCGGCAAAGGATTCGACGGTGTTCTGTTCACTGCGGGAGGGCAGGGTCGGCCAGAGAGCCTGCAGAATATCATCGGCTTCGGTCACGACCTGGGCTCCGTCCTTGATCAGGCGGTTGGGCCCGTAACTGGCAAAACTTTTCACTGCGCCTGGAACGGCAAAAAGTTCGCGGCCCTGTTCGAGCGCAAAGTCACCGGTAATCAGAGAGCCACTGCCTTTGGCGGCTTCGACGATCAGAACCCCGCGCGACAATCCACTGATAATCCGGTTGCGACCGGGAAAGTGTCCGGCCAGTGGTGGCGTGCCCGGTGGATACTCGGAGATAATGGCATTGTTTTCAAGAATCCGATGAAAGAGGCGATTGTTTTCCGGTGGATAAATCCGGTCGACGCCACAACCGAGAACCGCGAGGGTCGGCCCGCCAGCATCCAGAGCTCCGCGATGGGCGGCCGTGTCGATGCCGCGTGCCAGGCCACTGATGATGGTTATCCCGCGGGCCGCCAGTTCGGCCGCAATCTCTGCGGTCAGACGCAGCCCCTGTGCCGTCGCACGGCGTGAGCCGACAACCGCAAAAGACTTGCCTTGCGGCAGATGGCCGCGCAGATAGAGCAGTGCCGGAGGGTCGTGTATGTAACGCAGACACTCCGGGTAATCGTCATCCCAGTATGAAATCAGACTGACCGAATGTTCAGCCAGAGAATCAAAGCCCTGTCTCAGGTCGGGGGCGTCTGCAGCCAGAACGCTGTGAGCCTGACCTGGTGTCAGTTGGGCCAGCCTCACCCTGTCCTCGGGTGTGGCAATCAGTGCGGTGGCGAAGTCGCCAAAGGTTTTTTTCAGCTTGAACAGAGCCGCACGGCCCATTCCCGGTGACATATGCAGCCGGAAAAGACTGCTTTTCTCCTGATCCATTCCCCCTCCTCACAGCTGGTTGACAGGCCAATGAAAAAGGGACCGGCAGCGCGTGCCAAATCCCTTTATCATCTTATTTTTTCTTCTTTGCGCCCTAGCGAGACGCGGCCATCACCTGATCACCGATATGCATCTCGGCGCTGCTTTTGAAAATTAATGCCGCAGCACTCTGGTTCCGTGCGTCGACAACTACAGCGGCCCCCAGCAGATCGTCAGGCAGCTGCAGCAGGTCTTTGCCCTTGGCTGCCAGTCGGGTCGCTTGTCGTGGGCGCGATATGTAGAGAATATTTCCAACCTGCAAGCCGTTGTCGAGGCCGAGGTCAATGTAGACGATATCATTTTGTCCCTGGGTCATCTTGCGCTGTTGTCCGGAAACGATGTGGCCGGCCAGTTCACCTTCGGCCTCTTTAAGTTCAATTTCGAGCGGGGGCTCAATATATTCAAAAAGTTCTGCGCCGCGCTCGATTTCGCGATAGACGTTGCCAATTCTGCCGACGATGGTCTTGCCTTTAATTGCCGTGACCTGGACAAATCCGAGATCATACATCATGGTCCCGAATGCTTTTTTGGTCAGGGGATGAACAACCTGTGGTCCGCGACCAAACAGGCTGTAGGTATCGCCGATCTTGACTTGTTCCGGGTTCTTCATCTTGAGGAAGACCAGATCATTCCTGGTCAGGAGAACACGTGCGTCGACTGAGTCAACCAGGGTTCCCAAGGGCTCTTCATCCGTTTTGATGAAACCATCGCCGCTGCCGGAGGCCTTGAGGGTGGTGACCTTTTCTTCTGGTTCCGGTTCAGTTACCGGTTCTTCGGGGACTGGTGCCGGAGTTTCAACGACAACCGGAGTTGCGACTTCTGGCGCTGTCTTGACTTCCTGCGTGTTTTTTTGTGTCCCGGGATATTCAGGAATCAGTTCGATTCGACCGTTATAGAGCCGGACTTTCTGCCCGGGGTAGATCAGGTGCGGATTGGTAATGTCGGGGTTGTTGGCCCAGAGATTCGGCCAGTAATAGGGGTCCTTGACGAAACGCTCGGAAATCCCCCAGAGTGTGTCCCCTTGCTTGATGGTATAGCTGCGGGTCTCCGCGGCAAAAGCCGTCACCGACGGCAGGCTAACCATCAACAGGAACAGCAGCAATAGCCATAAGCGGATCAGTTTATTCATGGGCTCCCTCTGTATGCCAGATTTTATCAACGGGGCTCTGTGCTCCGCATGAGTCGTTTCAGTTCCGGACTTTCCGGAAAGTGAGTGCTCAACATCTGCAGCATTGCGGTGGCGTTGTTCCGGGCACCGCTTTCGCGGTAATACTGAGCCAGTCGCGCCATAGCTGCCGGAGCTTTATTCTGTTGTTTCGGGCTGTCGATGATTCCGAGCAAGATGGTCTCGGCCCGTTTCGGTTTTTGTTGTGCCAGCAAGGCCTCTGCCATCGAGTAGTTGGCGTTGCCGACATACTCATGATCGGGATAGCGCGTAATAAATGAACGAAAGCCTGTTTCCGCTTCGACCATCTGCCCGGTCGCTATGGCGGCAAAGGCCTCCAGGTAGAGGCTGGCCGCTTCGGACAGTTCGGCAATTTCTGCGGCCGAGGGGGCAACATTTACTGCCTGTGGTGCGGTCAAAGCCGATTGTTCTTCCGGCGCTGTGTTGTCGGCCGCAATCAGTGTCTCAATATTCGGCGTCGCTGTCGGCAGGTTCTGCAGCCTGGCCAGCTGTTGCTGCAGTTCTTCCAGCTGTCCGGCCTGTTGTTGTTGAATCTGCATTAATTGCTCGATACGCTGTTGCAGCTCATTTGCTGCCGGCGGAGGGGCGCAACCGGTAGCCAGCAGTGTCAGTGCTGTCAAGATGATGAACGCGCTTGTCGTGCAATGGGCTTTTCTCAGTCTTTTCATATTAATCCATAGGTTCTTGTTAATCTCGTAAAAATTATAGGGTTATTAAGAGGTTGTCAAGTTTTTCGCACTCGGGCAGCACGATGGACTCTACACCTTCTGCTGATGGCTGTGTTATCCTTGGCCGCCAAATCAGGCTGCACAGAGGATAAATGGACAAGATGAACAGAATCGATAAACCGTTTGAACTGCTGGTTCCGGCCGGTGATCCGGACAAGCTTAAAACCGCTATCCGCTATGGTGCCGATGCAATCTATCTTGCCGGAACCGATTTCGGTTTGCGGGCACGTGCCGGTAACTTCAGTTTCGAGCAATTGCGGGAAGCACGCCAATCGACTCGTGCTGCAGGAGTCAGACTCTATTTAACGCTTAACGCCAGTTTGCGGGCCGCTGAATTTTCTGCTCTTGAAGATCTGCTTGAGGAGCTGAAACCTCTTGATCTCGATGCTTATATCGTTGCCGATGCCGGGGTTCTGGCCTGCGTGCGGCGCGTTGATCCACAACGGGCCATTCACCTATCGACCCAGGCGAATACCTGTAATCCCGCAGCCGGCCTTTTCTGGCGACAGGCCGGAGCCGGACGGATTAATCTGGCCCGTGAACTGACGCTGGAAGATATTTCGGCATTTCAGACCGTTCCTGAACTGGAGTTGGAAGCTTTTGTCCATGGTGCCATGTGCGTCGCACATTCGGGGCGCTGCCTGATTTCAGCCGCCTTGGCCGGGAGAAGTGCCAATCGCGGGGACTGCGCTCAGCCCTGCCGCTGGAATTACACTTTGGTTGAAGAGATGCGGCCCGGTGAAGTGATGACGGTTGAAGAGGATCAGCGCGGCACTTATCTGTTTAACAGTCGAGACCTCTGTCTGGTGGAGAACCTTGGCCAGCTGGCTGCCGCCGGAGTGAGCAGCTTCAAGATAGAGGGCCGGATGAAGGGAATCTACTACGTTGCCGTGACCACCGATGTCTACCGGCATGCGCTTGATCGGTTGGTTGTCGGTGAGCGAGAGATTGATCCACGCTGGCGCCGGGAACTTGATACTGTCAGTCATCGTCCTTACGGTAACGGGTTTCTTTTTGGTCGTGAGGACGCCCAGATTCATGCTGAGGATACAGGGTATCTGCGTAGCCATGATTTTGTCGGTCTGGTCTGTGATGACGAAAATGGACTCTATGTTGAAGGTCGTAACCGGTTTTTTCCCGGAGATGAATTGGAGGTGATCGGTCCCCGGATGAGAAGGGCCATGATAAAGGTCACGGCTCTCTGTGATCTTGACGGTAAGGAACTGGATGTTGCCCAGCCGAACTCAACGGTCAGGTTTGATTGTCTTCCCGCGTGGGCCGAGGCTGGTGATATGTTGCGGAGAAAGAGGATTGCTCCGTAAAAAACAAAAAAATAGGCGCACCAGCCAGGAGGGATGCCAGGTGCGCCAAATGTTGTTGTTGCCTTGTTGAAACCTTACCAAAGTGGTCAGATATAAGCAAGCGGTTTTTTGTCTTTTTTTATTTCGGCGTTAAGGAACGGAAATATTTGGGTTAAATATGATCAGGAAATTCTTTGCAGCGATTTAAAACGGTTATTTTCGTCAATCGTCAGTAAGAAACGACCATGGATGCCGGCGGCGGAAATGAAGGGGCGCAGATGACGGGCGGCAAAGCGCAGCCGCTGGCCGTTGTCGGCCTGTACACAGACGTCGCGGGCTTTCCCCTGATAGTAGGATGTGATTTCACCTGGGGTGAGGTGCAGACCAAAACGGTAACTGTGGATTTGTCCTTGCATTTTCTCCGGGTGATGAAAGGGATTGTCGGAATGATTTACAAGGTTGTTGAAACCAGCGAAGTGACGGATGAAAAACTTGAAGCCTTACTCAACCAGTGGACTCTACAGGGCTGGCGTTTCGACTCCTTGCAGTTTGCGATGCGCGAAGGAAACCGGCGACCAGGGATGGCTTTTATCTTTTTTACCCGCGAGGATGCGGTCCCGAACGAAGAATCCTCTTGTAGTTAATCATCCCACTCCTCCTGATCACGGAAGCTGATCGTTTGTTTCGGATCGGATGAAGGGGTTGCGCCGCAGTGTTCACAGGCCGGTTCAGCTGCTTCCTCGCCGTATAGAATCTCGCTGTCCAGCTGGCGAGGGATTCCGTCACAGCTGCAGAACCATTGGCGATAGACGGTCATCGGTACCTCCTTGCTGCCCGCAACCTGTGTCGTCAGACAGGCCACTGGAGAGGTCAGTATAACAGAGATTTTAACCGACAGGCTTCAGCCACATCTGTGAGTCCCTGCAATTTCCCTTCAATAGTTCAGACCACTTTTTTTACGCACTTTGCGCATGGTTTTAAATGCAACTCGCCGGGCCTTTTCTGCACCGAAGGCCAGGATCTCGCGTAAACCGTCTGGATTGGCAAGCAGTTCCTCGCGTTTCTCACGAAACGGGGCAAAAAAGTCGCGCATTTTTTCATACAGTTCCTGTTTGACATCACCGTAGCGCAGTCCCGGAGTGAGGTAGCGTTGTCGTAGTGCATCACGACCATCGGCATCGAGAAAGAGGCTGTAAATTTGAAACAGGTTGCAGTTGTCGGGATTCTTGGCCTCTTCCACCGGGGTCGGATCTGTGACAATTCGCATCACCTGTTTACGCAGGGCCTTGTCGCTTTGAAACAGATCAATGGTGTTGCCGTAGCTTTTACTCATCTTGCGTCCGTCGAGTCCGGGAACCGTTGCGACCTCGCCGTCGATCTCGGGTTCGGGAAGGGTGAAAACCTCACCATATTCATTGTTGAATTTGATCGCGATATCCCGCGCAACCTCCAGGTGCTGTTTCTGATCCTTGCCGACCGGGACCTTTTCGCTCTGAAACAACAGAATGTCGGCAGTCATCAGCACCGGATAGGCGAAAAGCCCGTGGTTCGGTTTGATTCCCTGGATGACCTTGTCCTTGTAGCTGTGACAGCGTTCCAATAGACCCATCGGCGTGAAATTCGATAACAACCAGGCCAGTTCCTGAACCTCGGGCAGGTCGGACTGGACCCAGAAAATACTCTTCTGTGGATCCAGGCCCAGGGCCAGAAAGCTGGCAGCGGCTTCAAGGGTGCCGGTGGCCAGGACTTTGCCATCACTGAGCGAAGTCTGGGCATGATAGTTGGCGATAAAGCAGAAGAGTTCTTCCTGCTCCTGGTAGGCGATCATCTTCTGCATCATGCCGAAATAGTTGCCCAGGTGCAGGGCGCCGGAGGGTTGAATGCCGGATAGAATACGCATAGTTCTTTGTGGACTCCGATGATATGTGACGGGGGTAGAAGCTGAACAACGGATCGTGAAAACGTTGCTGAATTTAGCAAATGGCTTTGCGCAAGGTCAATGGCTAACTCGAACTCTTCTCCCCCATAATCCACCATCAGTTCACAATCGATACTGCAGATGAGTTGACGGTTTGTTAGAACCTGTTATTAATTAGATAGTGTGCATTGTTTTATGCATTAAACCGCAGGTGTTTTGAATGAAGAAAATCAATTGCTGGGAGTTTCGCCAGTGCGGTCGGCAGCCTGGTGGGGACAAAGTTGAAGAACTGGGGGTTTGTCCAGCTTGTGGACCTTCACAGTTTACCGGTGTTAATGGGGGGCAGAATGCCGGTCGTTGTTGCTGGGTCGTGGCACAGACTCTCTGTCGCGGTCAGTTACAAGGGGAGTACGCCGACAAAATGGCCGAGTGCCTTGATTGTCCTTTCATGTTGCAGGTCATCGAAGAGGAAGGGGAGAGCTTTCAGGGGGCCCATGAGCTTTTAAGCGCCGGTAATAAAAGGGAGAAGTGACTTGAAATCAGTCGGTTCCGCGTGGCAGACGTTGCTGCACAGCCGGGAATTCACCGGTCTGTTGCTGGTTCTGGCGCTGCTCTGTTTCTCCTACCAGCTGTTTGCCAGCCTCGATTCGATGCTGATGACCTTACTGGCATTGTTTGTCCCCTGGGGGGCTGTCATCGCCCTGTTGCGCCTCAGTCAGGAACGCCGGAAGCCTGACCGTTCGACAGAATCAGCAGAAACCGAGGAGAGTGAGCATGCGTAGTCCTCAGTTTCTGCTGTTATTTATCTGTGGTTATGTTGCCCTGTTGTTTCTGTTCGCCATCCTGGTTGAACGCAACGCGCGGTTGCGCCGCCGGTTGTCAGGTCATCCGCTGATTTACGCGCTATCACTGGCCGTTTACTGTACGTCCTGGACCTTTTACGGCAGTGTCGGCAAAGCGGCCCACTCCGGCATGTCTTTTCTGGCCATTTATCTCGGGCCGACCCTCAGTATTATCGTCTGGTGGCTTCTCCTGCGCAAACTGGCGTGGATCAAACATCGCTACCGGGTCACCAGTATTGCTGATTTTATTTCGGCACGGTACGGAAAGTCGCAGCGAATCGCCGCGTTGGCAACTTTGCTGGCGCTGGTCGGTAGAACCCCTTATATTGCTTTGCAGCTCAAAGCGGTTATCAGCAGCTTCGACGCCATGACCGCTGCTGCCGAAGGTTCATCCTGGGCGCGTGAGCATATCGGTACGCTGGTGGTGGCCCTGATGACCCTGTTCACCATTATTTTCGGTGCCCGTCGCCTTGATCAGGCGGAGCGACATGAGGGGATGATGACTGCCCTGGCGATCGAGTGTCTGGTGAAACTGTTTGCTTTTCTGGCCGCCGGGTTGTTTGTTACTTACGGGCTGTTTAACGGTTTCGGCGATATCTCGCAGCAATTGGCAGCCAGTTCGCTCGGTGCCCCCTTCAGCGGGAGACCCAAAGATGTCAATGCCTACCTGAACTGGTTTACTCTATTGTTACTGGCCGCCTCGGCGATCCTGTTTCTACCGCGCCAGTTCCATGTCGCCGTGGTCGAAAATACGGATGATAACCAAATCCGTACCGCCATGTGGCTCTTTCCGCTCTATATGCTGTTGATCAACCTGTTTGTCGTACCGATTGCCTACGGCGGGTTGCTGCTCGGCTACTCTCCGAGCCAGGCCGATAGTTTCGTGCTGCTGCTGCCGCTGCAGCATGGCCCTGGTTGGCTCAGTCTGCTTGTCTTTATCGGGGGGTTCTCCGCCGCCACCGGCATGATTATCGTCAGTTCGATGGCCAATGCCACCATGGTTTCCAATCATCTGCTACTACCGCTGATCGAAGCGATCAAACCCTTGCGTTCACTCCGGCGGCGTTTGCTGCAGGCCCGTTGGCTGACCATTGCCGGGATCCTGGTGATGAGCTACCTGGTTCAGCGCGGCATCGGTGATTCGCACACCCTGGTCAATATGGGACTGATTTCTTTTGCTGCGGTACTGCAGTTCGCACCGGTGATTCTTGCTGGATTGTTCTGGCCGCGGGCCAACCGAAATGGTGCCATGCTTGGGCTTTGTGCCGGTTTTTTTATCTGGATCTACACCATGCTCCTCCCTTCATTTGTTGCCAGCGGCTGGATTCCCACCGGTCTGGTTGAACAGGGGCCCTGGGGAATCAGCTGGCTGCGGCCAGAAGGTTTGTTCGGTCTGACTCGACTGCCGGCACTGGTGCACACTGTTTTCTGGAGCATGCTGGCAAACATCGGCCTGTTGGTGTTTGGGTCCTTGCTGAGTAGTGCGAGCCAGGACGAACAGCGTCTGGCCGAGAGTTTCAACAAGATTCTGCAGCTGCGTGATGAGCGTTCCCGTTGGGGAGATGAGGAGACCCTGGTCGATTGGCGAGAAAAACGGCAGAAACTGGAGCAGATCGTTTCGACTTACCTGTCGAGAGATGAAACAATCCGGCTGCTCGATGGCTTGACACAGCGTTGCCTGTCAATACAGCAGGATCATATTTCGGTGGCTGGTCTGGCGGAACTGCTACGTCAGGCTGAACGGATTCTGGCCGGTCATATCGGCACCGCTGCTGCTTACAGGGTGCTGCAGCAGGCCAGGTTCTTCTCCGCCTAGGAACAGGAAGGTCTGGCGCAGCGTTACGGACGTATGTTAGCTGATTTGCAGATTTCCCCTGAAGAGTTGAAGAAAAAGCTCAATTATCATAAGGAAAAGGAGAGCCTGCTGGCACAATATTCCAAAGACCTGCGGCAGCAGGTTGCTAACCGCACCCGTGATCTGCAGGCAGCAGCCGAGGTCATGCGGGTTGCCAGCTCCCACCTTGATCCGCAAAATCTGATTGAGCAGTCTGTGAGGCTGATCCGTGAGCGTTTTCAGCTCGATTATGTTGCCCTTTATCTGATTGAAAACAATCGCACTGAGGCGTATCTTCGCGCTGATTCAGGTGAGCCTCCGGCGGAGCTTCAGGTCGAACAGATGATCAGCGTCGGAGAGGGGCTGGTCGGGCAGGCAATGCGGACTCTTCAACGGCAACGCCGGGAGTTGCTTGTTCGTTCCTCGTCAGAGAGCCCTCCGGAAACTTGTTCCGATCTGGCGATCGCCTTGTCGATGGGTGACAAGGTGATCGGGGTATTGCGGATGTTCGGATGCAGCAGCGAGATCAATGACGAGGCAGGAGAGGAGGTTATCGCTACGCTGGCCGCTCAGATTGCGGTGGCCATCAGTAATGCCCGACTCTACCAGAGCCTCGGGGAAGAATTGACAGAACGCAAGAAGGCCGAGGCGGAACTGGCTAAGGCCTACCGGGAATTAAAAGAGACTCAATCTCACCTGTTGCAACAGGAGAAGATGGCTTCTATCGGCCAGCTTGCTGCCGGGGTTGCTCACGAGATTAACAATCCGATGGGCTTTATCACCAGTAACCTGAGCAGTTTGGGCAAATATACCCTGAAAATGAAGGAATTCATCGATAAACAACAGCAGTTACTGGAACAGCAAGCTGAACCGGACACCCTTGAGGAACTCATTAAGACGCGCAAGAAGATGAAGCTTGATCTGTTGCTGGAGGATATCGGCGATCTGCTGGAAGAATCGCTCGACGGCGCAAAGCGGGTCAAAGAGATTGTGCTCAATTTGAAGAACTTTTCCCGTGTCGATGCGTCAGAGCAGTGCAATGCCGATCTGAACGAGTGTATCGAGAGTACCCTCAAGATGGTTTGGAATGAGATCAAGTACAAGGCATCAGTCGAGAAAGATTTTGACGAGTTGCCGCCGGTAAATTGTTATCCCCAGCAGCTTAATCAGGTTTTTATGAACCTGCTGATCAACGCTTCACACGCCATTGAAGACCGGGGGATTATCCGCATCACTACCAGGGCCGCCGCCGAGAAGGTCGAAATTTCCATCGCCGATAACGGTTGCGGAATTCCCGCCGAGAGTGTTTCACGGATTTTCGAGCCTTTTTATACCACCAAAGAAGTTGGTAAAGGCACCGGGCTGGGACTGAGCATCAGCTACGATATTATCAAGAAACATCATGGCGAGCTGAACGTCAGCAGTAAGCCAGGTCAGGGAACCACTTTCACAATCATCCTGCCGGTAGGTTCTGTCGCGATGGCCTGAGTTCACTCGAGGCTGTTTCATCTGCTCAAACTAGGTGCTTGACCCGATTATCTTCTGCCGCTAAATTGGGCCTCCAACTCATTTGCCCATCAATTTATTTTGCTGCGAGGATAGTGAAAATGAAACGACTGACGCTCCTGATTCTGCTGCTGTCACTGGCGGGACCGACTTTTTCTGCCGACTACAAAGTATCTTTCAATCAGATCGTTGAGCATCCGGCATTGGACGCTTTACGTCAGGGGATTAAGGATGAACTGAACGCGCAGGGGCTGAGCGTTAGCTATCAGGATCATATCGCCCAGGGAAATATCGCTACCGCCAACCTGATTGCCAAGCAGATTCTTGGTGAGGCCCCGGATGTTGCTGTGGGTATTGCGACCCCAACTGCTCAGGCCTGTGCCCAGGTCATCCGGAGCATCCCGGTTGTCTTTGCTGCGGTGACTGACCCGGTTGGTGCCGGTCTGGTAACTTCACTGGCGAAGCCGGGCGGGATGATTACCGGAACGTCCGACATGAGTCCGATCGACCGCCAGCTGGAATTGATTCTTGAGTTCATGCCGCAGCTTAAAACCCTGGGTGTGATCTATAATTCAGGTGAAGCCAATTCAGTGACACTGGTCAAGGTGCTGCAGTTGCAGGCCCGGAAGCGTGGAATCAGAATTGAAGAAGCGACAGTCAGCAACTCGGCCGGGGTTTCTCAGGCGGCCAAGAGTCTGGTCGGTCGGGTCGAGGCGATCTATATTCCGACTGACAACACCGTGGTTTCGGCGTTTGAGGCGATTACCCAGGTTGGTTACCAGGCCAGGCTGCCGGTTTTTGCCGCCGATACCGACTCGGTGCAACGTGGAGCGATTGCAGCACTGGCGGTTGACTACTACCGGATGGGTCGTCAGACCGGCGAAATGGTGGCGCGTATCCTGAAAGGGGCCAATCCGGGCGAGATGCCGGTTGAGACCTTGCGTGAATTCAAG
This sequence comes from Deltaproteobacteria bacterium, assembly GCA_024276905.1. Classification (GTDB taxonomy): domain Bacteria; phylum Desulfobacterota; class Desulfuromonadia; order Desulfuromonadales; family Geopsychrobacteraceae; genus Geopsychrobacter. Next base: position 29,601 of record JAJRWF010000073.1, read on the forward strand.
ATTCATCTCAATCCTGGTTCGGCGACAAAAATGGGGTTGAAGGTTCCAGCCGCACTACTGAAGAAGGCCGATAAAATCATCGAATAATTCGTCCTCTCCGAGGCACAGAGACCGGGTTGCGACGAAGTTTTTGACGTTTTTTCTTTAATTGGTTTCAGCATGAGTTATTTCGCATTTATGGGCGCCCTTGAGCAGGGCTTTGCCTATGGTTTTCTGGTGCTGGGGGTCTACCTGACATTCCGCGTACTCGATTTTCCGGATCTGACTGTCGATGGCAGTCTGCCGCTCGGCGCTGCGGTTTATGCGGTTGCAATCAGCGCCGGGATCAATCCCTATCTGTCACTGTTCTTGGCCATGCTCGCTGGATTTGCCGCCGGGGCGGTGACCGGGATTCTCAATACCCGCTTCGGCATTCTGCATCTGTTGGCCTCGATCCTGACCATGATCGCTCTCTATTCGATCAATCTGCGGGTGATGGGGCGACCGAATATGACCCTGCTCGGGAAACCGACCGTCCTCGACCCGTTGACCAATGCCGGGATCGGGTTGTTTAATGCCGCCCCCCTGCTTTTCGGGTTGCTCAGTATTGTCGGTTTGCTGTTGCTGCTCTGGTTGTTGCAGACCGCTTTCGGTCTCTGTATGCAGGCAACCGGGGCCAATCCGCAGATGATCACCAGCCAGGGGGTTGCTACCAGTCGGGTGATTATTCTGACCGTCGGTCTTTCCAACAGTTTTGCCGCCTTGAGTGGTGCATTGCTCTGTCAAAGCCAGGGCGCAGCCGATGTCAACATGGGGGTCGGAACGATTGTTGCCGGCCTGGCCTCGGTGATCCTTGGTGAGACTCTCTTCGGTTGTCGCTCGGTGGGGCGGGCACTGCTGGCGGCACTGCTTGGTTCGGTGGTCTATCGTCTGGCCATTGCCCTGGCGCTGGGTCTGAAACTGGGGCAGTTTTCCGTGACTCCCAGCGACCTCAACCTGCTCACCGCACTACTGGTTGTGGCGGCATTGAGTTTGCCGGGGTTACGCAGAAAGGTGCTGCGACGATGATCGAGATTCGTGATCTGGTCAAAACCTTTCATCCTGGCAGTGTCAACGAGGTGCTGGCTCTGGCGGGGATCAATCTGCGGGTCAAAAATGGCTACTTTATTACCGTTATCGGCTCAAACGGCGCGGGGAAAAGTACTCTGCTCAACTGTCTGGCCGGGAGCTATGCGATTGACAGCGGCCACATCCAGATTGGCGAACAGGACCTCAGCTACTGGCCCGAACATCGCCGGGCCAGTTTGATCAGCCGGGTGTTTCAGGACCCGTTGTTGGGGACCTGTGCGGCGTTATCTCTCGAACAGAATCTGGCGCTGGCCAATCGCCGAGGCTGCCGTCACGGTCTGGGCCGGGGAGTGCGTCGCGTAGATCGTGAACTGTTTCGCCAGCAGTTACAGCAGCTCGGCCTGGGGCTTGAGGATCGCTTGCGTGATCCGGTCGGATTACTTTCGGGCGGGCAACGTCAGGCGTTGACTCTGTTGATGGCAACCTTGATTCGACCGCAGGTGTTGTTATTGGATGAACATACCGCCGCCCTCGATCCGAAGACCGCGCAGCAGGTTCTGGAATTAACGGTGAAACTGATTGCCGAGCAGCAGCTGACTGCACTGATGGTCACACACAACATGCGTCAGGCGTTACAGCTGGGCAATCGTTTGATCATGCTTCATGGCGGCCGGATTATTCTGGATGTTGGAGAGGCCGAAAAGGCGGCGATGAGTATCGAGGATCTGCTGCAGAAATTCTATACGGTGCGTGGCGAAGAGTTTGTCTCAGACCGGATGATGCTGGTCTGAGACAAGAGTTGGGCCGCTACTCAATCTTTCTGTTCCGGTGATGATCCCATCATACCGGCAAACTGCAGCAGTTGTTGCAGGTCCATTCCGCTTTCCTTGAGAATCCCAAGCATTACCGGAAAGAGTTGCATCATAAAACCCGGTTCCTTGATCACCTCTTTGGCCAGGTCGGGCAGGGTTTCGAGGATAAAAGCCTGCTTTTCTTCCTTGCTCAGTTCGAGCAGTCCTTTTTTAATCTCTTCTACAGTCATCAAAATTTCCTTTACAATATCAACAATGAGATGTCGCTCTTCTCGTCACGTGTCGCCGAAGGCGATTCTATACACTTCGGTGTAGGTTTTAACAAAGTGAACCTCTATTCCTTCACGTAGATAATCGGGCAAGTCATCGTAGTCCTTGCGGTTTTCCGCTGGAAAAATCAGCGCAGTCAGTCCGGCGCGGCGGGCAGCGATGGTTTTTTCCTTGACCCCGCCGATCGGCAGGACCCGTCCCGTGAGGCTAAGTTCGCCGGTCATGCCGAGATTGGCTATGATCGGACGGTTCTGGATCATCGACAACAATGCGGTGGTCATGGTGATTCCGGCCGAGGGACCGTCCTTGGGTGTGGCGCCGTCCGGGACATGCAGATGGACGAAGTGGGTGTCGAAGTATTCAGGTTCGATCTGGTACTGTTTAAGGTGCCCCATCACGTAGCTGTAAGCAATCTCGGCACTTTCAACCATGACCTTGCCCAGCTGACCGGTCTGTTTGAAGCCTTTGCTCTTGCTCGGCATCGCCGTGGCTTCAATCTGCAGAGTCGCACCACCCATCCGGGTCCAGGCCAGGCCGGTGACCACGCCGGGCGCGATGGCAAAAAGTTCTTCTTTGCTGAAGACCGGTTTGCCGAGAAACTCTTCAATGTCCCGCACGCCGATGCTGATTTTTTCTTCGTGTCCTTCGGCAAACTTCATCGCGGCTTTGCGCATGATCCGTTTGATGCGGTTTTCCAGGCCGCGCACACCGGCTTCGCGGGCATAACGCTCGATAATATGCTTGAGAGCTGTTTTGCGGATGCCGACCTGACTGCGTTTGAGCCCATGATTCTTCAAGGCCTTGGGGATCAGGTAGCGGCGGGCGATCTCAAGTTTTTCTTCGAGGATGTAACCCGACAGGCGAATCACTTCCATCCGGTCGAGCAGTGCCGCCGGAATGGTGTCGAGCTGGTTGGCGGTCGCCACAAAGAGCACATTCGACAGATCGAAAGGGACATCCAGGTAATGATCGCGGAAACTGCCGTTTTGTTCGGGGTCGAGAACTTCAAGCAGCGCTGACGCGGGATCGCCCTGAAAAGATGCGCCGATCTTGTCGATTTCGTCAAGCATCATCACCGGGTTGGCGGTGCCGGCGCTCTTCATCGCCTGAATCGCTTTGCCCGGCATCGCCCCGATGTAGGTCCGGCGGTGGCCTTTGATTTCGGCTTCGTCACGCATACCACCGACCGAGAAGCGGTAGAACTTGCGTTTGAGCGCCGCGGCAATCGATTGTCCGACCGATGTCTTGCCGACCCCGGGAGGTCCGACCAGACAGAGGATTGAACCGGAAATATCACCCTTCATTTTGCCGACCGCGATAAATTCGAGAATTCTTTCCTTGACATCGTCGAGTCCGTAATGGTCGCGATCAAGGACCCGACGTGCGCGCGACAGGTCATAGGCATCCTTGCTGAACTTGCCCCAGGGCAGTATGGTCAGCCAGTCAAGGTAGTTGCGGCTGACATTGTATTCGGGAGAGGAGGGCTCGATCAGCTGCAGTTTCTCGATCTCTTCATCGACTGCCTTTTGTGCCTCGTTATTCAGGGTCAGTTTCTTCAGGCGCTTCTGGAACTTTTCAATCTCGGAGACCTTGCCCTCTTTTTCCAGGCCCAGTTCCTTCTTGATTGCCTTGAATTGTTCGCGCAGGAAGAATTCGCGCTGCTGGGCCGAGACTTTCTCCTCAATCTGCTGGCTGATACGGGTCTGCAGGCGCGAAACCTCCAGTTCTTTTTTGAGCAGAACCAGCACCTTGTCGATCCGTGCATGCAGGTCGAAGGTTTCGAGGACCTCCTGCAGTTCGAAACCGTCGGAATTGGTCAGGTTGGCCGCAAAGTCTGCCAGGCGAGCCGGGTCATCCATGCTCGAACGGCCGAGAAACAATTTGATTTCTTCGGAGTAGAGCGGGTTGATCTGCACCAGTTCCTTCAGGGTGGCGATGATTGCCATCGAGTAGGCCTTGAGTTCAGCATCATCAGCCCCGCGTTCGGGAGCCGGGTAGTCAACTTCAGCGTAGATGATCCCCTTGCGTTCGGTGACCTGCTCAATCACAAAGCGCTCCAGGCTGTTGACCAGAACATGAGCGCTTTCGTCCTCGACGTGGATCAGTTTAAGGATCTTCGCTGCGACACCGACCTGATGCAGGTTGTCCGGGGCGTCATCCGCGTCGAGTTCTTCGACCATCACCAGCCCGATAGACTGCGACGGGGTTTCCATCGCCTGCTGGATCGTTTCGACCCTCTCGCGACCGTTGACGGTCAGGGGGATGATCACTCCCGGAAAGGCCGGGCGCGGTCGTAGCGGAATAATCGGCAGTGCGCCGGGCAGGGTATCGCTGGCCAGAACCAGTCCGTCGTCAGGAACGGCAATGACATCGGTATCAGTTTCGATTTCTATCTCGTACTCGATCGACTCATCGTGGTCTTCAAAGTTATCGTGCATCGTTAATCATTCTCCGTTTTTTTCGCAATGCTTTATTCGGCGCTCGGCCTGAGAGCGAAAAGAGTCGCTGATTTTCGGCGAAGTTAGTCGATTGTGTTGGGGCTGTCAACTCTTCAGGTGTGCGCTGAGCCAGAGAAGAGAAGCACTATGAACAAAAGCATAGAAAGTGGCGCCAGCGTTGTCAATCCAGACGGGAAAAAGAGTTGTGCCGCGGCTTTTTTTTGTACCAGAAGGCTGATGAATCAGTATTTTCCTCTTTTAGACCCGGAAAAGCAATGAGTTGCTATTGCAGTTGAGCAGGAGGAATGTATAATTAATTTCGATAAATTTTCTGGGATCGTTGCCGATATTAATGTTATATTTAGAACGTGGTTTTGCTTGGAGCTTTATTTTTTTTATTGCTTCACCCCGGTGGTTCTGAAGACGTTCCAGACAACCCTTCCGTTTCTTTAGAAGCGGACTTACCATGCTTCCGCTTTGCCTGGTGGTGAAGCTCCAGGAGGTTTTGTTTATGACTGCTGTTGCCGATTCATTGTCGTCCCGACGGCTTTGTTGTGTCTTGCTGGCCATTTTGCTTTTCTTGCCGTCGGTCTCCGTTGCCCTGACGGCAAAGGTTGAGCTGGAAACCATATTGCGGGGTTTTGAGCGTGATGTCCCTGTCAAGGGGAGCTCGCAAGTTCTCCCCGGCTACGGTTACCTGAAGCTTGATCTCAAGGACATCACTTCGAACGGCGTCAGTTTTCACGGTTACGGCTGGGGACGTTACGATGCCGCCGACAGCAACTACTATGACAGTCAGTCAGAGGGTGAACTGCTTTACGGCTACCTGGAATACAAGAAAAAGTTCAGCACACTGCGTGCGCGTCTGGGGCGGATGCATATTTACGAAGGTGTGGCCAACGAGGCTCTTGATGGACTCTGGCTCGCCGGGAGTGTTTCTCCCCAGATTTCTCTCTCCGGCTACGCCGGACAGCCGGTCGGTTTGTCTTCGACCGATGATCGCAGCGGCGACAGTCTGTTTGGCGGGCGGGTCGCTTACCATGGGAGCGACAAATTCGATATCGGCCTTTCGGCCAAATTTTCCAACAACGACGGCAATACCGCAGATCGCATGATCGGTACCGACCTGATCTATTATCTGCCCAAGGATATGACCCTCTTCGGTTTTTCAAAGTTCAATACCGATGAATCGAGCTTTGCCGAGCATTCATGGGAATTGCGCATTCCCTTCGAAGAGTGGGATTTCAAACCTTACATTCAGTATTATGACTATGACGGCTATTTCGGTACCGGCGACAAGGCACGATTACCCTTCAGTAATCTGGCCAACAGCGGCGAGTCGCTCGGGATTCTCGGGCTCTACACTTTCTGGCGCAAGTCTGAAGAGTTGAATCTGGGCGCCAAACTCAAGGCTTACAGTTACGATGATAATGACAGTTCCCAGTATATTGCGGCGGTTGTGGACTTCCTCGGCGACGAGCGTACCCAGAGTGGTGGTGAACTGGGTTACATGCGCGGGGAAGCTGCCAACAATGATTATTTGCTGTTGCGACTCTATACCTACCAGGACCAGATTCCGGAAAAGTACTGGGTTGCCTTTGTTTCGGCCGATCTGGTTTATGCCCTTTACGACCAGGAAATCAACAACAAAAGTTCTTCGCTGTTTCTGTCACTGGGGGCTGGCAAGCACTTCTGGAACGATGCTCTTGATCTGAAGCTTTCGGCTGATTACAGCGTCGATCCTTTTTACACCTCTGATCTGCGGGGAACGCTCTCGGCCACCTACTTCTTCGGCCGGAGGAATTGAAATGAAAAAGCTGACTTCTGGAGCCGATACAATGATAAATCGAATCTGCCTGTTAATCCTGCTGTCTCTGTTGCTTCTGCTTGCAGCCTGCGCACTCGACAAGAGCGGCTATACGCCACCCGAACAGCATCCGGTTGATGCCGAACTCCCCCCTAAACCACCAATTTGTATCGATTGTCACGAAGCGCGTGACGAGAACTTCAACTGGGGACAGTTTGACCACACAATTTCGTTTGGCCAGGATCACCGTCAGCAGGCCTATCGCCAGAACCGGGTCTGCAGCATGTGTCATACCCCCAGCTTCTGCAGTGATTGCCACGCCACCCGAATTGAGCTGAAACCGAGTGATCGGGATCCAACCAAGACCTACCGCCGCATGCCGCACCGGGGAGATTACCTCTCTCGGCACCGTATCGATGGCCGAGTTGATCCATCCTCCTGTTTTCGCTGCCACGGCAACTCGAAAACTGCCCAGAACTGCGCACGTTGTCACGCATAAGTTAAATGCCTGGGAGATTGTCTAATATGAAGAATGTCAATTTTATTCTATTGATACTGCTACTTGCTGTTGTTGCCGGTTGTTCGAGCGGAAATTCCGATGCACCGGCTCTCGGTGGGAAGGTTGAGCCGCACCCGACCAACTGGATTTCACTGCACGGATCCCAGGCTAATGCAGATCTGCGCGGCTGCCAGGGCTGTCATGGATTCGACTTCAAGGGGGCCGGAAATGCGGTCAGTTGCTTTGATTGTCATTCTTCGGGTCCGCCCTTCAGCGGCGCGCACCCGGCATCCTGGAACGCTGACCCGCTGGTCAGTCATCGGCTTAATTTCCAGACCGCATTGAGTGATCAGACGCCCTGGACAACCTGTGCCGTTGCTGCTTGTCATGGGGTTAATCTCGAAGGAGGCGCCTCGGGACCGACCTGCCGGAACGCGGCCTGTCATCCGACCGGGACCAATAACTGGCCACCGGCACCGGCGAACCACAGTACTTTCAATGCCGCAAATGCCAGTGCGGATGCCGTGCACGGACGTGCGGCCAAGGGGGAAACCGATCCATCCCTGAGTATGGGAAATTCCTGTATTCTTTGCCACGGTACACCGACCAACCCGATTGCAACGACATTTAATGGTGGTTTTGTCAGCAATCCTGCCATTGTTAATGATACGAATGCCAATTGTTCGGCCGCATCCTGCCATCCGAATGCAACGGCTCATCCCTCCAATTGGGCCAGTACTCGCACGGGGAACAATATCTACCATAACAACGGCACCCTGACCGCGGGGATCAAAAGTGCGTCCTGTGCGCTCTGCCATACGACGACCGGCCAGCTGCCAGCCAGTCCATTTTCCGGCGCGCCGACCTGTTTCGCGACGTCTTTCAATGGTTTGACCTGTCACGCATCAGGACCTGGAAGTGCCCCCCACGACACTCTGGCAACAACTGGAATCGACTACCTCCCCGCAGGCCAGCATGGCCCGGCGGCCAAGGCTAATCTGATTTACTGTCAGACCTGCCATGGTACCGCAGGCGGTGCTGGCAGTGATCCGCGGTTTAATGTCGCCAAAGGGACAATGACCGCCGGTTGCGAGGATTGCCACCCGGTTGGCGCTGCACACCCGAGTCGAGCCGATCGTTGGACATTCAATCTGGACGCAACTCACGATGTGACCGGGGATCCCTTGACCCGTCGTACCCACTTTGCTGCTGGCCTTGATGGTGCCAATCCCAGGGATTTGAGTGGTTGTTCGCTTTGTCATGATGCGACATCAGGCGGTGCCGATGATTCCGGTTCGGCTCCAGCCTGTACAACCTGCCACCTTTCGCTCGGAGCATCCGGGCCATCGGCCGGTGTCAAGTGTACCTACTGCCACCTGTCACCACCGGACGGGACCAATGATTTTACGGTCGATCCGGTCAATGGCAGTGCGAGCGTAACGCACACGATCAACGGCAATGATATCAGCCTGGAACCACTGCACGATACCTGCGCGCTTTGTCATGGTGCCAAGGAAAATGGTTCAACTGGGATATTAACGCCCAAAAATTCCAGCTACAGCCTGACACTCGCGAATACCAGCCCGACCTATCAGGGTGGTGACCATCTTGATGGCAATATCGAAATGAATGGTCCGGTTGGTACCGGTGCGGGTTACGACGCGACGAGCTGGAATTGTACCCAGACGTGCCATTCTGCAGCTGAATCATTGCGGGCGCTATCTGATTCAACCCTGACCCTGGAGTATGGCGATTATGGTGCCGGCTCCTGCAATAGCTGTCATAACTACCCACCTGATGGTAATGCCTGGCCTGATGGCAGCGCTACAGACAGTACCAATCACCTTGCGGCAAACCGTGACCGTAACGGTGGTGGCTCAGGAGCGACCGATGCAGCATTCTACGCTGCACATGATACCTGTGCCTCCTGTCACGGAGTGAAAGGCAACCAGGTGCCGCCGACCCTGGCGACGGCCCGGACGGGTGCGGTTGACCTCACGGGCAGTAATGGTGACGCCTACCTGGACCCGGCCATGCACAACGATGGCAGTATCCAGATGAACGGCTACAATGCCGGTATCGGTGACGGGACCAGTGACAACAATGCCGGCTACGATGGAGCCGGAGGTTGTGCCGATGCCTGTCATCCGCAAACCTGGGTTTTCAGTACGATTCAAAGTGCACCTGCAAATACCGTAGAATTACGTGAATTCGGTGGTGGTTGTACCTCTTGCCATGGTTTCCCCCCGGTTCAGGGAGCGCATGTGCGTCATGCCGGTGGTGGAACCGATTATTCTTACGATTGTCAGATGTGCCATCCCAGTTCTTCTGCTTCCTCTCACAATGAGGGGAATGGCACGGTGATTGCGGCCAACGTTGACGTATTAGCGACTCTTGGCGGGTTTGGAAATGTTCCGGCGGCGGGAACCTTTGATTCGGGAACCAAGGCCTGCTCCAATACCTACTGTCATGGCACTCTGTCGACACCGAGCTGGACCGGTGGCTCCAGTCAGGCCCTCTGTGGCAGTTGTCACGGGTTTGATTCTACAGGTCGACCCGCGACCCCCACGTCCGGCGGTAACCATCTGACTACTCCTCACCAGGCAGAAACCTGTGACAGTTGTCATACGCACAATAATACCTCTTTGATCGATCTGGCCGAACATGCCAACGGTCGGGCTGATACGGTCAACGGTTTTTATGATGCGACCGTGAGTTCCGCCGGTGCAAAGCTGGCATCCTACACCTACGGCAGCAGTACTCTGGGTACAGATTCTCACGGGCGCAGGTACTCTGCCGGAACCTGTAGTTCGAATAATGCCGGTTGTCACGGTACGGCCACCTGGGGTAGTGCGACACTGGCCTGCGCCGCTTGCCACAATCAGACAGGTAACAGCGCTCCGCAGATTAATGCGGCAACGGAGCACACCGATGCTGATGGCACCGGAACTTCCTACGCGGCCGGCACCTGTGAAGACTGCCATCCTGGTGGCACCAAGGGGCTCAGGCATCTCAAAAACAGCGATGTCAACGTGGTGGCGATTGCCAACAACACGACGGTGGGAATCAATTACGGACATACTGTTGATACCGGCGTGAATGGTTTTGTCCTTGGCGGTGATGCGACAACCGGAACGACCGAAGCCGAGATCTGCTGGAATTGCCATGATGGCAATGGTGTCTCGGAGTGGGGTATGAACAACATGGCCAGTACCGGGGGTCTTACTTACAACTATGGGCAGACCTATACCACTTCTGGGACGACCACCCCGACTAGCAACTGGGTTGGAGCATGGTGGAAATCGGGGACCGCAGCTTTTACCTATAAAACAGGGCAGATTCAGTCGACGCACTCGGCAAATAGTGTCAACGGGGTTCAGGGAATGGACGCTGTGACGGATATTCGTTGCTCCTACTGTCATGATGTGCATGACACTCTGGCCGGATCACCCGCCGGGGCTCCGTTTTTACGCGGCAGCTGGCGAGGCAATCCCTACAAGGAAGATGGTGCCCCGCAACAGGGGACCCAGTACAACAGTGCCAACGCTTATGGTCGTGTGCCGCGCGGTTCCAACTCCACGACCCAGCTGATGGGCGGCTACTGGATTGATCAGAACACCGCCGTTGCCAGTACTCCGGATGGCCGCGGTTGGACGCCGGAAGATTTTGGTGGTCTGTGTGAAAAATGTCATGGTAACAACGATGGAATCTTCTCCGCTGCCGAGATCGGGTCCTTGGGTGGAACCGCCGGTTGGGTCAGCGGCCTGAACGGTCATGCAAACTCGGTCAAGGGGGCCGCTCATACCGACACGGCTGGCGGACGAAATATCTTCGATGCCCGTGGCGGGACCCAACTTGGCTACAATGGTTTGATGGCTTTCAGCGGCTATCGTCGTCCCGGCGATAATGCCGGCGGATTGCGTGGTATGGAGAAGTCCCTCGGCGAAGGCCCGAAGGTGCAACTCTGGGATAACGAGCCTGAAGCTAACGCTGTTACCAGTAATGGGAACCCGGCAGTGATCGATTGGGACAACCTGCGGACACTCGATCTGACCGGCAGTACAGTCAATCCGGATTTTCACCATTTCAGCTGTTCGAAATGCCATAACCCACATGCATCACGCTTGCCGCGGTTGATGATCACCAACTGCCTGGATACCAAGCACAATACCTGGGACAATGGTGGCACGGTGGATGACAGCTGGGA
>JAJRWF010000001.1 GCA_024276905.1 Deltaproteobacteria bacterium
AGCATGGCGCGACCCGCGCCGGCCAGTCGTCAGTTCGATTTCCAGATTACTGTACCCGGCAGCGACCTGTTGAATCTGTTGCAGCGCTTCCGCGGCCAATGGCGCACGACCCAGGTTGGTATGCAGCAGAATACCGCTGGCATTGATCACCCGTTTCAGCGAGGGACGCTGTGCCCGATGCAGACGATCGAGAACAGAGCGCGCAAGAGTATCAATGTCGGGAATATCCGTACACTCCCCACTCAGTAACCCTTTACGCAACGCCGCTATCTGCTGCTGAGCCTCGGTTGTCAGCAGCTGCTGCGGCAGGTCGGATTGCGGCAGATCCTGTACCGCCAGCAGAATCCGGTCAACCGCAGGCAGCCCACGTAATAAATTCTGGATGTCAGATTCCATTGAAATTTGTCCCTGCGAAGGCAGAAATTAGCAAAACCGTCGCGATTTTAACATGTCGAAACGCAACTGGCCACGCGTTATTCTACCGCAGGGGAGGCTTTTGTGAAGAGGATTTATAACTCAGGGGATAAGTGCAGAACCTGGGCATTACTGACCAGCGGTTTGAAGTGGGGAGCTTCGATATAGCGGGCAACCAACAACATGGCACAGGCCATCAGTAACAGGATCAGCAAAGTCGGCAGGATATCAGTCAACAGTCGCCGGAAAAGGGTTTTTATACTGCTTTGGCCATGCTCGGTCCGATAAGAATTTGCGTAATGGATAGCCATTATTCTGTCCTCCATGATTCACTTCTCTTATCGGCCGATCACAAAATTAACCTTAGCCAATATTTTTCCATTCAGCATTTTCCGAGGTGATATTTCTCTGTTGACAGCCGCAGGTGGCTTTGCTATAAATCGCTCCACTTGTTCGGGGCTGTAGCTCAGTTGGGAGAGCGCTTGAATGGCATTCAAGAGGTCCGCGGTTCGATCCCGCGTAGCTCCACCAGAAAATCAAGAGGTTAGCGAGTTTTTCGCTAACCTCTTTTTGTTTCGATCTCGCTTCAACTGTCGGCAAACGCAGACCAATGACTCCAAAGACCTTTAGTATCCCACTTGAATCCTTCGATCCGTTGCTCTGCTACCGGCAGTTTTTCCCTGCTGGACCCGGTTTTCTCGAAAGTCTCAACCCCCGGCCCAAAACCGGCCGCTACAGTATCGTCCCGCTGCGGGTCATCGACTCCTGGCGCCTGATGCGGGCTCGCCTGCGGCACCAACGTGGCAGCCTGCTCCGTGAAATCGCAGGCGAGCCGTTACGACTGCTGGCCGAGGTTCTGAAAGAACGTGCCGTTGAACAACCGGCCGACACACCCTTCCCTGGCGGTTTTTTCGGTTTTTTCGGTTACGACTTCGCCGGCCAGATCGAAACTCTGCCGCAATCTGCACGCCGCGATCTGCCGATCCCGCAGCTGCATCTTGACTGGGTCGACCTGAGTGCAGCCTACGACCATCAACAACAACGACTGACTCTGGCCAGCCTGAGTGATGATAACGACCTTGAGGATCTGGCCCGCCAAATCATCTCCGGACAGCAAAAGAGCCTTGCTCCGGGCCAACTGCAGTTGCAACAAATCCCGCAAGCCCTGACCGAAGCACACACCTTTACAGGGATGGTCGAACGGGCGCGCGACTATATTGCAGCCGGCGATATTTATCAGGCCAATCTCAGCTGCCGCTTCGACGGTCGCCTCCAGGGGGATTCATTCGAACTCTACCGCCGCCTGCGACACATCAACCCCTCACCTTTTGCCTGTCTGCTGCAATGGGGGGATTTCTCGATTATCTCCAGTTCCCCGGAACGCCTGGTTTCACTGCGCGGCGACCTGGCTGAAACTCGCCCGATTGCCGGCACCAGACCACGTGGCAACAGCCCTGAGGAGGATCAACAGCTGGGCACAGAGCGCTTGACCCACCCGAAAGAACGTGCCGAACACATCATGCTGCTCGATCTGGAGCGCAACGATCTCGGCAAGGCCTGCCGCGCCGGAACGGTCAAGGTTGACGAGCTGATGGTGCTCGAACGCTATTCCCATGTCACTCATATCGTCTCCAACGTCTGCGGGCGCCTGAAAACGGACCAGGGTCCATTCGACCTGCTGCGGGCGACCTTTCCCGGCGGTACGATTACCGGTGTCCCCAAGAAACGTTGCATGGAAATTATCGACGAACTGGAACCAGTCGGTCGGGGCAGCTATACTGGCAGCGTCGGATATATCTCGGCTGGTGGAGAGATGGATCTGAATATCCTGATCCGCAGCTTTCAGCGTATTGGCGATCACCTCAGTTATCAGGTCGGTGCCGGAATCGTCGCCGATTCCGATCCGCAACGTGAATGGCACGAATGCCTGGCCAAGGGCGAGGCCTTAAAAAGGGTTTTAAGCGATGTCGCAGATGCTGGTTAATCTTAACGGCCACTTCATCCCGCGTGAAGATGCGCGACTGTCTTTTGCTGACACTGGTCTGCTCTATGGCGACACCCTGTTCGAGACCCTGCGCGCCGAGAGAAACCGGATTCTGTTATCAAAAGAACATCTTGACCGTCTCTGTCTCTCGGCCCGGCTGCTTGAATTCCCCTGTGAGCGTCCAAAACTTGAAGCCGCATTGTCACTTATGTCCGCAGCCCTCAAACATGAGGTTTCACGCCTGCGCCTGACCCTGGGACGCGGCTCCGCACCCGGATTCTACCTGGCCGATGGCAGCGACAGTTGGTTTTTACTTACTGCCGTGGCAGCAACACCAGTGACGACTGATGAGCGTGGAGTGGGAGCAGACTGCATCCTTGCACCCAACAGCCGCAGCAACCCGCTCGATCATCTACCACAAATGAAACGCGGCAACCACGCGGACTGTCTGTATGCGGCCGACTTTGCCCGCCACCACCATGCGCGAGAAGCCCTGTTTGTCGATCAGGGGCTGGTGATTGAAGGCAGCAGCAGCAACATTTTTGCCCGTTTCGGGGAACAGCTCTATACCCCGCCGCCCGGCAAACTGGTGCTGGCTGGAATCACCCGCCGCCAACTGATCTCAACTGCCATAGAGTACGGACTGGAAATTTACGAAGAAGCCCTGCCACTTGAGAGGCTGCTGACTGCCGACGAGATCTGGTTGAGCAACGCGATGGTCGAGCTATTGCCGGTTACCGCTATTAATCGGCAGCCGGTTGCACGCGGCACCCTCTGGCAAGAAATACATCCCTTATATAAACAACGCACAGAGACTTGACATCCGCGAACTTCTGCCTATAATCGACCTGCTCGTGCCGAAGTGGTGGAATTGGTAGACACGTCGGTCTCAAAAACCGATGCTCTCTGAGCGTACCGGTTCGATTCCGGTCTTCGGTACCAAAAATGAAATTAGTCCCTGATTCGTCAGGGGCTTTTTCTTTGTCCAAAAATGACTATTACAACCCAAAGAAATCTATATTTAATAATTATTTAAGTAACTTATGCGATATAACTGAAGAAGCAACATACCTACCTCCCCCTAATTTCAATCCCACTACAGCTAATTCCATCCATTGACGTCCATACTTTTTGGAGGTATTCTTTAGGTGTCCCGCAAGATACCTCAAACGAGATACCTCAAAAAGGGTGGATGACATGCCGAAAATGGTCCTGCCGTTATCAGATATTCAGGTTAAAAATGCCAAGCACGGCAGCAAAAACTACAAGCTATCCGATGGGAAAGGGCTTTATCTGCTTATAACAGCCAGCGGCGGCAAGCTGTGGCGCTTCAATTATCGATTCATAAATAAAAATAAAACCTTGGCGCTTGGAAGCTATCCTGAGGTGACCTTGGCGGAGGTACGCAAACGGCGTGACGATGCCCGCCAGCTGGCGG
>JAJRWF010000074.1 GCA_024276905.1 Deltaproteobacteria bacterium
CCGGGTTACTGCAACGCCGCTATCAACAGATTGTCAACGGCAAGAAAATTGACTGGGGAACGGGCGAAGCCCTGGCGTTTGCCAGCCTGCTGGCCGAAGAAAGAAGCATCCGCCTTTCGGGGCAGGATTCGCGCCGCGGAACCTTCAATCATCGCCATGCAACCCTGGTCGACATGCGAACTGCGGAGCGACTGACCCCGCTCGAAGAGGTTGCTCGAAGGAATAACTGTCGCTTTCACGTTTACAACAGTTCGTTGTCAGAATTCGGCGTTCTGGGCTTCGATTATGGCTATTCCATCGAGAATCCACACGGCCTGACAATATGGGAAGCGCAATTCGGTGATTTCGCCAACGGCGCCCAGGTCATTATTGACCAGTTTATCAGCAGCAGCGGCACCAAATGGGAACGCTTCAGCGCCCTGACCATGTTCCTGCCCCACGGCTACGAGGGCCAGGGACCGGAGCATTCGAGTGCCCGCATCGAACGCTACCTGCAACTCTGCGCGGACTTCAACCTGCAGATTGTCTATCCAACCACACCGGCCCAACTGTTCCACCTGCTGCGCCGCCAATTGCACCAGCTGTTCCGGCGACCGCTGATCGTTTTTACGCCCAAGGGGATGCTGCGCCACCCGCTGTGTATTTCAAGCATTGAGGATTTCAACAGCGGCCATTTCAAAAACGTAATCAGCGACGATCTGGGCAAACGCGGGATCGAACGTCTCCTCTTTTGCAGTGGCCGGATTTATTACGATCTGCTTCAATATCGCCAGCAGCAAAAAATCACCGATACCGCTATCATTAGCATCGAACAACTCTATCCTCTTGACCCCGATCAGCTCCAGGCGGCAATCAGGGGCTACCGTAAAAAAGTCGACTGTCGCTGGGTCCAGGAAGAGAACGCTAACGGTGGAGCCTGGCAGCACATCCGCGATGGACTCGCCGAACAGCTGGGTCGGCCAGTTCACTATATCGGACGCAAGGCCTCGGCCAGTACTGCCGTCGGCTCACATCGCAAACATAACGAAGAACAGCAATATCTTGTTTCTCAGGCGTTCAACCCTGAATCCTGAACCGAAAAAAAAGGACCAAGTCATGGAGATCAAGGTACCGGAAATTGGCGAATCAATTGTCGAAGCAATCGCGGGACAATGGCAGAAGCAAACCGGGGATCAGGTGGCGGTTGATGATCTGCTGATTGAGCTTGAAACCGACAAGATCAATATCGAAATTCTGGCCGAAACTGCCGGCACACTTGAAACCCTGGTCGCAGAGGGAGAAACGGTGGCTGTCGGTGCGGTCCTGGCACGAATCGACGAGACGGCCACTGCACCGAAAGCGACGAACTCATCGGCAAGCGGAATCGAACCCGATCCCGCCGTCGACAAACCGATGAACCCGGCGGTGCCGAAAATAGCGGCCTCAAAAGGATTAGACCCTACCCAGATCAACGGCAGTGGACGAGCGGGCCGCGTGCTGGTCGACGATCTGCGACCAAGCCCCGAGCCACAACGGACCTCAACCCTGCCCCCGCCAGTTCCTGAAGCGGTCGTCGCAACGACTTTCAGCGTACCGACAACGGCAGCTTCCGCGCCGCAAACCAAGGATGACCCGCGCAGCCGTCGCGTTGCGATGAGCCCGATCCGTAAAAAGATCGCTGCCCATCTGCTGGCGGCCCGTCAGCAGACCGCCATGCTGACAACGTTCAACGAAGTCGACATGAAACGCCTGCTCGATCTGCGCACCAACCACAAAGAAAGTTTCAACAACAAGCACGGTGTCAAGCTCGGGCTGATGTCATTCTTTGTCAAGGCAAGCATTGAAGCACTGAAAGAATTTGAAGCGGTCAACGGTCGCATCGACGGCACCGACATCGTCTATCAGGATTACTACGATATCGGTATCGCGGTCGGCGGCAAACGGGGACTGGTGGTGCCGATCCTGCGCGATGCCGACCAACTGAGTTTCGCCACCATCGAAAAAAAGATCCGCGATTTCGGGGAGCGGGCCGACAGCGGCAAACTGGCGCTGGAAGAGATTCAAGGCGGGACCTTCACCATCAGCAATGGCGGGGTTTACGGTTCCCTGCTCTCGACACCGATCCTCAACCCGCCGCAGAGCGCCGTCCTCGGTATGCACGCCACCCAGGAACGTCCGATTGTCGTCGCTGGAGAGATAGTTATTCGGCCGATGATGAATCTGGCGCTTTACTACGATCACCGTATCATCGACGGCCGAGAGGCGGTCAGCTTTCTCAAACGGATCAAGGCGCTGCTTGAAGATCCCGAAGAAATGCTGCTGGAAATGTAAGAGGCCGTGAGGAGTAAAGCCTGAGGGGTAAGGAAGGGGCATCAAAAAACGGTCCACTCCTTCCTCCTTACGGGTCTCGATAAAGGAGAGATAAATGAGTGATAAAATCTACGATCTGTTGGTAATCGGTGCCGGGCCAGGTGGCTATGTCGCCGCAATTCGCGGTGCACAACTCGGCTTCAAGGTTGGCGTGATCGAAAAGCGGGCGACTCTGGGAGGTGTCTGTCTCAACGAAGGCTGTATTCCCAGCAAGGCGCTGCTCGAATCGAGTGAGCAGTTTCATAAAATGAACAACACTCTCGATACCCACGGCATCAGCTGTAACAATGTCAATCTCGACCTGAAAAAGCTGATGGCACGCAAGGAGCAGATCGTCACTAAGCTGACGACAGGCATTGCGGGACTGTTCAAGAAAAACAAGATTGACAGTTACTCGGGCTCGGCCAGAATCCTTCCTCCGATCGATGGCGTACAACAGGTCGAAGTTGCGACTGACACTCCGCTACTTCTCAAAACCACCAGGCTGCTGCTGGCAACCGGCAGTGAAGCGATTGAATTGCCACATCTGCCCTTCGATGGCAAAACCATCATTTCGGCCAGAGACGCCCTGTCATTATCCAAGGTTCCGAAGACGATGCTGGTCGTTGGTGGTGGAGTGATCGGACTTGAAATGGGTTCGGTCTGGAGTCGGCTCGGTACCGAAGTGACGGTGGTTGAAATGCTGCCGCAACTGATCCCGGGAACTGATCCGCAAATCGCCAAACTCCTGCAGCGCAACCTGAGCAAACAGGGCTTGGAGATCCGACTCGAAACCAGAGTCGACTCTGCTGAAAAAATCACGCGCGGCTTTTCGGTCAGTCTCAGCAGCAAAAAAGGTCAGGAAACACTGGAAACCGACATCATCCTGGTCGCAACCGGTCGTCGCCCACAAACAACAGGCCTGGGACTGGACGCCGTCGACCTCGTACCGAACGAGCAGGGTTTTCTCGATGTGGACGAAAACTATCAGACCAGTGCCCCCGGTATCTACGCCATCGGCGATCTGATTCCCGGTCCGATGCTGGCCCATAAAGCCAGTGATGAAGGGGTGGTCTGCGTTGAACGCATGCACGGCCAGCAAGCCAGCCTCAACTATCAGGCGATTCCGGCGGTGACCTATACCCATCCTGAAGTTGCCAGCGTCGGTCGCAGCGAGTCCGGACTCAAAGCCGACAATATTCCTTATACTGCCGGTAAATTCTATTTTGCCGCCAGCGGACGAGCACTCTGTATGGACGACAGTGAGGGATTCATCAAGGTTCTCGCTGATCCGGAAAGCGGCCGCATCCATGGGGTCCATATCATCGGCCCCCATGCTTCGGAACTGATCGCTGAGGCAACAACGGTGATCAATTTCGGTGGCAGTATCCACGACATTGCCATGACCTGTCACGCGCACCCCACACTGGCTGAAGCGTTGCGTGAAGCGGCTCTGGCTGTCAACAAAGAAGCGATCCACGCTTGACAAAAACAGGCCAAACCGCGAGAATCCACATTCCTCATCAGGCCGGAGACAAGCCTTCTCCGGCCTGAGTTTTTTGCGTATTTTCACCGAATAGAGGTTCACTTGAAGTCACTGAAAAAACTTTTACTGCTGATCATCATCGGGGGCCTGATAGCCGCTGCCTTTACCTATTTTCGTGATACGGACGCGCCAATCGCCCAACTGACTCCGGGAGATGGTCCGGTCTCGAACAAAACGCCCCTGATTCTCAGCCTGCAAGACGAAAGAGCCGGACTTAAGACGGTCACTGTCGAGGCCATCCAGGGAGGAAAACGCCAACTCTTGTTAACTCGTCAGTTTCCGCCGCAAACCCGAAGAGCCCAAATAGACCTGCAACTGAACAGTAAAAAGCTAAACGAAGGCGACCTGACCATCGAGGTCACCAGCAGCGACCGTGCAATCTACCACCTGGGCAAGGGCAACAGCAGCAGCCTCCGTTTTGAGCTGACCTATGACAGTCGCCCGCCGATCATTTCGATCCTGAGTCGCGCCCACAACTTCCGCCACGGTGGCGCGGGACTGGTCCGCTACCGCCTGAATGAGGAGGTTGAAACCTCCGGATTAGTGGTTGGCGACAGTTTCTTTCCCGGATTCAAGCAGGACACCGGCGACTTTGTCGCGCTTGGTGCCTGGCCTCTGGGGGTAAAAGAAGCAGGGTTTGTCCCCCGGATCATGGCACGGGATATGGCGGGCAATGAACGTCAGGCCGGCATTTTCTATCACACGATTGAACGCAAATTCAGGCAACGAAAAATCAACCTTTCCGACAGCTTTCTACAACAAAAAGCCCCCGAATTTGAAACTCTGACCCCCGGGCTGAGTGATCCGCTGGCGATATTCCTCAAGGTCAACGGTGATGTCCGCGCCGCCAACCGGCAGGAAATCGCCAAACTCTCTCTACAGACATCCTCATCACCACTCTGGGAAGGCGCCTTCAGTCGGCAGCCCGGAGCATCGACTCTGGCAAACTTTGCCGATCAACGTGATTATCTGTACAAGGGGAAAAAGGTCGATCATGCGACCCATCTCGGCTTCGATCTGGCCTCAGTCGCCCGGGCTGAAATCCTGGCTGCCAACGCCGGAGAAGTTGTCTATGCCGACTATCTCGGTATCTACGGCCAGTGCGTGGTTATCGACCACGGTCTCGGTCTGCAGTCCATTTACGCCCACATGAGTCAGCTGGATGTGGTTGTGGGTGATCAGGTCCAGCGCAAACAGGTCATCGGCCGCACCGGATCAACCGGCATGGCGGGAGGAGATCATCTGCACTTCGGTATGTTTATTTCGGGTGTGCCGGTTCAGCCACTTGAATGGTGGGATGCCAGCTGGATCCGGAATAACATCACCAGCAAGCTGACCCAACCCTGATTTTACCGATCTGCTTGACAGAGAAAAGCTTCTGCTCTACAAGAAGTCTTTCGCCATAAATTTCATATTATCAAATGAAAGGTGCCTCAGATGAAAAAACTTTGCGCCCTGCTGGCTGTTCTGGCCTTGCTGACAGCCTGCAGTTCCAATGAACAGAAACCGGTCGAATCGGCCGCTAAACCAGCCGCTGAAAAGCAGATCAAGGCCGGATTTATCTACGTCGGCCCGGTCGGCGACGCCGGCTGGACCTGGGCTCATGACCAGGGTCGAATTGCGATGGAAAAGGCCGACTACGTGCAACCTTCGACCTTCATCGAATCGGTTCCCGAAGGTGCAGAATCAGCCCGAGTCATCAACGGTCTGGTCCAGAAAGGCCACAACCTGATTTTTACCACCAGCTTCGGGTTCATGGATGCAACCCTTGATGTCGCCTCCAAGAACAAGGATGTGGTCTTCATGCATTGCTCCGGCTACAAAACAGCCGACAACGTCGGGACCTACTTCGGCCGCATGTATGAGCCCCGGTATCTGTCCGGAATTGTTGCCGGTAAAATGAGCAAATCCAATATCATCGGCTATGTCGCCGCCTTTCCGATTCCCGAGGTTATTCGTGGCATCAATGCTTTCACTCTGGGGGCGCGCAGTGTCAACCCGCAAGCCGAGATCAAGGTCGTCTGGACCCAGACCTGGTTTGATCCGGGTGTCGAGCGTGACGCCGCCGACAGTCTGCTTGACGTCGGTGCCGATGTTCTGACCATGCATCAGGATGCACCGGCAACCCTGCAAGCCGCCGAAGCCCGCGGTGCCTACGTTATCGGCTATAACAGTGATATGCGTAAATTTGCCCCCACTGCGTTTTTGACTGCGCCGATCTGGAACTGGGAAGCCGTCTATACCAAAACCGCCGAAGAGGTCAAAAACGGCACCTGGAAAAGTCAGCAGATCTGGTGGGGGATGAAAGAGAACCTGGTCCAACTCGCCCCGTTCAGCGACAGGGTTACACCAGAAGTTCAACAACTGGCCAATGAGAAGCGTAAGGCGATTATTGCCGGCACTCTGCATCCCTTCAGCGGCCCGCTCAAGGATCAGTCCGGCAAGGAAATTGTCGCTGCAGGTTCTACCCTCGACGACGGGGCACTGCTCGGCATGAACTGGTTCGTCGAAGGCGTTCAGGGAACGATTCCCAAATAATACAGGGATCAGATAACAGGCAACAGGCTTCAGCACATTCCGAAGCCTGTTGCCAGAAGCCTGAAATCTGAGGCCTGCCTCTATGCTTCAGCTCGAACATATCCGCAAAACCTTCCCCGGCGTAGTCGCACTCGACGAGGTTTCCTTCGATATCGCCACGGGTGAAATCCATACCCTGCTCGGGGAAAACGGTGCCGGAAAAAGCACCCTGATGAATGTGCTGACCGGATTTTATGCGCCGGATTGCGGTAGTATCCGCCTGGACGGACAGGCGGTCCGCTTCACCTCCCCGCGCGATTCACTCACCCTGGGTGTCGGCATGGTCCACCAGCACTTCATGCTGGTCCCGGCACATTCGGTGCTGGAAAATATCATGGTTGCCCTGCAGGGCGTACCACTGCTCTTTCCACGCCGCCAGCTGCGCGAGAAAATTGCCCAGACAATTGAAGAGTTCGGGCTCGATCTCGATCTGGATACCCCGGTCTGGAAACTTTCCATCGGCGCTCAGCAATGGATCGAACTGATCAAACTGTTAATGCGCAACTGCCGCCTGCTGATCCTCGACGAGCCGACCGCCGTTCTCACCCCGCAAGAGACCGAAAAACTTTTCAAGGTCCTGTTCAAGCTCAAACAGCAGGGCAAAAGTGTCATTTTTATTTCACACAAAATGCGCGAAGTGATGGAAATCTCTGATCGGGTGACCATTCTCAAAAAGGGTCGCAGCATCACAACCCTTGAGCGTGGAAACTTTACCCAGAATCAACTGGCCACACTGATGATCGGCAATGACAGCATCCCCGAATGGCAGAAATCCCTGCCCTTCAGCAACGAACTGGTGCTGGAGATCGAAAACCTTTCGGTACGTAATGACCGTGGGTTGGCAGATATCGACAACTTCAATTTACAACTCAAAAAAGGTGAAATTCTCGGGATTGCCGGGATTGCCGGTAACGGCCAGAAAGCTCTGGCCGAAGCCCTGACCGGGCTGACCCGGGTTGACAGCGGCCGGGTTCTCGCGGCCGGAAAAGATATCACCCGCAGCTGTGCACGCAGCAGTTATATTGCCGGGATCGCCCATATTCCGGAAGATCGCAAGGCCGTGGGAATTGCGCCGGATCTGAGTCTGGACGAAAACCTGATTCTGAAGAATTTTCGTGCTCCACGCTTCAGACACGGTATTTTTCAGAGTCGCAGTGCCATTCGCCGCAATGCCGAAGAAAAAATCGACCAGTTCGCGATCAAGGCCGGTCCTAAAGGGAGTCCGGTACGCCTGTTGTCGGGCGGCAATATCCAGAAAGTCATTATTGCGCGCGAGCTTTCTGAACAACCGACAGTCCTGGTTGCGCTCTACCCGACCCGTGGTCTTGATATCGGCTCGGCCGAGTATGTTCACAAAGTCATTGCCGAAGGGGCCGGAAACGGCATGAGCACGATACTGATCTCGGAGGATCTTGATGAGCTCTACAAAATCAGTGATCGGATTGCGGTTATTTTCCGTGGCCAGCTGATCGGCTACGTCGACCCGGCAACAGCCAGCCGCGAACAAATCGGCCTGATGATGAGCGGTGAGGCCTCTAAATGAGCCTGCAATTCCGCGTCGAAAAACGTGAACAGGGCTCGGCCCTCTTCCGGGCCCTGGCAACGACCGCTTCAGTCTTCACCGCGTTATTCGTTGCCGGTTTCCTGCTGCTGGCGGCCGGAGTCGATCCGGCGGCAGCCTATCTGGAAATCCTGCGTGAAGCACTCGGTTCAAGCTATGGTCTGTCGGAGACGCTGGTCAAGGCGACGCCGCTGATCATTACCGGGCTGGCGGTTTCAATCGCCTTCCGCATGCAGATCTGGAACATCGGTGCCGAAGGACAGATTTACATGGGTGCCTGCGGCGCCACCTGGGTCGCACTCTTTTCAGGCCTTGACACACCGCTGATGCTGCCGGCGATGTTTGGTGCCGCCTTTATCGCTGGCGGGCTCTGGGCCTCGGTTGCCGCTCTGCTACGTGCACGCTGGCAGGTCAACGAAGTGATTGTCACTCTGCTGATGAACTATATCGCGATCCTGCTGACCGATTATCTGGTCTACGGTCCGTGGAAAAATCCTGACGGCTTCAACTTTCCCCTCACCGCCCAGTTTGCCGATGCCGCACGCTTCAGTGAATACTTCAACACCCGCCTGCACAGCGGTTTCTTTCTCGCCCTGTTCTGTGCTCTGGCCCTCTATCTGCTGATGGAGCGCACCATCTGGGGCTACCAGATCAAGGCAATCGGCAGCAATCCCGGCGCGGCACGCTACGCCGGAATGCGCACCGGGTTGGCAATTTTCCTGGTGCTGACCTTAAGTGGGGCGATTGCCGGAATCGCGGGATTCAGTGAAGTCGCCGGCTTGCAGCACCGCCTGCAACACGGCATTTCCCCCGGTTACGGCTACACCGCGATCATCATCGCCTGGCTGGCGCGACGCTCGGCACTGGGTGTGGTTATTGTTTCACTGCTGATGGGGGTACTGCTGGTGGGTGGCGACAGCCTGCAGCTCTCATGGCAACTCCCGGTCGCCTTTGCTTATGCGTTTCAGGGGCTGATTTTGTTTTTTCTGCTCGCTAGTGACTTCTTCATCAATTTCCGTCTGCGCCGGCTGAAGGAGACTGCCGATGCTTGAAATTCTGCTCGACGCCACCGTTCGGGCCGGTACCCCGATCCTGTTTGCGACTCTGGGAGCGATTATCAACGAACGTGCCGGGATCATCAACCTGGGAATTGAAGGCCTGATGCTGATCGGTGCCCTCAGCGGCTTTGCCGCCACCTTCGTTAGCGGCAATCTATTGCTCGGGGTCGCCGCCGCCTTTGCTGCCGCCTTTGCTGCCGGTAGTATTCACGCTCTGGTCTGTGTTCAATTGCGCGGCAACCAGATTGTCAGCGGACTCGCACTGACCATGTTCGGTGTCGGCTGTACTGCCCTCTTCGGCCGGAGCATGGTCGGCCAAACCATCGATGGCTTTGAACGCCATGCCATACCCCTGCTTTCACAACTACCGGTGATCGGCAAAGCGTTCTTCAACCAGGACTGGCTGATCTACTTCAGCTTTCTGCTGGTCTTTAAAATTTGGTTCTTCTTCTACCGTACCCGCTGGGGGCTGGAACTGCGAACCATTGGCGAAAACCCGGCGGCAGCCGATGCCTGCGGTATCCCGGTCAACCTCTATCGGTTTCTGGCCATTGCCTGCGGCAGTGGGTTTGTCGGTATCGGCGGTGCCTACCTGAGCCTGGCCTCAACACCGATGTGGATTGAAAACATGTCAGCCGGACGCGGCTGGATTGCGGTCGCGTTGGTGATTTTTGCCGGATGGTCGAGTGTCCGGGCCCTGTTCGGCGCCTATTTATTTGGCGGCATCACCGCCATGCAACTGCGCTTTCAGGCGATGGGGACCACAATCAGTGCCCATATACTGCAAATGCTGCCCTATATTTTCACCATTGTCGTGCTGGTCGTTTCGACTCTGCGACTGCAAAAAGGTGCCAGCCAGCAGCCCGGCAACCTTGGCCAGCCCTATGACCGCGAGGATCGCAAATGAACACCGCAGCGCAAACTCTGCTGGAGCGTATTTTAAGTGACGGCCAGGTTAACGACGAAGTTATCAAGGTTGACCGCTTTTTGAATCACATGGTCGATCCACAACTGATCGAACTGCTCGCCACAGAGATTGCCAACCGCTTCAGCAGCGAAAAAATCGACAAGGTTCTCACCGCCGAAACCAGCGGCATCATCCTCGCCCAGCCGGTCGCCCGGATCCTCGGTGTCCCCTACGTTTATGCCAAAAAGAAAAAGCCGCTGACCATGACCGCCTATTACGCCGCCGCCAGCTTCAGTTTCACCAAACAGGAATCAACCACCCTCTACGTTTCTCAAGAGGTTCTGAATTCTGGCGAGCATATCCTGTTTGTCGATGACTTTTTTGCCAAGGGTTCAACCCTCAAAGCCATCGAGGAACTTATCATCCAGGCAAAAGCCAAGCTGATCGGCACCGCAGTTATCATCAACAAATCAACGCGCCGTGATATCGAATCGATCCTGACATTGGAAGAGCTGCAGTCGTAAGTTCGGCTCTCCCGTCAGGCCATGTGCCCTTATCAACCATCTCCTGAACAGAATCACTCCGTGCCGGTCGAGCGGTCGATTTTGGGCAAACCGAAACTCGGAACCTTGATTTTTTCCAGCAGGCTGTAGAGAACCGGAACCACCACCAGGGTCAGCAGGGTCGCGAAAGTCAGCCCGAAAATAACGGCAACCGTCATCGGTCCCCACCAGTCACCCGACTCAGCCCCAATCTCCCAGCTGAAACTACGGAAATCGAAGCTGATGCCGACTGCCATCGGCAGCAAACCGAGAATCGTCGTCACCGCAGTCAGCATGACCGGCCGAAAACGAACCACCCCGGCGCGTACCAGGGCATCCCGCAAGACCATCCCTTCAGCACGCTGCTTGTTGATGTAATCGATCAGCACAATCGCATTGTTGACCACCACCCCGGCAAGCGAGATGACGCCGATTCCGGTCATGATGATGCCAAAGGGCATGGAGCAAATCATCAGCCCCAGAAAAACACCCGTCAACGAAAGCAGTACCGAGGTCATGACGATGATGGTCTGACGCAGCGAATTAAACTGGGTGATCAGAACCAGACCGATCAACAACACGGCACTGATAAATGCCTTACTGAGAAAGATCGAAGCTTTCTGCTGTTCTTCCTGCTCGCCTGAATAGCCGACCTGGTAACCCGCAGGAAGCGACAGGCCGGCCAATTGCCGCTGAACCTCTGCCAGAACCGCATTGCTGTTGCGACCGTAGGTATTGGCGGTAATCGTCGCAACCCGCTTCTGCTCCAGATGACGGATCGAACCGTAGCCGGAAGCGAAACTGACTCTGGCGAGGGTAGACAGCGGCACCGGACGACCGACGGCATTGGGGACCAGCAGGTTTTCAATGTCGGTCACCGAGCGGCGACGTTCCTCGGGGAGCCGCACGACAATGTCGTATTCATCCTTACCGGCCCGGTAGACACCAAGTTTACGCCCCGAGATCGCAGCCTTGACGGTCGTCGCAATGTCGGCAGTAGAGATTCCCAGCAGAGTAGACTTCTCGCGGTCGACATCAATACGAATTTCCGGTTTCCCCTTGGCCAGATCATCCTTGAGATCAACCAGCCCCGGAACATCCTTGATCCGCTGCTTTGCTGCATTGACCAGTTGCTGCAAGATCGCGACATCTTCGCCACTGATCTCGACCGAGACCGGCGCCCCGGTCGGCGGGCCTTCTTTCTGTTTTTCGACCTTGATTTCCGCACCGGCCAGTCCGGCCAGAGAACGACGTATCCGGTCGAGAACCACCTCCGAACTTTCCGCCCGGTCAACACGTTCGATGAAATCGAGGGAGATCTTGCTGTGGTTGCTCTGACTTCCGCCGCTGCCGCCTTCGGCACCGCTTTCTGCCACTCCGACCTCGGCAATGGTGTAACGAATATCCGCTTCCTTCAGAGTCACCGCTTCAACCTTGCGGGCCAGTTCATTTGAGGACTCAACCGAGGTCCCTTCCGGAGCCTTGATGTCGACAATCGCCCTGTTCGGCTCGATATCCGGAAAAAGTTCAACCCCGTGCCCGAGCACAGCATAGGCCAGGACAATGACAACCAGCAGACCGAAGGAACTGGCCAGAACAGTTTTGGGACGGTCAAGGGACCATTCAAGCAAACGCCGATACTGGGCGATGACCCGTGACTCCGGGCGTTCGGACCGCTTCTGACTGACGGTGAGAAAAGCGGCGCAAACTGTCGGGTTGATCACCAGGGCAACGAACAGCGAGGCACTCAAGGTAATGATCAGGGTCAGGGGCAGATACTTCATGAATTCGCCCATGATTCCGGGCCAGAAGGTCATCGGAAAAAAGGCACAAAGGGTTGTCAGGGTCGAGCTGATGACCGGCCAAGCCACCTCGGAAGCCCCTTTTTTCGCTGCCGCGACCCGTCCCAGGCCTTCCTGGCGATGGCGGTAGATATTCTCAACAATCACAATGGCATTGTCGACCAGCATCCCCAGCGCCAGAATCAAGCTGAACAGAACCACCATATTAAGTGTAATTCCAAACAGTTGCAGCACTGCAAAGGCGATCAGCATCGAAAAAGGGATCGCAAGAGCGACAAAGAAAGAGTTACGCAGGCCCAAAAACAGAAACAGCACCGCAACAACCAGAATCAGCCCGGAGAGAATAGTATTCTCCAGCTCGGCAACCATGCGCCGAATGTCCTTGGCCTGATTGAGGGTGATATCAAGATCGACACCCTCGGGAAGCTGGGTACGAGCAACATCGATCAGGGCGAAGACCTGATCGACAACGGCGATGATATTTTCACCGGTCCGCTTCTTGATCGCCAGCGTGATACTCTGTTTGCCGTCAAGACGTGCATAACTGGTACGGTCCTCGAAACTGTCACGAACAATGGCAACATCCTTGAAATAGATCGGCTTCCCATTGCGCAGGGTCAACACCAGATTGTCGATTTCCGCCGGATCATTGAACTCTCCGGGGATTCTCAGCAGATACTTGCCACGGCCGATATCAATCGATCCCCCGGGAATGTTGACATTTTCTCGATTGAGAGAACGAGCGATTTCGCCAAAGGAGAGTTGATAGGCGGCCAGACGCTCAGGATCAAACTCAACCCGGATCTGTCGCTCCTGGCCACCAGTCAGCACCACGTCGAGAACCCCGGGAATCGCCTCGATCTCCTCCTCAAGTTTCTCGCCGATTTTCTTCAGCACCGTCTCCGGCAGAGGGCCGGAAACGGCCAGCATCAGAATCGGAAACTCGGAAAGGTTAATCTCCAGGATCTGCGGATCATTCTCCAGATCATCCGGCAGGTCCCCCTTGGCCTGATCGACCTTGTCCCGCACCCACTGCATGGCGTCGTCGATATCAACCTGGGGCTGAAACTTGACGGTGATCATCGAAGAGCCTTCGGCACTGATCGAACGGATCTCTTCGACCTCCTTGAGCCCTTTGAGTTTCCGCTCAATGGGGTGGGTGATAAGATTTTCCACATCCGCCGAAGCCACCCCTTCGTGCGGGGTAACTACCAGGACCACCGGAATCGTGATGTCGGGGGTCGACTCACGCGGCAAGACCAGATAGCTGTAAATGCCGACGATAATAATAATCAGCATCAGAGCAAAAACCGTACTGCGGCGCTCGATGGCAAGGTTGGAAATAAGCATGGGGCCTCTTAACTGACAGTTGAATAATGATTCATCAGATCTCACCACCTGGGTTCAGGCGGCCATCACATGTGTGCCTCTCATCTCGCACTTTTCATCTCAATCTTCGCGCCATCGGTCAACAACTGCTGCCCCTTGACAACCAGTTGTTCACCGGCCTGCAAACCGGAGCGGATAATGACCTGGTCACCAATCACCGGTCCGAGCTGTACCGGTGTCTGCCGAGCCTGCTGCTGTTCGGCGACGAAGACATACTTTTTTTCGTCCCGATCAACCACGGCGAAAAGCGGCACAGCCAGCACAGCGTGGTGATTCCGGCGTAAGAACCTGACCCGCAGAATCATTCCCGGGCGCAGTTTCCGTTGCGGATTCTGGACCGCAACCTTGACCCGGAAAGTCCGCGAAGCCGGGTCCGCCTGATAACCGACGTGTAGAATTTCACCGGGCAACTCTACCTGGCCGACACTGCCGAGAACGGCGGGAAGAACCTTAACCCTTTGTCCCGCAGCGAGAAAACCGACGTCTTTTTCCGGCACATCGATGATAACTTTCATTTTTTCGACCTGAACCACCAGTGCCAGGGGATCCCCGGCGCTGACATACTCACCGCGATCGATCAACAAACGATCGAGGATCCCGTTGATCGGGCTTGTCAGGGTACTCTTGTTTAACGCCAGCTGCGACTGGCGCAGATTGGCGCGCGCAGCCTCAAGTGCACTGCGGACAGCTCCAAATTCCTGCTTACTGACCAGCTGTTCGGTGAGCAATTGCTGATAACGCTTAAACTCCTTCTGCTGCACCTCAAAAGCGGTCTTATCCCGCTTCAGATTCGCCTTAACCCTATCGGTATCGATCCGCAAAATCGCGTCACCAGTCTGAAGAGGGTCTCCCTCGGCGGGACCGATCCAACGAACCGGGCCACCATATTCAGCCGCCAGAGTCAGATTTTCCCAGGCTTCCAGGTTGCCGGGCAGAGTAAACGTCTCCTGCAGATTAGAAGCGACCACCTCTGACAGTTCAACTTTGGCCGTCTTGACGGGACGTTTGTCCGTTGCCGAATCGGCATTTCCTTTTTTTTCACAACCGCCAAGAGCCAGCACGAGAGTCATCAGCAGCAACAGGTACAGGGGGGTTCGAAACATTTTCAACTCTCTTTCGAAGGCAGCCGCAGTCGGATACCGCGCTGCTGCAGGTTGGTGCCCATCGTCAGATTAAGAACAGCCTGACCCCGCTCGGCATCGCCGCGTGCCTGGACCAGACGGATCTGGGCTTCAATCAGGGCATCCTGAATAATAAGCAGACGAAAGCTATCGGAAAGCCCGGCTTTTACCCGGGCATTCTCCTGCTCCAGAGTTTTTTCAGCCAGCCTGACATTGCGCTGAGCAACATCGATCCGCTCCAGACTGCGCTGCAGAACAATCCATGCCCGGCGAACCTCGGTGGTAATCTGCCGGACAAGCCGATCATGCCCTTTCAGGCTCTGGCGCCGCCGTGACTCGGCAATACTCAACTCAGCGCGAGCAGCCTGGTTTCCAAGTGGATAACGGAGGGCAAGGCCAGCCTGCCACTGGTAGCCGTCACGGTCCAGAGCCGAACCGAAGCTGTCCGGCCAAGTGCCGGCATAGCTACTGTTCAAACTGCTCTGCTCTCTCCCTGAGAGGCCATTGAAACCGGCGGCGGCCTGCAGATTGAGCTGCGGCAGTAACTTGTTACGCCGATAACGAATATCGACCTCAGTGCGCTCCCGGTCAATCACCACCAGCTGCAGGTCGGGCCGTTGTTTGAGCGCGGAGCTGATCGCCTGATCGAGAGAAAATTGTGGCAGAACAGGGCGCGGCAGGGCGAGAATTGCGAGTTCAGGGCCAGGAGTTCCTTCAAGAAGATCAAGCAGCAACTCCCGGCTGTTTTCAAATTGTTGTCGGGCAAACAGCAACTGTTCGCGGCGCGCTTCGGCTGAAGTTTCAGCCTGCTGAACCTCGGATTTCGGGATCAGGCCAAGAGCAAGTTTTCGCCGGTTGCCCTGCAGTAGCTCCAATGCCAGATCAAGGGATCCTTGCCGATGCAGCATCACGGCCTGCGCTTGAGCCAGATCGATATAGGCGGCCTCAATATTGGCGGCGAGCAGCTGTCCCTGACGGCGATAATCAAGCAGCGCCTGCTCTGAAACCAACTGCTGCTGCCGGATAAATGAACGATTGATCTTACGCCCGAAATCTCGCAACAGCGGTTGCGTGATTGTCAGGACGAGAGAGGTCCGATATTCAGGGTTTAGCCCCGCAAAATTGTCGTTGGTGGTCAACCGGCGACTGCTCAGAGCGAGATCGGCACTCAGCCCGCTGTGAAAACGTTTTTCAACCCCGAGTTCGCCCTGTGAAGTATGCTCCAGCAGGGCACTTGTCCCGACGAAGGGAGAGGCAACCGGCGTTCTTTTTTCGCCTGCATCCCCCCCGAAACGCAGGGTCGGATCAAAATCGGCGTTTGCCACCGCCACTCCAGCCGCAGCCTGAGTCATAATTTCTGCCGTAGCTTGTAATCCGAGGTTGCGCTGCAGACCGATGGCGACCGCCTGATCAAGACGAAGTGGCGAAGGAAGTTCAGCGCAATACGCAGAGGAGATAAAACCGGCACCGATTGAGATCAGCAGCAAGAGAGAAAAACCGGGCAGTCGCATCACGCACCACCTCCTGCTTCGTCCGGACTGGCCGCCACCAAGTGGGCGGTATTCTGAAAAAATCGGCCACCAGGACAGAGGGAATTGTTGCGAATCAAGCAGGTCATAGGTCATCCTCCTGCAGGTCAAGAGCGGCGGGATTCATTTCGGCGAATGGAGCCTTGATCTGATCCATAACCTTCTGGTCCGGAGCTGTGCCCGGATCACCATTGCTCCAGCCAATCAGGGATTGCCGACAAAGAGCACGCAGCATCGTTGCAACCATCTCGCGAGTTCCGAAATAGCCTCCATACCAGCCGGAAATAACCATCAGGTAGAAGGCATGGAAATTCGCCAGGGCCAGTAACGGGTCGGCATCCGCATGCAGTTCACCACGCTGCTGGGCACGTTGAATGATCTGCATGACCCGCCCCAGGTACTGGGCATCCAGTTCACGAGACTTGTCGGCCATACTTTCCCGCGGAAAGGCAATTTCGCGACAAAACAAACGGCCGAATTCACGGTTGGCCGTCACAAAATCAAACTGCGCCATGGAAAGAGCAACAATCTGCTCAAGCAACGGAGCCTCGGGATCAACCTCTTCATCCATATGTTTGAAAACGTAATCAATTTCCTCCTCGCAGAAGGCGAGAAAGATCTCCTGCTTGGTGGCAAAATAGCCGTAAATTGTTCCCTTGCCAATCCCGGCAGCCCGAGCCAGCTCTTCAATACTTGTCTGCTCAAAACCCTTCTCAGTAAAGAGTCGGATGGCCGCCTGTAAGATAGATTTACGTGTCTGACGTTTTTTCTGCGCCCGTAAAGTGGTCATGTAAAAAAGCCTTTCCGGTTCCGTTGTCGACCGCAGTCGAATTCGACTGCGGTCGACATTATCCTCCCCGAGCAACAGACGTCAAGGAAAAATGACCGGGGTCACTTTTCCCGATGATTAAACACCACCGAGATCAAGCCCCCCGGAGCGCTCGCATCCGCGGACCGAGAACAGGGGTCGAGAACTCTGCTAACCTATAAATAGAGGGACAACCTCGCGAGGCGATAAAGAGCTGTAACAGGGAGCGGACCATGGAATTTCTGCAGGAACTCGGCATCTCGGCGAAAAATGATGGTGCGTCTACCGGCACCCGATGGTATCGGACAAGGGATCAGGGCACCTTGGAAGTGGTTTCACCGGTTGACGGCAAGCAGATCGCAACAGTCCGGCTTGCCTCGGAAAATGACTATGAGAGAATCCTTGACGCAAGCACAACCGCTTTCGCTGAATGGCAGAGAGTCCCGGCACCGGCACGAGGGGAAATCGTTCGCAAAATCGGCCAGGAGCTGCGCAGACACAAGGGCGCTCTCGGCTCTCTGGTGTCCTACGAAATGGGCAAATCCCTGCAGGAAGGCAAAGGGGAAGTCCAGGAGATGATCGACATCTGCGACTTTGCTGTCGGCCAGTCGCGCCAGCTCTACGGCTTTACCATGGCCTCCGAACGGGCGCAGCACAGGATGTATGACCAGTATCATCCGTTGGGCGTGGTTGGAATCATCAGTGCATTCAACTTTCCGGTCGCAGTCTGGGCATGGAACGCCATGGTCGCAACAATCTGTGGCAATACCAGTCTGTGGAAACCCTCATCAAAAGCCCCCCTGTGCGCCATCGCGGTGCAGAACATCCTGGCCAGAGTCATCGAAGAAAACCAGCTTCCTGAAGGGCTGTTCAACCTGCTTGTTGGACCTGGAACGTCTATCGGCGAACAGCTCCTCAATGATCGCAGGGTTCCGTTGATTTCGCTTACCGGATCGAGCAAAGTCGGCCGTCACGGCGCTCAGGTCATTGCCGGAAGGTTCGGCAAAGCAATCCTGGAACTCGGTGGCAACAATGCGATTATCCTGACCGCGAATGCCGATCTGACCATGGCACTGCCGGCGATTATTTTCGGCGCGGTAGGGACAGCGGGACAACGCTGCACGACGACCAGGCGGTTGATTATCCATGATTCGATTTACGCCCGGGTGAGAAAAAATCTCGTGACTGCGTACCAGGGGCTGAAGATCGGCAATCCACTGGATGAAAAAAACCATGTCGGCCCGTTGATCGACCAGGAAGCGGTGATCAGCTTTCAGCAAACCCTGGCGCAGGTGAGCAAGGAAGGCGGCACCATCATTTATGGCGGCCAGACGCTCACAGGCAAGGGTTATGAATCCGGATGCTACGTGGTCCCGACCCTTGTTGAGGCCCAGAACCAGTATCCGGCAGTGCAAAAAGAAACCTTCGCCCCGATCCTGTATCTGATCCGCTATTCAGGACCCATTGACAACGCAATCCAGCTCCACAACGATGTTGCACAGGGCCTGTCGTCAGCGGTATTTACCGACAACCTGCAGGAAGCCGAAGAATTTATCTCGGCCACTGGTTCGGACTGCGGGATCGCCAATATCAATATCGGAACTTCAGGGGCAGAAATAGGCGGTGCTTTCGGCGGTGAAAAAGAAACTGGCGGCGGGCGCGAAGCAGGTTCTGATGCCTGGAAAGCCTATATGCGGCGCCAGACCAACACGATTAACTACGGCAAGACATTACCGCTGGCTCAAGGGATAAAGTTTGACCTCGACTGATCTCGGGACACAGGAGAATCTGAAGACATGGCTGGAAAAATATCATCCGTTCTGGTAATCGGGCTGGGCAGGGTCGGCCTGCTGGTTGGAACTCTGCTGCACCAGCAAGGCTACAGGGTCACCGGTCTGGACCGCCAGGCCACCAAGGACTACCCCTTTACGACCCGCAAAGGTTCAATCTAAAATACCCGAGCCCTGCATACCCTCCTCAAGGATCATGACGCGGTTGTGACCTGCCTGCCATATCACCTCAATCTGGCGGTTGCGCGTGCAGCCCACAAACTGGGCCGCCACTATTTTGACCTGACCGAAGATGTCGAAACCACCCGGACAATTCAAAATCTGGCTGAAACGGCCGAGGCCACTATGGCACCACAGTGCGGTCTGGCTCCGGGATTCATTTCGATTGTCGGTGCCGATCTGGCCACCCGTTTTGAGAAGCTCCGCAGCATCGAACTGCGGGTCGGCGCCCTGCCCCGGCACCCGCGGGGACTGCTCGGTTACGCCTTTAACTGGTCTCCCGAGGGCGTGGTCAACGAGTACCTCAATCCCTGCGAGGTGATTGCCAATGGCCGCCGCTCCCAGGTGCCGCCGATGGAAGGGTTGGAAACCATCATTATTGACGGCGTTCAACTCGAAGCTTTCACCACTTCAGGGGGCTTGGGCTCGATGTGCGAGACCTTTGCGGGAAAAGTCGACAGACTGAACTACAAAACCATCCGCTACCTGGGGCATTGCAAATTGATGCGTTTTTTCTTCGGTGAGTTACTGATGAAAAATGATCGCAAAAGGGCGGGGGAAATTCTGGTCAATGCCAAACCACCGGTCAACGACGATGTTGTGTACGTACACGCGGCAGTAGAGGGACTGCAGAAAAACAAACTGTTTCGTGAAGAATTTGTACGGGGATATTATCCGCAGATAATCGACGGGAAAAGCTGGCCAGCCATTGCCTGGACCACTGCCGGTTCAGTGTGCGCAGTGGTGGAACTGGTCGCAAAGGGGAAATTACCCGTCAGGGGTTTTGTCAGACAGGAGGATATTTCTCTCAAATCCTTCTTTGCGACTGCCGCCGGAGCACTGTTTCGGCAACCCGGATCAAAAACCCTGCAGAAACAGGAAACGTCCGCATGACCGGCGATCACCAGCAAGACAAAGCAGGACAGCTGCATGAACGAGCGTGTCAACAAAAACGGGGTCTATCTGGACAGAGAAATATCGCCTTGAACAAGAAGTCGAAAAGGCCTCCGTCGTTACGACGGAGGCCTTCATTTTTATTCACGCCTTGCAGTATCCCTATGAGGGACCTCTCCCGGCCTGGTTTTGCCGCCGGGTCAGTGTACAATAAATTGTGATCGGGTTTTTCACAGCTGGTCCGGCGGCTCAGAGACAGGCATAATGTCTTCCTCCTTTAGCGTTTGGGTTGATCTAAGGATAGCATAAAACACCCGGCGGAACAGACCGAGTGGTTATTTTTTCGTCCGTCAAGGCATCTCCTCAGCCCGCAGCAGGATTCAGAGCTGGCAAACCCACTGATGTCGAAGGCAACACAACAGAAGGAATCCCTATGAGCCCCTATTGCGATACCGCCCCCGGGCATCCCTGGCATGGCCCTTATCATGAGACAGAATACGGTTTTCCACTTCGTGACGATCACCTGTTGTTTGAACGCCTGGTTCTGGAGATTAATCAGGCAGGACTTTCGTGGCTGACAATTCTGAAGAAAAAAGACCATTTCCGACGAGCCTTTGAAAACTTCGATCTGGACCGGGTCGCCGCCTACGGCGAAAAGGATCGACAGCGCCTTCTGACGGATGCCGGAATTATTCGCAACCGCTTGAAAATTAACGCCTGCATCGAAAATGCGCGCAGGCTGGTCCAGATCCGTGATGACTACGGCAGTTTTGCTGCCTGGCTTGATCATCACCATCCCCAACCCAAAGACATCTGGGTCAAACTCTTCAAAAAAACATTCCTTTTTACCGGCGGTGAAATCACCGGCGAGTTTCTGCTCAGTACCGGCTACCTGCCGGGCGCACACCATATTAATTGCCCTGTGTTCCAGATTGTTGCACAACACACCCCCCCATGGATGCAAACAATCAGGGCTCAAAAAGACAAAAACTTCCCGAATAATTAAAAACTATTGACGAAATTATGGTAAAATTATAGCTTAGAGTCCATTCAAATCCACGGAGGGGGATTGGGAATATCCACGGAAGGAGCCAACCCCAATGCCGATCAAAAACATCCTGTTTCCCGAGCATAATTTCGTCTACACCTACTACTGCGACAGCATTGACGACCTTCAGGTCCGCGCCTATTCCGATCAGCTGAAAAAACAGCTGTCTGAATTCAGAAGTTACTGCGAAATTATCGACATTTCACGTAATGTTGATTTCAGCAACCTGAGTTCGGAAACGCTGACCAAAACCGGTGCCCTTGAAAAAAACCGCCCCAATGCCGGGACCGGACCATTGGCAATCCTGGTGACCGATCCACTGACCTTCGGTCTGGCACGAGCCTATTCGACTTTTGCTGCCGATGCACGTACCGATGTACTGATCTCATACAGCCTTGATGAATGTATCGCCTTCATGGGTTTCAACCGCTGCCAGAGCCTCAAAATCAAAAATGCCATCTGCCAGACCAGCCCGGGAAGCAGCCTTTCCTCACAGAATTCAATCGGCTTCAACTTTCCCGACGACAATTGAAATCCGTCCATAAACAGGTGATTAAAAGAACTCTGGATCGTCCGTTGCTGCTGTGTTAAATTGTATACAGTGGACAGTTTGAAAATCGACAAACACATTCATATTCGCCGCCTGCAGTTTTGGCGGTGTTCGATTTTGATGATCAAAAGAGGAGCAATCGATGGATAAATCCCTGAAAGACGCACTGATCAAGGCAATCCAGACTGAAAAAGATGCAATGGATTATTACAACATGGGTGCCAGCAAGATATTTGATGAGCGGGCCAAGGAAACCTTCGGAATTCTGGCCCGCGAAGAGCGGCAGCATGCCCTCTCTTTCTACCAGGCCTACAAAGGTGATGATCTGCCGCCCTTCGATGAGATGATGGCCGCTGCGCCCAACACGGAATCTTCCTGGTACCTTGCCCTGCAAAAGGCTATGCTCAGTGAATTCGATGAGCGCCTGGCACTGGAAATGGCCATTGTACAAGAAGATCTCCTGGCCAAAGAGCTGAAAAAAACCGCCGAAACCATTGATGACCCGGAGATCAAGCAGGTCTACCTGAGTAACGCCGCTTCAACCCATCATCATCTGGAAATGGTTGAAGCTGACTATAAAGCAATGCTCGGCATGAGTGGCTGAGTCGATCTGAGGACGAGAAGTTCCGAAAGCCGCGCCCCGTTAAGGGGTCGCGGCTTTTTTCTTGCCAGTTGTCTGTCGGCCAGCTAGATTAGCTCCATCTTTTCTCTTCCGGGATTCAGGTGGATATCGCATGCCCGCAGAAGCCTGCCTCATTGTGGAACAACTGCCAACAGCGAGCGCAGAGCTGCCTGCGCTGCTAAAGATACTGGCCTCCAGGTATAAACTTGACGCGTACAATTGCCGTCAACGCCTTCTGGGACAAGGACAGGCACTGCTCACCAGGGGACCTTTAGATCAGCTGGCGCAGATAACCCGAACCCTGGC
>JAJRWF010000075.1 GCA_024276905.1 Deltaproteobacteria bacterium
AGAATATCTCACGGCTCAGACGCTTTGCCGTCGGGTTGATCAAGTCCAAAGGGGTCCCCAGCGTGGCGCAAAAGATGCGGCAACTCGCCATGAACGTCCGTTCGGTTCTCGATTATTTGCGAATGACGAAAAATTCTTCGGCGCCATGCATGTGACCGCGTTAGAACAAATTTGCCGTGGCCCCGGCAAGGCCCAATAACGACCACCCGGTCAGCCTCATCAGAACTGCTGCCGGAGAGCCAAGTGGAAAACCACGTCGGGAGCGGTCCGGACGATGATATCTTCCACCACTGCCAGTTCCACAGCAGTGCTTTCCCCCAGCGCGAAACTGCCCCCAAAAGCCAACTGACCGGCAAACCGGTCCAACGCCCGTACGCCGGTCCCTTGATAAAGTGCTGTATGGCCGTCGAACTGCAGCTGCACTCCAAGACGTTCCCAGGGCTGCCAACCCAGGCCGAGATTGACCAATCCCACCAGATTTCGCCGCTGGTTCGGAAGCAGCTCACCGTCGGTAGTCAACAGCCCGCCCCCGCCGCCATAAATCAGCAGACGACCAACATCGGTCGCTATCCGCTGTTCGCCGCTGAGCCACAACGCCAGGTCGGTACTACCGCTGCCGAGCAATCTGGCGACACGGCCGGTCGGCAGTTTCAGGCTGGTGCGCAGTGCAAGTGAGGCGGACCTTTCCTCATTTTGCCAGTATTGCCAGGCACCCCGCAAAACGACATCCCCGACCCCACTGGCCTTCGATTGCAGATTGAAGCCCTCGTTGTTGGGGCGGCTGTAGTGGTAGTCGAGCTGATCAGAGCCAACCTGATCACGCCCACCCTGCGGCAGACCGAATGTGTCATGCCAGCCCTTGATGAATCCATCAAGAAAACCACCCTGATGGCTGAGAAATGGGACTTCGACTCCCAACTCCAGGTCGGCGCCGATGCCATAGTCCGCCGCAAGGGCAAGACGATAGGTTTCACCGTCGAAACGCAAGGAGTCATCCTCAACAAAGTTACTGACAAGATCGAAGTCGACCTGCGCACGACCGGTCCCGGCGGTCAGAACCTGCGCGGGACCAAGTGCAGGCAGACCGAAGCCAAGCACTGCCGGGGCCAGATTGCGTGTGGCCAGAGGCTGGAGTTCAAAACCAGATACGCTGAGGGGCAAGCCAAACACCAGCAGCAACAACAGCAGTCGAGGGTGGAAACGCAGCATATATTCGACTCACCGATTGGCTTCGGCGTTCTGCCGCGCAGCCACCAGCGCCTGCGCCTCTGCAACCAGCGCGTCGGCCAGTTGATTTTCCGGCACCTTACGCAAAATTTCACCATTGCGAAACAGCAGCCCCTGACCCTTGCCGCCGGCAATCCCCAGATCGGCCTCTTTGGCCTCACCGGGACCATTGACCACGCAGCCCATCACCGCAATAGTAATCGGTAGCGGCAGATCCTGCAGCCGCCGTTCAACCTCTTCGGCGACTTCGATCAAATTGACCTGACAGCGTCCACAGGTCGGGCAACTGACAAAAATCGGACCCCGCTCACGCAGACCAAGGCTTTTCAGAATCTCGAACCCGACCCGCACCTCCTCGACCGGGTCGCCGGTCAGCGAAACGCGCAAGGTATCACCAATCCCCTCGTAAAGCAGGGTTCCCAGCCCCACCGCGCTCTTGATCGTGCCGCTCCAGGTGGTGCCCGCCTCGGTGATACCGATATGCAGGGGGTAATCGACCTGCCCTGCCAGCAGCCGGTAAGCCTTGACCGTACGTCGGATATCCGAAGCCTTGAGGCTGACCTTGATCTCTTGATAATTCAACCCTTCAAGGATGCGGATATGCGAGAGAGCGCTTTCGACCATCGCCTCGGCACTCGGGTGGCCATACTTTTCAAGCAGTTCTTTTTCGAGCGAGCAGCCGTTAACCCCGATGCGGATCGGCACCTTCCGTTCGGCGCAGGCCTTCACCACTTCTTCAACCTTCCAGCGCGCACCGATATTACCCGGATTCAGCCGCAGCCCCGCCACCCCCTGCTCTACCGCGGTCAGCGCCAGCTTGTAGTCAAAGTGGATATCCGCCACCAACGGCATCGGGCAGCCCATGACGATGGCACCCAAATTCTCCGCCGCCGCCATATCCGGCACCGCACAACGCACGATCTCACAACCGACCTCAGTCAGGCGTTCGATCTGTGCCAGGGTCGCGGCCGTATCGCGCGTATCCGTATTACACATTGACTGCACACTGACCGGAGCACCACCGCCAAGGGCAAGGTTGCCAAGTTTTATCTGTCGAGAGAGAATGTTCATCGATTTATACGTTTCCCTAAGTCAATCACTTCATACCGAGCTTCAATCACCCTTCTGAATTCCGGCGAAATACTCTGCCAGTCGAAAATGTCGACCCTCATCGGCAGATCGGAGTCGGCGAAGGTATCTTTTGAGTGCTTCGAGTTGACGCCAGTCGATGGGCTGCTCGAAAACCAGCGTCAGGTCGAGATCAGAACAGGTGGTCGCCTTGCCGGTGATCCGTTCTCTTCCCGGCGGAAGATTAGCGCTAACCACAATAATTTATGCGATTCTACACGATTGAATGAATAAAATCATCACGCGGCACCAGCAAAGACGTTGAGCAAAGATTGACAGCGACTGGTGCCGCAAGTAGTCTGCGCAGACCTTGCTTCGCAAAAAAGAGAAATATCACGTGAAAAAAAAACAAAGTACAAAACAAGCTCGTGAAACCCTGAAAATCAGCATTGACCGCCTGGACAACGACGGCATCGGTCAGAGCCGCTACCAG
The DNA here is from genome assembly GCA_024276905.1 of Deltaproteobacteria bacterium. GTDB lineage: Bacteria > Desulfobacterota > Desulfuromonadia > Desulfuromonadales > Geopsychrobacteraceae > Geopsychrobacter. The sequence continues at coordinate 2,789 of JAJRWF010000075.1, forward strand.
GGGCAGCCGGTCTCGGTACCTGGTGCCTATCCGCAGGAAATCGTCCTTGCGGCAGTTGAACACCGCGGTCAGCACCGAATCGCGGCTCATCTGCTGAAAGTACTGCGGCGCAACCCGCAGCGCCGGGCAAAATCGCCCTGTGACTGTGCCGGTGACTGCCTGGGCTGCCCGTTGATCAATCTGAGCGACCAGGCTCAACTCGACTTCAAACGCCAACGAGTCATCGATGCCTTGAGCGAAAA
>JAJRWF010000076.1 GCA_024276905.1 Deltaproteobacteria bacterium
TCACCCTCTGTTAGTCTTCTTTATTGTTTCCCACCCTTCTGGAGGTTCAATCACTATGTGTCTCGATTACGGTCCATTCAAACTGGTTTCCGGTGACGAGGAGATCAGTCTCGAAAATGTTGCGTCTTTGCTGGTCCTGCAGAACGGTGTGAAGCTGATCGACAGTTTCGGTAAAACCGACACAGTCAATGGGCAGATATGTGAAATTGACCTGCTCAATCAGCGTATAGTTCTCACCTGAAATTCGGTCTCGTGCAATAAAAGAATATGATCGGGGCGGCCCCATACCGGGAAATGCCTCCAAACAGATTCGAAATGCCTGACAGGAGTTTGCTGATGCTTTCCGGACTCTACCTGATCACTGATGACAACGGCGATGGTAAGCTGCTTATGCGGGTTGAAGCAGCCCTTGCCGGTGGTGCCGATACCGTACAGTACCGTGCCAAGGACATCAGTAGCGGTGAACGCCTTGACATGGCTCAGCGGCTGCTCAAACTCTGCCACAAATCCGGGGCAAAGCTGATCATCAATGATTTTGCCGAACTGGCTAAAGAGATCAATGCTGACGGCGTTCATCTTGGCCAGGAAGACATGAGCATTGTGCAAGCGCGACAGCTTCTCGGCCGCGAGAAAATAATCGGCATTTCGACCCACAACGTTGATCAAGCTCTCAAAGCGGAGGCGCACGGAGCCGACTACATCGCCTTTGGCAGTATCTTCCCCACCAACAGTAAGGAAACAACGGACGTTGTCGGACTCGATGCCCTGCGTAAGGTACGACGTGCCGTTCGGGTGCCGCTGGTCGCTATCGGCGGCATCGATATCGCGGGCGCAGATCAGGTCATCGACGCCGGAGTTGATGCTGTCGCTGTGATTTCATCGATCATGCAGGACAGTTCGCCGGGAATCGCTGCACGTGAATTCTCGCTCCTCTTCAACCGCAATCAGAATCGTCCACGCGGACGCGTCCTGACAATCGCCGGCTCCGATAGCAGCGGTGGTGCCGGTATCCAGGCCGACCTGAAAACAATCAGTCTGCTCGGCAGCTATGGCAGCAGTGTGATCACCGCCCTGACCGCCCAGAACACAGAAGGGGTCAAGGGAATATTGCCGATCGAATCCGATTTTGTCACCGAACAACTCGATGCGGTTCTCGATGACATCGGAACCGACACCGTCAAAACTGGCATGCTCAACTGGGGTGGAACAGTTGCCCGGGTCGCACGCGTCATCCGCAACCGTTCCCTGTTGGCGGTCGTTGACCCGGTCATGGTCGCCAAGGGTGGAGCCTCCCTGCTCGATGACGAGGCCGTCGACAGTCTGCTCTCGCAATTGCTGCCCCAGACCTACCTGCTGACCCCCAATCTTCCTGAAGCCGAAAAAATTACCGGTTCGCCGGTACGCAATCTGGAAGAAATGGAAGAAGCCGGTCGCACCCTGCAGGACCTGGGCGTGAGAAATGTCCTGATAAAAGGTGGGCACCTAAAAGAGGATGATGCCGTTGACCTGTTGTTGATCGGCGACGATAAGCATGAGCTGCGTTCACCACGAATAGACACGCGCAACACCCACGGTACCGGCTGCACCTACTCCTCGGCAATTGCGACCTTTCTTGCCCAGGGGCAGCCATTGCTCAAGGCCGTCCAGCAGGCAAAACTGTTTATCGATCTGGCAATTGCCAATGCCGTTAATAGCGGCAAGGGCCAGGGCCCGGTCAACCACGTTGATGCCGCCTTTCGTTATTTTCATCAGCAACAGAGTTGACCTGACCGACCTCGCGCCTTTATGCTGAACCGAAATTGCAGGCGCACAGATATCAGTCGCAGAATAATCCTGCGGCCGAATCAACCATTTCAGAGAGCAGCAGCGCCCGAAAAACCGTGGCGCTGCTGTTTTTTTCGAGGAGACCATGACCCAACTGGAAACAGCCCGCAACGGGCAGATAAGCGACCTGGTACGTCGGGCCGCACAGATTGAAGATATCGACCCGGAACTGCTGCGACAAAGAATTGCCGCAGGAACTGCTGTCATCTGTCTGAACACGCGGCATCATAACGGCAAACCCCTGGCAGTCGGCGAAGGATTGCGCACCAAAACCAACGCCAATATCGGGACCAGTCAGGATGATACCAGCATCGACAAGGAGCTGGAAAAAGCCAAAGTTGCCCAGGCTGCCGGAGCCGATGCACTGATGGACCTGTCGACCGGCGGCCCGATCGATGAAATCCGCGCGGCGGTGATCGCAGAAACCGACCTGTGCATCGGCAGTGTCCCACTCTATCAGGCGGCCTGTGATGCCGTTCTCACGCAGGGCAAACCGATTGTCGATATGAGCGTTGAGGATATCTTCGCCGGGGTCAAAAAACATCTCGATGATGGCGTCGACTTTATCACCGTCCATTGCGGTGTCACCCGCTCAACCGTCGAACGGATGGAAAATGAAGGCCGGATCATGGAAGTGGTCTCGCGCGGCGGCTCCTTTACCGTTGAGTGGATGCTGCACAACGGTGCCGAAAACCCTCTTTATGAACACTTTGATCGCCTGCTCGAACTGGTCCGCCCCTATGATGCGGTGCTCTCGCTGGGTGACGGTTTTCGTCCCGGCTGTTTGGCTGATGCCACCGATCGCGCCCAGATCCATGAACTGCTGCTGCTCGGCGAACTGACCCAACGTGCCCAGGCCGCAGGAATTCAGGTAATGATCGAAGGCCCCGGCCATGTGCCACTGGATCAAGTTGAGGCCAACATCAAACTGCAGAAACGTCTCTGCCACGGCGCGCCTTTCTATGTCCTCGGACCGCTGGTCACCGACATCGCCCCCGGTTACGACCATATTACTTCGGCCATCGGCGGTACGGTTGCCGGTGCTGCCGGAGCGGATTTCCTCTGCTATGTCACCCCGAGTGAGCACCTCCGCCTGCCAACGGTTGAAGATGTCCACGAAGGCGTCATGGCAGTGCGTATCGCGGCCCATGCGGCCGACATCGTCAAAGGCATCCCCGGGGCCATTGAGCAGGACAACGCAATGGCTCGGGCACGCAAGGAACTCGACTGGAAAAAACAGTTCGAACTGGCCATCGATCCGGAAAAAGCTCGCCGACTGCGTGCCGAGTCCGGAGTTGACGAGGAACATGGCGCCTGCACCATGTGCGGATCACTTTGCGCCTACAAGGTCATGAATGAGCGTCACGGACAGAAAGCCGTCGGCTGAAACATTTGACACCACAACCATCAGATGAACCAGGCCTCGCAGCATAAAAAGCTGCGGGGCCATTTTAATCTGCAGCCGCTATTTTTCGATTGGTTCAGAACAGATTTCTGTGATTTAATTCCGCCCTGATTCAGGATCCGGAACCGCAGAAGGAGCGTCCATGTGTGCCAAAAGACTCCAGCGTCGCGTGCGGCAACGCCGCTCACCGCGCAAACTGAAACTACGCGACTTCAACAATCTGACCAAGACCCTGTCATTCAATATCTACGATGTCGTCTATGCCCGCCGTCCGGCAGCCCGCAAGGAATACCTCGAATATATCGATGAAGAGTACAACAGCGACCGTCTGACACGGGTGTTGGGTGAAGTCGCCGACATCATCGGGGCCAACATCCTCCATATCAGTCGCCAGGACTACGACCCGATGGGTGCCAGCGTCACAATCCTGATCGCCGAAGAACCGGTCGAACCGCAACCGGAACAGGTTCTGGCCCACCTCGACAAAAGTCATCTCTGCGTTCACACCTATCCCGAAACCGATTCACGTTCGGGCCTGTCGACGTTCCGCGTTGATGTTGACATTTCAACCTGCGGCAAGATCAGCCCGCTCAAAGCCCTGAACCATCTGATTGAATCCTTTGAATCGGATATTGTCCTGCTCGACTACAAAGTCCGTGGCTTTACCCGTGACATCAGTGGCCGCAAGCATTTTATCGATCACCGTATCCACAGCATCCAGCAGTACATCCGCAACAACATCCTGCAGCACTACAACTGCGTCGACATCAATATCCACCAGGAAAACCTGTTCCACACCAAAATGCAGTTACGCGATTTCGACCTGCGCAACTACCTGTTTGCGACTGCCTATGAAGATTTCTCGGAATCAGAGCGGGGCAAGGTCAAACGTATTATTGAGGAAGAAATGACAGAAATTTTCTACTCGCGTAATATTTACTGATGTGAGGCGTTTGGCGTTTGGCGTTTGGCGTTTGGCGTTTGGCGTTTGGCGTTTGGCGTTTGGCGTTTGGCGTTTGGCGTTTGGCGAATAAAAACCAGGGAGACACAATGATCAAGAAAAAAGGATTTTCGATATATTGTTCAGTGCTGACTATTTCGCTTCTTCTTGCCGGTTGTGCCGGGCCGAAACTGATCGGCAACCCGGAGTTTCCCTATCCCGTCGAGCATCCGACTGTCGGCGACCTGATCCATGTACCAACCGGGCACCGGCTTGAACAGGCGCAGATGCTCGAAGCAATCGGCAACACCCGGGTCATTTTTATCGGTGAGACCCACGACAATCAGGCCTCGCACCAATTGCAGCTCGACGTCCTGCAGGGGCTCTTTCAAAAGAACCCGGGCAAGCTGGCGCTGGCGATGGAGATGTTCACCCCCGAACAACAACCGGTTATTGACCTCTGGAGTGCCGGGAAACTCGAAGAAAAAAAATTTCTGCGCCAAGTCGGCTGGTTTAAAAACTGGCGGATGAACTTTGCTCTCTACCGCCCGCTACTCGCATTCTGCCGCGACAAAAACATCCCGATCATCGGCCTCAACGCGCCGAAATCACTGGTCCGCAAGGTCGGTCGTACCCCTCTGGACAAATTACCGGACAGCCTTCGCTCCAAACTGCCTGAACTCGACTTCTCTGATCGCTACCAACGCGCCATGACCACAAGTATCTACAGTGGTCACAGTATGGGCCAGGCGATGCAGGACGGTTTTCTGCGAGTGCAGACTCTGTGGGACGAAACCATGGCCCGAAATCTGGCCGATTACCTGCAAAGCCCGGCGGGACAGGGCCGTCAACTGGTGGCAATCGCAGGCGGAAACCATGTCCGCTACGGCTTCGGTATTCCGCGGCGTCTACACCGCCGCCTGCCAGTGTCCTACCTGCTGATCGGTTCGCGTGAGATCGAAATATCCAAAGAACGTGAAGCACAGTTGATGGATGTAGACATGCCGCGGTTCCCGATGCGCGCCTGGGATTACTTGAAATTAACTCGTTATGAAAAAATCAATGTCGGGATGAAATTGGGGATCGGGATCGACGAAAAGTCGCAAGGCGTGATGGTCAAAATGGTCATGCCCGGTTCTGCGGCGAAAAAAGCCGGGATAAAAAAAGGTGACCTGCTGCTCAAAGCGGATGAACACAGGCTGCAAGAACCTTTCGACCTGCTTTACCTGCTGATGAACATGCAGGCTGGGCAAACTCTGCGGCTGGATATAAAACGGGGAGATGAACGTCTGTTACTCAAAGTAACGTTCCAGACAAACCCTGCATGATCAAAAAGGCGGGCTGTTGTCAGCCCGCCTTTCCATTTCCAAAATCCTTCAGGCCTTGCCGGCACTGCCGAGCACGGCTTCATTTTTGTGCTTGATCAGTTCGACCAGCTCAGTGCGCGCCGCGCCAAGGTACTTGCGCGGGTCAAACTCGCCTGGGTTGTTCGCAAGAAATTCTCGAACCTTGGCCGTCACCGCCAGACGGCCGTCAGAATCGATGTTAATCTTGCAGACAGCACTCTTGGCCGCCCGTCGCAACTGATCTTCGGAAACCCCGACAGCGCCATCCATCCGACCGCCGTACTGGTTGATCAGCGCAACGTAAACGGGCACAACACTGCTGGCCCCATGCAGAACAATCGGAAAACCGGGAATCCGCTGCTCGATCTCTTCAAGAATATCGAAACGTAGAGGCGGGGCAGACTCTCCTTCTTTCAGTTTGAATTTAAAGGCGCCGTGACTGGTGCCGATTGAAATTGCCAGAGAATCAACTCCGGTCCGTTCAACAAATTCTTCGACTTCATCCGGTTGGGTGTAGGTCGATTTTTCGGCGACAACCTCGTCCTCTATTCCAGCCAGAACCCCAAGTTCCCCTTCGACCGTAACATCGCGTGGACGCGCATATTCAACCACCTTGCGCGTCAATTCAACATTTTCATCAAAAGAAAGGTGCGAGCCATCGATCATCACCGAAGAAAACCCGGTATCGATACATGACTTGCAGAGCTCAAAGGTGTCGCCATGGTCGAGATGCAGCACAATCGGCAGTTCACCGCCCATCTCGCGTGCCATCTCGACCGCGCCCATCGCCATGTACCTGAGCATGGTTTCGTTGGCATAGTTGCGCGCCCCCTTGCTGACCTGCAGGATCACCGGAGAACGGGTTTCCGCGCAAGCGCTGACAATCGCCTGTAACTGTTCAAGGTTATTAAAATTATAGGCAGGAATGGCATAGCCGCCCGCAACGGCGTTACGGAATAGTTCGCGTGAATTGACCAGGCCAAGATCCTTGTAGCTGACAGCTTTACTCATCTCTCATCACTCCTTCGACGTGGTTGTTTATCGGTTCATTATTCATATCAGTCGCACCGAAGCTTGTCCAGTATCCACCGTCAATAAATCCTTGTTCAACAGCATTATCCCACCTGAAGACAGCAGTGTTGCATCACCCTGTCTTTTCGATTAGTATACCGGCGATTTCCCCGCCGCCGCCCGGCGGATAAAGCACTTCAAGAATATCCGGTGCCCTTACGGCACTGTCACACGAAAGGGCCCTGGCCATGGCTGCTGAAAAAGACGATAACTACTTCAAGGACTGGAAACAGCGTGAAGAACTCGCGGAAGCGATGATCCCGCTGATCGGGCGTCTCTACCGTGACCGTGAAGTCATCTGCACTATTTTTGACCGCTCACTGGTGCATCAGTCAACAATCGAAATCCTGCGGGCGCACCGTTTTGCGCGCCAGATTATCGCTAAGGAACTCTGGGTCAGCGACACCTTCCCGATCCTGCAGGCAATCGTCAAACTCGACCTGGCTCCGGGACGAATTGATCTGGCCAAGCTGGCGATTGCAATTCAGGAGCAGCAGATCGATGACCTTGATACCTTTGTCACCGAGCAACTGGCGGAGCTCAACACTGGCCGCTCTCAACAACTGAGCGAGCCGCGCGATCTGGTGCTCTACGGTTTCGGCCGCATCGGTCGCCTGCTGGCGCGTATTCTGATCGACCAGGCCGGGGGAGGCACGAAATTGCGTCTGCGTGCAGCGGTGGTGCGCAAGGGCAGCGATGAGGATCTGGTCAAACGGGCCAGCCTGTTGCGACGCGACTCGGTCCACGGGCACTTTGAAGGAACGATCAAGGTTGATAACGAAGAGAATGCGATCATTGCCAACGGCAATATGATCCGGATCATCTATGCCGACTCTCCCGATCAGATTGACTACACTCAGTACGGCATCAAAAACGCAATCGTCATCGACAATACCGGTAAATGGCGTGATCGTGAGGGA
>JAJRWF010000077.1 GCA_024276905.1 Deltaproteobacteria bacterium
GAAAATGTCTACCGCCATCCGCTTATGGAAGGTGTCCGACCCTACATCGAACGTCTGGGTTTCAATTCACTGCTGGTGCTGCCGATGGTAGATCGTCAGCGTGTTATCGGTGTGCTGGTGGTCAGAACGGCACGCAGTATTGAAGGCTTTGCCGAAGAAGAAATATCCTTTTGTCAATTGGTTGCCAATGTTGCAACCAGTGCACTGCGCTTTGCGCGTCTGGCAGCAACGACTCCCCAGGAGTCAGTGGAGCCGGAAAGCAAGATGCTGGATGGCAAGATTTTTGAGACTCGTGGCACCCTGATTGATATGGCCGCACATGATCTCCGGGTTCTGGTCTCAGTGATAGATGGTTATTGCCTGCTTCTGCAAGAGACCGAATCCGAGAATCTGTCGCAGCAACAGACCGAATTCATAGACGGGCTTATGGTCGGTTGTCGTCGTCTGGTTGAACTGACCAACAACCTGCTCGATTTTTCACGGATTGAGTCGGGGAAGCTGGAACTCGAGGTTGCCGACACCGACCTGCGGCAGTTGCTGGAATCTGCTACCCGCGATATCCAGCCCCTGATGCGTCGCCGTGGGATCAATCTCGCGATCAGCAGTCGCCAGGAACAGATATCTGCACGTTGCGATTCCGAGAATATCCGGCGGGTATTCTACAATCTGATGAGTAATGCGATCAAATTCACTCCGCAGGGTGGGACGATCGAACTCAGTTTCAATACTGACGACACGCAAGCCTACGTCTCGATTTCTGATACCGGTCCCGGGATCTCGGCGAGTCAACTGCCGCGGCTTTTTGAGAAATTTAATCATAGTCAAAGTCCGGACGGTCAGCATGGTAATGGTCTTGGTCTGACGATCTGTAAGCGGATTGTCGATGCCCATCAGGGTCGTATCTGGGCAGAAAGTATCCTTGGTCAGGGCAGTCGTTTTACTTTTTGTCTGCCCATTGCAGAGTGATTCCACCGGTTTTTCTTGCAGGAAATGTCTGGTTTTCGGCTGTTCGATCCGTTAACGCCCCGCATATTTTATCCCCTCCAAAATAATTGACAATAATACTCAGGTATGATACTCGTTCAGCAGTTTTATGGGTGATGTCCTGTGCCTGTTTTGTTGTGTCTGGAACTGTATAGAGAAAGGAAACTACATGTTTAGCCATCTGAAAGAGGATTTGAAGGCGGTTTTTGATCGCGACCCTGCGGTGCGCAACGTATTCGAGATCGCTTTGTGTTATCCCGGTTTTCATGCCATGCTTTTTTATCGTCTTTCTCATAAACTCTGGACGCACAAGTTTTATCTGCTGGGACGTTTTATTTCACACCTCGGTCGATTTTTTACCGGGATAGAAATCCACCCCGGGGCCAGGATCGGCAGTGGTTTCTTTATCGATCACGGCATGGGGGTCGTCATCGGTGAAACGGCAGAAATTGGTAACAATTGTACCCTTTATCATCAGGTGACACTTGGTGGCACCTCCTGGGCCAAGGAAAAACGTCATCCGACCCTGGGCGATAATGTTGTGGTTGGCTCGGGAGCAAAAATTCTCGGACCTTTCACTGTTGGTGATAATGCCAAAATCGGCTCCAATTCGGTCGTGGTCAAGGAGGTTCCGCCCAATGCGACCGTTGTCGGCGTTCCGGGGCGAATGGTTGTCACCGCCGAGAAACCGGCTGCCGCTGACCTGCAACACGGTAACCTGCCTGACCCGGTTGCCAAGGCCGTCAGTTGTATGCTGGACCAGATTCATAGCCTTGAGGCCAAGGTTCAGGATCTGACGATAGAACAGCAGCGTCTGGAAAAGGAGCTGGCTCATCAGCAACAAACCGAGGCGGTTCACGGATGAGATTGTCGACCAAGGCACAGTATGCGGTGCGGGCACTGGTCAGTTTGACGTTGAATGGCGACGGTAAACCGGTTTCGATCAAGTCGATTTCGGCCTGGGAAAATATCTCTCTGACCTATCTGGAGCAGTTGTTTGTCAAGCTGCGCCGCGGCGAAATCGTTCGTAGTATCCGCGGGCCAGGTGGCGGCTATTTATTGGCGCGTCCGGCGGCTGAGATTCGTGTCGACCAGATTATCGACACGGTGGAAGAAACCCTGGTGCCGGTTTCCTGTATGGATGAGGACGGAACCTGCGGTTGCCCGTCACAATGTGTAACACACGCAGTCTGGCAGGGCCTGGGCGCGCAGATCCGTACTTTTCTGGCGTCAAAAACCCTTGAAGACCTCGCCAGTGAGGGCCGTTCGCGGCTTGGACGCGGATAGCGACCCCTGAAAACCTAATGTCCGGAATCTTTTAAGTGAATCCAGTCTATCTCGATCATAATGCAACGACTCCCGTTCACCCCCAGGTGCTTGAGGCCCTGCTGCCGTATTATACCCAACATTTCGGCAATCCTTCGAGCATCCATTGGGCAGGTCGGGCAACCGACGGTGCGCTGGAAAAAGCGCGCGAACAGGTTGCGGCCCTGATCAATGCAACGCCCGCGGAGATTGTTTTTACTTCCTGTGGCAGTGAGGGGATAAACTTTGCCCTCAAGGGTTCTGCCCAGATTCTGCAGGATAAAGGCCGACATCTTATTACCACGGCAGTTGAGCATCCGGCGGTTCTGGAGACTTGCCGAGCCCTGGAAACCGACGGCTGGCAGGTCAGTTATCTGCCGGTTGATGCAGAAGGTCAGCTTGATCTGGATTTGCTGGAAAATACGATTACCGAGCAGACGGTCATGATTTCGGTGATGTGGGCGAACAATGAAACCGGGACCCTGTTTCCGATTGCCGAAATCGGCGAGATTGCCCGGCGCCACCAGTTGCGTTTTCATTCCGACATGGTGCAGGCGGTTGGTCGTATGCCGCTCGATGTTCAGCAGGCAGGTCTTGACCTGGCGGCTATTTCAGGGCATAAATTCGGCGCTCCGAAGGGCGTTGGCGCACTTTATATCCGCTCCGGAACCCGTCTCGAACCGCTTATTCATGGTGGCCACCAGGAAAGAAACCGCCGGGCCGGAACCAGTAACGTCGCCGGGATTGTCGGGCTGGGTGTCGCCTGTGAACTGGCAGGATCTGTCCTGTCGGCTGATGTTGGGCGAATCAGAAGTTTACGGGACCGGCTTGAAGATGGCCTTTTCTCCCGGCTCGACAACTTGAACCTGAACGGGCCGACGGAGCGCGATCTGCGCTTACCCAATACACTGAATCTGAGTTTTGACAGGATTTCCGGTGAATCCTTGCTGTTGAATCTGGATCTCAAGGGTATTGCTGCCTCTTCGGGGTCGGCCTGCAGTTCCGGCAGCCTGGAATCTTCTCATGTCTTGAGTGCAATGGGTGTTGATCCGGATCGTGCCCAGTCGAGCATCAGATTCAGCCTCGGGGCTGATAACAGCATAGATGAGATCGATTTTGTGTTGCAGGAATTGCCGGTGATTGTTGAGCGATTGCGCAAGATAAGACCCGTGGCCGGCTAATCTCCACTTGTCCCGCTAATTTTTATCCAGGCAGTTTATATTATGTCAGCAGAAAAAAAACGAGTCGTTGTCGCCATGAGCGGCGGAGTCGATTCCTCCGTGACCGCAGCCCTGCTCAAGGAGCAGGGTTACGATGTCATCGGCATGACCATGCAAGTTTGGGACTATTCCAGCTTTACGGCCGAAAACGGTGAAACCTTCGGCAGCTGTTGCAGTCTCGATGACGTCTATGACGCGCGTCGGGTTGCCGAACGTCTGGAGATCCCATTTTACGTCATCAACTTTGAAAAAGATTTTCAGCGCCATGTTATCGACAATTTCTGTAACGAATATTTTGCCGGGAGAACCCCCAACCCCTGCGTTCTCTGCAATCAGGTGCTCAAGTTTGAATTGCTGATGCACAAGGCCCTGGAGTTGGAAGCCGATTATCTGGCCACGGGGCATTATGCGCAGATTCTACAACGTGACGGTCAACCGGCACTCTACAAGGGGCTGGATGACGCCAAGGACCAGAGCTATTTTCTGTTTACTCTCACTCCCCAGCAGATGGCGAAGACACTTTTTCCGCTTGGCGGCATGACCAAGGACGAGGTGCGTGAACACGCGCTTCGCTTCAAGCTGCAGGTCGCCGACAAGGCCGAGAGCCAGGATATCTGCTTCGTGCCTGACGGCAATTACGTGCGTTTTATTGAAGAGGAACGCGGTGACGGGCAAAAAGACGGTGAGATTGTCCATCACAGTGGCCAGGTTCTCGGAAGGCATAAAGGAATTTACCGTTATACCGTCGGTCAACGTAAGGGCCTGGGGCTCAGTTGGCGGGAACCGCTCTATGTGATCGGCATCGACGCTGAACATTGCCGGGTGATCGTCGGTGAGAAGAATTTGCTCAGCCGCAGCAGTTTTGAACTGCATCGCTGTTTGTGGAACATTCCCTGTCCGAGTGAGCCCCTGAATGTTGAATGTCGCATCCGTTATCGTCAGCAGCCGGTGGCCGCACGGGTTTCCCCCCTGCCGGAGGAGGGCGCCCGGATCGAGTTTGAGCTGCCGCAAAAAGGCATCACCCCCGGTCAGGCGGCGGTTTTTTATCTGGGTGAACGCGTAATCGGCGGAGGCTGGATCGCGTGAAACAGAGTTTCTCGATTGTGACCCTCGGCTGCAAGACCAATCAGTTTGAATCTACGGCCATGGTCGAAAAACTGCTGGCAGCAGGCTATCAACAACGTGATTTTGACGCTGGTGCTGACCTGGTACTGGTTAATACCTGTACCGTGACCGCCAGTACGGATGCCCAATCGCGCAATCTGATCCGCCGTGCCAGACGAAAAAACCCGCAAGCACGGGTCATTGTCACTGGTTGTTACGCTCAGGTTGATGCGAGTTCTCTGGCTAAGTTGCCGGGCGTGGCCCTGGTACTGGGCAATCAGGAAAAGGCCGAACTGCTGACGCAACTGGCAGCTCTGGATGGAACGACACGGGTGGCGGTGGCCGATATTCGCAGTACTGAGACTGACGTTGCGCTTGAAGTCGGCAGTGAATCACAGCGCAGTCGGGCCCTCCTGCAAATCCAGAACGGTTGTGATGCTTTTTGCTCGTACTGCATTATTCCTTACGCCCGTGGCCGCAGCCGCTCGGTCGATCCCGCAGCAATCCTTAACCAGGTTGATTCCCTGGTCGCCGCCGGGCATCAGGAACTGGTCCTGACCGGGATTCATATCGGCCAGTACGGCAAGGATCTGACCCCTTCACTTAGTCTGCTCGACCTTGTTCGGCGGATTCAACCCCATCTCAAAACAGCGCGTCTGCGGCTTGGTTCATTGGAACCAACCGAACTTCCTGAAGAACTGCAGACTTATCTCGCCGACTCCTGCCAGATCTGCCCTCATTTTCATATTCCGCTTCAGGCTGGTCATGATCGGATCCTGAAAGCGATGAATCGCAACTACAACACCGATTTTTTTTCCGGTGTAATCCAGACACTTCGCAAGCAGCAGCCTTCTGCCGGGATCGGCATCGATCTGATTGTCGGTTTTCCCGGCGAAACCGA
>JAJRWF010000078.1 GCA_024276905.1 Deltaproteobacteria bacterium
CGCACTTTTCGACCAGGATGGAACGTTTGATCGCTTCTTGGACATCGACATTTTCGAACATAGTAGACCTCCTCTTTTCGATTGACAGATAGAAGATCGGCCGGTTTGTCCTGCGCTGAAGTTCAAGGCTGCAGGCTGCTGTCAGGACGTTGAATTCTTATGTTCAACATACTCTCAGTGTAGCACATTGTGCGGTCAGTATTTGTTAAGGTGCTGGAATATAAGCTTTTATGGGCTGTGCTTGTCTCCGCCAAGGCCCGCAAGCCCCGGACTTGATTGATGAAGTCACTCGCCTATGACCAACCCTTCGCGCCTGGGATCGGCAGCGCCCTCCAGATTTTGCCCATTGACGACTATCCCGTGCAGGCCGCTGTTGAGATCGCGGATGCTGACCCGGTAACCAAGCTTTTCAAGGGACGGTTTTAGCTTGTCCAGGCCCCGGCCTTTTTCAAGGTCAAGTTCGGCGCCGTTGCGATGCAGATAGTGGGGTTGGTTGATGGCGGTCTGGATATTCTGTTGCCAGACCAGGCTGTTGACGATGGTTTGAGTGACATAGGGGATAATTCGGCTGCCACCGGGGGAACCGATGACCAGTTTCAGCTTGGTATTTTGATCAAAAACCATGGTCGGAGCCATGGAGCTGCGCGGCCGTTTTCCCCCGGCGACGCGGTTGGCAATGGCGCGACCGTCCTGATTCTGCCAGGCAAAAGAAAAATCGGTCAATTCATTGTTGAGGAGAAAGCCATCGACCATCAGGCCGGAGCCGAAACCCTGCTCGATGCTGGCAGTCAAGGCGAGTGCATTGCCGTAGCTGTCGACGATGGAGATATGACTGGTCCCCGGTTGCTCGGGGTTATAACCGGTCTGCAAGGGGTGACTCTTGGTCCCCGGCGGGCTGCCTGCCACAGCCTTGCCCGTATCGCGGACTGGGTCAATCAGTCGCGCTCTTTTTTTCAGATAGGCCGGATCGAGGAGGCCTTGCGTCGGGACGTCTGCATAGGCGGGATCTGCGATGTAGAGTGCACGATCAGCAAAAGCCAGGCGACCGGCCTGGGAAAACAGGTGTATAGCCCGCAGGCTGCCAGCCTGTTGTTTGTCTATTGCGGCTGCTTCCAGCAGGGTGAGCATCTGCAGCACACTGATTCCCCCTGAAGAAGGCGGCCCCATCCCGCAAACCCGGTAGGCGTAAAATGAACTGCAGACCGGTGTGCGTTCCAGAGCCAGATAACGGGTCAAATCGTGCAGGCTCAACTGCCCGGGATTCCTGTCCTGTTGAACCGTTTGCACCATGTGGCGGGCAATTGCGCCGGAATAAAAGGCCGCACTGCCCCGGGTTGCAATCTGCCGCAGGCTTTCAGCCAGTCGCGGATTTTTCAGCAGATGGCCGACCACCGGAGGTTGGTCATCTGGATAGAAATAGTCGCGGGCCACACTGTTCCGGAGCAGCTTGTTTCTGGAGCGGCCCCCGAGAAGTCGATTCAGGCGCGGGCTGACGCGAAAACCGGTTTCAGCGAGTCGAATCGCAGCGCTGAATAACTCTCTCCAGGGCAGCCGACCATACTTGCGGTGGGCCAGTTCAAGGCTCTTCAGCAGGCCTGGTACGCCCACTGCTCGGCCACCGGCCACAGCCTGCTGAAATCCCAGGGGTTTGCCCTCTGAAAAGAACAGGTCCGGCCCGACATTTTGCGGGGCCGTTTCCCGCCCGTCATAGGTCTGAAGCTTTTGTGTCTGCTGATCCCAGTAGAGCATGAAAGAACCGCCGCCAAGCCCTGAGGACTGAGGTTCGACCAGGGTCAGGACCATGCTGACCGCGACCGCCGCATCGATCGCACTGCCGCCGCGCTGGAGGATGCGGTATCCGGCCTTACTGGCGTAGGGGTTGGCTGTCGCCAGCATGTAGGATTCTGCTCTGACCAGTTTTCGGGGGATAAGCCCGGTGGCGCCTTCCGGTGTGCGGTCGATGGTTGGCATTGCTCTGCAACCCACCAACAAGACCAGAGTCAGCCCCAGAGCACTGATTGTTTTTGCAACGAAATGCCACATCAGATGAATCATCCTTTCCTTTGTGGCCAGAGACAGGCAGCTTGTTATATGATGACAGTCCGCTTCCGGGTTGTAAACATGAGCCGGATTATCGAGTGGTTCTTTCAATTATCTTCTGGATCGTCATGCACTATTACTTCGATTATAACCAACCATTGTTTCGCCCGCCCTCCGAGGCCCAGAGTCTGATTTTTCAGATCACCTACGGCTGTAGCCAGAACCATTGTACCTTCTGCGGCATGTACAAGATGAAGCAGTTCCGGGTTCGGCCGGTGGCCGAATTTCTTACCGAAATCAACATGATTCCGGCGGCCCAGAGAGCCATGGTGCAGCGGGTGTTTCTGGCCGATGGCGATGCCCTGGTCTATCCCCAGTCCGGGCTACTCGAAATTCTTGAACTGCTGGCCGAGTATTTCCCCCGGCTGACGCGGGTGGCCGCTTATGCTTCACCCAACAGCCTGAAGACCAAATCAGTTGTTGAATTGAAGGCTCTGCGGGATAAGAAGTTGCGCATCCTCTATTTCGGCCTGGAATCGGGCGACGATCAGAGTTTGCAGCTGATCAACAAGGGTTTTGATGCCGAGACGATGCTCCAGCTCTGCCAAAAAGCACAGGAGGCGCAGATCAAGCTGTCAGTCACGGCAATTCTCGGACTGGCGGGACGGGCACGCAGTGCCGAACATGCGCAGGCGACAGCAGCCTGGGTCACCCGTTTGTCACCCGAGTATTTCTCATTGCTGACCATGTTTCGTCGTCACAACGACGCCCATTTCGAACTGATTGAGCAACTCAGCAACGGGGAGGTTCTGCAGGAAGCACTGGCGATTGTCCGCCAACTGGCGCCCCGCAAGACCATTCTGCGTTCCAACCATGTCTCGAATATTCTTAATCTGGCGGGCAGTTACCCGAAAGACCGCGAGCGGATTATCGCTCAGACCGAAGCAGCTGTCGTCGCGGCAAAGCGCCAGCCTGACTGGTACAACGAAGTGCCGGATTATGAAGAAACACATTTTTAAGGACAGGTGAAAGGCGAGAGTCTCTAAGGCATGTTCCTTTTGGATAAGGGCCGGATCGATCTGTTATCAAGAAATTCATCCTGAGATAATCCCGAGGCTGAATTGGCGTGCTGCCGAGATAGCAAGATATAACAAAAGGCCGACGGGAATTCTCGTCGGCCTTTTGTTATTCGTTACGGTGCCTATCCCGTGTCAGGAGCGTTGAAAGGTGCTCTCGGCGAAGGAGTATTTGAAATTCATGTGGTCGGTGTAGGTTTCATTGAGGATCGCGACCACGTCCTCGGTGAAAACAAGTTCTTCATCGGTAGGGATAACGAAAACCTTGACCGGGGAATCGGGAGTGGAAATCATGGTTTCTTTTTTGCGGGTCATGGTGCTGCGGTTTTTTTCCTTGTCGAGAATGATCCCCATGTGATCTAGGTTCTCCAGGGCCTTTTCACGGATCAGCCAGCCCATCTCGCCGACTCCGGCAGTAAAGACCACCGCATCGAGTGCGCCGATCCCGGCCATGTAGGAACCGATATATTTCTTCAGGCGATAGCCTTCAATGTCGAGGGCCAGCTGACAGCGCTGGTCACCCTGCTCGGCGGCCTCAATCACATCGCGGCGGTCAGTGTACTGGCCGGTGACTCCGAGAACCCCTGATTTTTTGTTGAGGGTCGCGTCGATCTCTTTGGCCGACAGACCTTCGACTTGCTGAATAAACATCGGCAGTGCCGGATCGATATCACCGCAGCGGGTGCCCATCATTGCGCCTTCGAGCGGGGTCAGGCCCATCGAAGTATCAACCGAGACGCCATTTTTGATCGCACAGTGCGAGACGCCGTTGCCGATGTGCATGGTGATGATGTTGCAGTCTTTGGGATCTTTGCCGAGCAAAACGGCGGCACGCTTGGAAACATAGAGGTGACTGGTGCCATGGAACCCGTAGCGACGCACACCATGTTTTTCGTACCATTCGTAGGGAACCGGATAGGTGTAGGCATGTTCCGGCATGGTCTGGTGAAATGCGGTATCGAAAATCGCGATATGCGGGACCTCGGGTAGCACTGCCTGGGCTGCTTCGATCCCCGAGATATTCGGTGGGTTGTGCAGTGGGGCGAGGTGCTGCACCTCTTTGATGACGTTAAGAACGTTTTCGTCAATTGTCACTGAACAGGTGAATTTTTCACCGCCATGCACCACGCGGTGGCCGACTGCCGCGATCTGATTCATATCCTTGACCACACCCTCGCTGGCGCTGGTGAGGGTTTTGACGATCAGTTGCACGGCAACGCGGTGGTCGGGGCATTCGTATTCTTCACGATAGGTTTCGCGACCGGGCACCTCATGGATAATATAGGAGTCACCTATGGTGACCCTTTCGACCATTCCCTTGGCGATAACTTCCTTCCGGGTCCAATCGAAAAGCTGGTATTTGACAGAGGAACTGCCACAGTTTAATGCCAGAATGTCCATTTTTTCTCTCCTTGATAGCAATATGAACAGATGCTGCAGTAGCCGAAATGCGGATCTGGTTTAATTATGCTTGAAACAGCGAAACATTTTTTTAGTTAAACTTGAAAAACCCCTTGTATGTCGCGCAGTTGCGTGTCGAAGGGACGAACAGGCTAGCCTAGAGTCGCGCGTGAATGCAAGGGTTATTGATTGCCGAATAAAATTCTGTCTGGCTACTTTACAGCGAAAATCACTTGCAGTAGAGTATACGCCGAACTCAGAACCCCGGCGAAAGAATCGTCGGGCTCAAACAAACTCGTAGAGGAGGAAAGACAGATGGCCCATACAATTAATGATGAGTGCATCAACTGCGCTGCTTGTGAGCCGGTTTGCCCGGTAGACGCAATTTCCGAGCAGGGTGACGTTCGTGTTATCGATGCAGCAACCTGTACCGATTGCGGTGCTTGTGTTGATTCCTGTCCGGTTGATGCGATCTCTGCCTGATACGGGCAAGGACAGATCTTAGGTAATAAAAAGGGCGACCCGGTTGGGTCGCCCTTTTTATTGTAATTGACGGTCGGACTTCTACTGGGCGGCCGGTTTGCTGTCCGCAACTTCGACGACAAATTCCGACAATGTTTTCGGCAGTTTGCGGAAAACGATAGTGAAGGGGATCGACTGGCCCGGGGTGACATTGAGGTTGGCCAGTGATTCGCCGAACTGATTGCCCATCATCTCCTCCATTTTGCTGTAGGGGAGTTTACGCAGATCATCATCGCTGATGGGGTTGCCGCAGAAAATCGTTTTTTGCAACAGTTGTTTGCCATTTTTGTCAAAGATGACACCTTTGACCTGAATGGCTGCCTGGGCATCCTTGCGGTCGTTGATTGCGACCCCGCGGATGACAAAAATCTCGCCCTCTTTGCGGTTGGTGATGAAGCTGCCTTGCAGGTTGGAGAGGCGGATATTGCCTTCAAGTTCTGTCACTGGAGGTTGACCGGTCAGATTGGCAATCAACTGTTCAATCCCTGCCGGACCGTTCTGCCACATCAGGACACCGCCGGCGACGAGAATTGCAATAATCAGGATCAGGATAAAGAGGATCGCTACCGACAGTGGGTTGCGGCGCGCAGGTTTACTCTCCGCAGTGACGACGGGTGCGTCGTGATCATCAAAGTCGGGGGCTTCGTCCGCCGACGGCATGGAGATGTCATCGAGGGCAGAATCCTCTTCAAAGTTGTGGGCCAGAGGATCTACGTTGGCTGTTGCCGGACCCTGATCGGGGCTGAAGATGAACTCTTCCTGCCCGGTCTCGGGTTGTGCCTCATCAGTGGCCGAAGACTCTTCACCAAAGGAAAAAGGCTCCTCTTCGACGTTGTTGTCCTCCTCATCATCAAGGCTGACATTGCCGTAATCTTCCCCGAACGAGAAATCATCGGCGTCACTGGTTGGTTCTTCATCGAACGCTGAAGGATCAAACTCATCGTTTGTTCCACTGCCGATGTCGGACGTTTCAAAGTCCTCAAAACCACAATCTTTATCTGCAGTCGCCGGCGCGTCAGCCGCCTGGGGTTTGTCCTCTGCAACATCCTCGGCCGCCGGGAGTGGTTCCTCTACAAGCGGTTCCGGCTCAGGGGCGGCAACCGCAAAAATATGTTTGCAGCGGGCACAGCGGATCTTTGCCCCCTGCGCCGGGATCTTGCTTTCATCGACCCTGAAACGGGTAGAACATTCCGGGCAGGATATGATCATGGGTACCTCTCCTGTTTTTCAACCATAAAAAACGCTGTATTCCCTGTCTTCTGGCTTACAGCAACAAAAATTTCAGAAACCCTCGACCGTATAGATGTCCGGGAGATTACGGTAATGCTCGTCGTAATCCAGGCCGTAGCCGATGATAAATCCGTCATCCATGGTCATGCCGACATAATCCGCTTCGATCTCGACTTCGCGGCGCCCGCGTTTGTCGATCAGGGTGCAGATTTTCAGTGAACGTGGTTCCTGCAGCAGCAGTTTGTTGAAAAGGCACTCAAGGGTATACCCGCTGTCAATGATATCTTCGACAATAATGACGTCACGACCCCGGATCGGCATTTCAAGTTCTTTGCGAAATTCAATGATGCCGGAAGAGCGGGTATCTGAGCCGTAACTGGCCAGACGGACAAAGTCGATCATGGTCGGGCTGTCGATTTCACGGATCAGGTCGGCGATGAAAAGAAACGAGCCTTTCAATACCCCGACCAGCAAGATGTCGCGCTGTGGGTAATCGCGGCTGATCTCCCGTCCCAGGCGTTTGACTTCTTCGGCAATGCGTTCACGTGAATAGAGTATTTTCAGCTTTTCGCGAGGGATAGGCACTGGGGTCTCCTTGTTGCTTGATTAATCGCATTCTATATCAGGAAGGAGGTTGTTCTGTCAATGAAATCAGGGGTGACGGGAGCTGGTTCGATTTGCAGAGATTGTGCTATAATTCCGGATTGTTGCGGTTTTCTCAAATTTGTCGCTGTGAAAGGATTGTCCCCGATGCAAAAGCTGTTGCTCGTGTTGTTGGTTCTCCTGCTGCTCCCCTTGCCGATCTTTGCTGCATCTGCGGTTACGACCGAGGTTCTGGAGTATGATTTCGGGGAAGTTCCCCAGGGAAATAAAGTCAGTTATACTTTTCGTTTCAAAAACAATGGCGATGAGCTTTTGGAGATTTTATCCGTCAGCAGCTCCTGCGGCTGTACCGCGGCTTTGCTTTCGTCCAAGAGAATTGCTCCGGGTGATATGGGTGAGATCAAAGCGGTCTTCGATTCGAGCCGTTTTCGTGGGCGGGTGACCAAAACCATTACGATGAAGACCAACGCGCCGGACCAATCTCAGGTATATTTCAAGCTGAAGGGAATCGTCAAGGAGTTGCTTGGTGTCTCGACGACTCGTGTCTCCTGGTCCTGGGGAGCCGCGGGACTGACCGGGCATTCAACGGTGGTGCTGAGCAATCACAGCCAGCAGCGGATTGTCCTGCAACCGGCCCGGACCACCAACCCGCAACTGACGGCCAAACTTGATCGCCTTGAACTGGAACCTGGGGCAAAGGCAACCCTGAGTGTCAGTGGTGCGTTGGCCGAAGGTGAGAGTCGCGTCAATGGTTACGTCCTGGTGGCAACCGATTTCAAGCCGGTACCTCAGGTGCGAATCTCGGTTTCGGGACGTCTGGCAAAGTAGGCCTGACCGAAATTTTATACGGCGGCATGGCGTTGTCGACGAAATTGAGGGGTCCAGGATCAATCTGCTGCATAATCGCATCTTCGCGGAGGCTGTCACATGAGTGAAATTTCTGAAACAAATCAGCAACGCCGAACTTTTCTGGGGATTCTCCTCGGTGGAGTTGTTGCGGTTCTGGGGGCGGTATTTGCCTGGCCGGTTTTTCGCTTTCTGGCACCCCGCGAAGGGGCCGGTGAGGGTGATCAGGTCAGGGTGCCAAAAAAGGAAATTCAGGTCGGGGGGGCTCATTTTTTCAGTTTTCAGGGACGTCCGGCGGTTTTGTTGCAACCAAGGGCTGGTGACTACGTCGCCCTGAGTGCTGTCTGTACGCACCTGGGCTGTATCGTCAAGTGGGTCAATGACAAGGGGGAGTTTCTCTGCCCCTGTCACGGAGGACGCTTCTCAGCCGCCGGTCAGGTTCTTGGTGGCCCGCCGCCCAAACCACTGGAAACCTATAGCCTGAAAATTGAAGATACTGATCTGCTGGTCGGATAGGAGGGGAGTGATGAATCTGCCGAAACTGGCCGTTGACTGGCTGGATAACCGATTGGGAATCAAGGATCTGATTCACCAGAACCTGGGTGGCTATCTGCTGCCGCGTAATGTCAATATCTGGTATACCATGGGGTCCGTGGTGCTGGCTCTGCTCGGGCTGCAGTTCCTGACCGGGATCCTGTTGCTGGTCTATTATGTACCTGACACCGAGAAGGCCTTCAGCAGCGTAACGGCGATCATGAACGAGGTCCCTTACGGTTGGTTGTTCCGCTATCTGCATGTGGTCGGCTCGAACCTGATCATCATCTTCATGTTGCTGCATATGATGTCGGTGCTCTTTATGGGCAGCTATAAGCGGCCACGTGAACTGACCTGGGTCTCAGGGTTTACCTTGCTGAACCTGGGAATGGTTTTCTGCCTGACCGGTTATCTGCTGCCCTGGAGTCAACTCTCGTTCTGGGCAACTACTGTTGCGACCGATGCTGCCGGTGCTATTCCGTTTGTCGGTGAATTCCTGGTTTCCTTCCTGCGTGGCGGGCCGTCGGTCGGGGCTGCGACCCTGGGACGTTTCTTTGCCCTGCATGTCATGGTCCTGCCGCTGGGACTGATGGGGCTGGTTGGTTTCCATCTGTTTTGTGTCCGCCGGGCCGGGATCTCGCAGCCGCCTTTCGGGGAAGATTACACACCGCGGACTTTAGGGGGAAATTTTACGCATGAGCATCACCCGAACGGGGTCCCTTTTCATCCCAATTACACCATCAAGGATCTGGCGATCACTTTTTTCGCCCTGGCTGTGCTGGTGGCAATCAGTTTCTATGCGCCCTGGCTTTTTATCCCGCCGGATGCGCTGGTTCCAGCTGACCCCTTTGTAACCCCCGAACATATCAAGCCTGAATGGTATTTTCTCTGGGCCTATCAGACCCTGAAAATTTTCCCGAGCAAGCTTCTCGGTCTGGCGGCACAGGGGGCGGCGATGACCTTTATCGCGTTGCTGCCGTTTATCGACCGTGGGCCGGAACGACGTCCCTTTAAACGGCCGCTGTTTCTTACCTGTTATCTGCTGGGTACTTTACTCTTTGTCGGGCTGTCAATCTGGGGGCACTACTCATGATACGGACACTGCTGCTGATCTTTGCGTTGCTGTTTTTATGTGGCCCGGTACTGGCTGAGGAGACGGTCTGCCTGCAGTGTCACGGGGGGCAGGAGGGGCGCCTTGGTGCCCCGGTTGGACGCTGGCAGACGAGTGTTCATGCTGCAAACGGAATCTCGTGCCACGATTGTCATGGCGGTGATCCAACCGATTTTGCGCTGGCCATGGATCCGGGCAAAGGTTTTCTCGGGGCTCCTGCATACACGGATGTGCCTGCCTTTTGCGGCCGTTGTCACCTGGGAGTGCGTGAAGATTACGCGGCGAGTGCCCATGGCATGGCCCTTGAGAGTGGAGGCCCTCAATGTGTTGTCTGCCACGGGAACCATGCTGTGCAGAAGGCTTCTATCGATCTGATCAATGAGCAGAATTGCAGCCGTTGTCACAGTTATGAACGTGCAGCTGAAGTTCGGGCGGCGATCAGTCAGACCGAGGCGAGCCTGCAGCAACTGGAGAAACAAATTGAAGGTTTGCACCGTGTCGGGATCGATACCGAGAAAATCAAGGGTCAGCTTTTTGCCGGTCGTAACGATTTCAGGCGACTGTTCCACACCGTGAAAATCGAAAAGATGAAAGCTGAAACCGCTGGCTTTACTTCGCGCCTTGACAAGATCGAAGCGCAGATCGTTGCGATTGAAGATAAACTGTCGCAACGCAAGATGATTGGTGGTCTGGTTGTGCTGCTGTTGGTCGTTGGAGGTTGCATTGCCATGCTGATTCGTAAGAGCTATCACGAAGAAGAGTAGGTATGACAGCAGTTTCAGTGGGGCGCAGTGGCTTGCCGACGGTCGTTTTCACGACGATTCTCAGTTTTTCGGCACTCTATGCGCCCCAGCCGTTGTTGCCGTTGCTGGCCCGGCAGCTGGCGATTGATCTTCCTGCCGCTTCGTTGCTGATGACGGTGGTTTTTGTTCCTTTGAGCATTGCTCCGCTTGCGTACGGACTCCTGTTGGGGACAGTAAGCCCACGCCGTATGCTGCAGGTTGCAGTCCCTTTGCTGGCGTTGGCCCAGATCCCTTTCCTGTTCGCATCCACCTATGGCGTCCTGCTTGCGGCGCGTTTTGTTCAGGGTCTGTTGATACCGGCCATATTAACCGCGCTGATGACCTTTACCGCCCAAAGTCGCGGTGAACTGCAGCGCTCCATGTCGATCTATATTGCCTCTACCATTACCGGTGGTTTTGCTGGTCGCGCTGTTTCCGGTGCCCTGGCCAGCTGGTTCGGCTGGCGGATGCCGTTTCTGTTTCTGCTGTTCAGTCTTGGAATTGCATTTGTGCTGTTGTTGCGATTGCCCGACCGTGGAGCACTGACGTTGCTGCGGCCCGATCCGCAGCGCCTGCTGCAACTGCTGGCCAATCCGCACCTGCGGGTTTTCTATACCGTTGTGTTCTGCTTTTTTTTCGCTTTTGCCGCGATGATGAATTTTCTCCCCTTTCGCTTGACCGAGTTGCAGGAAGCCGCGAGTGAATTGCGTATCGGGTTGGCTTATTCCGGTTATCTGCTCGGCGTTCTGACCGCACTCGGGTCTTCAGCTATCTGTAATCGCTTGGGGGGAGAACTGAAGACCATCAGGCTCGGTCTGCTGGTTTACGGCTTGTCACTGCTGGGATTTCTGACCGGAAAAGTGGCGCTGCTGTTTGTCCTGATGTTTCTGTTTTGCGGTGCCATGTTCCTGGTTCATTCGACGTGCAGTTCCTACCTGAACCGGATTGGCGGCAGTGACAAGGGGATGGTGAATGGGCTTTATGTTGCCAGTTATTACTTTGGCGGCATGCTGGGTTCTTTTCTCCCCGGGTTGATTTATCGTCAGTTCGGTTGGAATGTGTTTGTTGTCAGTCTGACTCTGATCGTTTGCCTTGCGCTGGCCATGCTGTGGCCGCTCAGGACGGATTCTTGTCGATAAATACCGCCAGTTCGAAAACTTCACCATCACTGAGATAGATCGGAAACATCAGCCCGGTATGGTTTCCGGGTACTGGAACGCCGGAGTCGGCCTGGGGGTGAAGGCCGGGCGGGCTGATATCAATCTGGAAACCGAACTGCGCGGCCTTGGCGGCAATATTACCGCAAATGATATTGATGAACTCCATCACCGAATCATTCAGCACTTCGACCGGTTCGTTGTCGATATCCTCTTCCTGAAGGATTGCGCGGGCAACAATTTTTCGGCTGTTGGGGGATACGGTCAGCAGGTAACGGGCACACACGCTGCCCGTGAAGCCCATCTCGGCAACCAGGGTACGTGACGGCAAGCTTTCGATGACCTCGCAGGCTCCGGGGCGAAACGACATTCCCGCGACCCGTGCCAGCATTTTGTAGGTGAGGTCAGCGACCATTTCCCAGATAGATCGATTGGCCACGACCGCCGGGATTTCGACCTTTTCGACCATGTAGGGTTGCTGATCCTTTTTGAACTGCTCCAGTTGATATGTCAGATCTTCAGCGCTCAGACCCCCGACCTTGATCAGGGCTTCGCCGATATAAAGGTGGCTGTTTCTCTGTTTGGTCAAGGCCTGCTGCAGCTGTTCCGGTGTCAGGTAGCCGAGGTCTATAGCCTTGTCGCCGAACAGGATATCTTCGTTGCGTTGAGCCTGGTGGACTCTGGCGATATCGATCAGCGACATCAGACCCATATCGTGGACGATTTCACCGATTTTACGGTTGTTGCTTTCCTGGAGATCGATGGCCTTGAGCAGGGTGCTGTGATTGATCACCCCCTGTTCGATCAGGAATTGTCCAAAAAATTTGACCGCCATAAATCGCACTCCCGGAAGCCCGGCCGGCTTCCTGTCTTTATTGAATCTTCTGTAGTGTCCTGATGACAATGTCGGCGTCAAAGGGCTTGCTGATCACGTCGCGAGCCCCCAGCCTGAGAGCTTCAGCATATTTGTCTCCAACCCCGCCGAGGGATGTAATCATCACGACATTGACATCCGGGGCAATTTGCCGCAGGTTGCGCAGCGCGGTCATCCCGTCCATGACCGGCATATTCATATCCAGGCAGATGATGTCCGGCTTTTCCTGCTGATTCAGCTTGATGGCATCGGTTCCGTTGCGGCCCTGGGCCGTGACCCTGAAATCGGTACAACCGTTGATGATTTTTTCGAGTTGACGCGCAACGGCAATGCTGTCGTCAACAATGATGACTTTTTTCATAGTAATGAGACCTCGGACAGAACACTTCCGGTAAGCAGATTAGGTACTTATAATATCCTACGATCCTCCGCTGTCAAGTTTCAATGGTGCGTTTCTGACAGTTGGCGGTAGGCGCGTTCGATATTCCCGGCGCTGAAAGATTTATAGCCGGGGAGACTGTCGTAGCGGGGTAGAGAAAAGGTTTCGCGCGTTTCGTACAGGTCGTCACCTTTTTCGATATGGCGCAGGACTTCGGTGAGAAACTCCTTGAGATAGTTTTTAAAAGCGAAAACCGCATTCATACCGCTGACCGGACCGTACCCGGGGATCACGCGATCGGCATCGAGATTTGAGATCCCCTCCAGGGTAATCACCCAGTCTCGCAGGGGACCGTCACCGAGAAATCCGGCACTGCCGACATAGACCAGGTCACTGGTGAAGAGGGTTTTACTTTGCGGGATGTAAACGATCATGTCGCCGTTACTGTGACCCGGGCCGACATTGGTCAGAACCAGGGTACGC
This sequence comes from Deltaproteobacteria bacterium, assembly GCA_024276905.1. GTDB lineage: Bacteria > Desulfobacterota > Desulfuromonadia > Desulfuromonadales > Geopsychrobacteraceae > Geopsychrobacter. The sequence continues at coordinate 13,039 of JAJRWF010000078.1, forward strand.
TCAGTCCCTTCAATGGTCAGTCCGGCCTTGAAGTAGTTGATCTGGCCGTTGATCTGCCGGACTTCCTGTTTCAGCACCTGTCGGGTCTGCAGGGTCATAACCACCTTTTTGCCCGGCGGAAAATCAAAATCGACATAAGAGAAGCCCTGATGATGATGGGTCAGGATGAAGGTCTCAACCGGTTTGGGCGTGATGTCCGCCGCCGCCGCCAAGAGGTCGTTGATCGTCTGTTTGGTCAGGTGCGCTCCGCCAACCACCAACTGGTAGCCCAGGTCGACAATAAAAGCGTTGGACGTTGCCGAACTGCCGGGAACGGCCAGGGCAGCATAGACGCCTTCGGCAACCTTTTCGATCTTGTAGCTGCGCTGACCGGCGAAGGCACTTCCCTGGAAGGCAAACAGCAGGAATACGATTATCAGTAAAAGAGAATGTCCGGGTTTGAAGTGGCACATGGGCAGTGGCAAGTTTCTCAAAGCAAGAGGGAAAGAAGGGTTTTGCAGTTGCAATCATACATCATTTGCAGTATATAGTAACGCCTTGTGCGCCCGTAGCTCAGCTGGATAGAGCGCTGCCCTCCGGAGGCAGAGGTCACAGGTTCGAATCCTGTCGGGCGTGCCATAATAAGCAACCTAAAAGGCCAGGTGGCAACAAGCTGCCCGGCTTTTTTTTATAGCACAACAGGATTCGAAGCGCAGCGAGCGCTGACTTAATGTCAGAAAAGCGACCAGGGAAGGCCGCGTCAGCGAGTGAAGGGGAGCCCACGCCGGAGGCGGCGTGATGCCGCCGACAAAGTGGGCGAATCCTGTCGGGCGTGCCATAATAAGCAACCTAAAAGGCCAGGTGGCAACAAGCTGCTTGGCTTTTTTTGTTCAACAACAGCGAGCGCCACACAGTTAAATAGTCTTGACTTCAAATACGGGAGTAAATACAGTACAACACTGTTTTAATGAGAGGATATCTGAGCCAGGGACGGCGATGAATTTTTTCGGGGGGATTGAGGGATACGAAACCGCATAGGATTCGGGCACAGGCCCGTGTTTTGTGCGGTTTTTTTATTGCAGAACCCGTTTCACAGGGTCTGTTGCCATGGAAGTGCTCAGTTCCTAATGATTGGGTTTGCAAATTAAATAAATACTTCAGGGGGTTGTTTTGCGCATCTCATCTTTGCACTGTTTTGGTTTGTTACTCGGCCTGATAGCTTTCTTGCTGTTTTCAACCAGCGCGATAGCAGGGAGCAACCGCCTGGAAAAGGGTTTGATTGAAGACCTTGCGGCACTGGAAAAGATTGCTGCCCAGATACAACAAAAGCAGACTGAAGGGAGATCTTTAGCAACCGAGATGCAGCATTTCAAGATGCGAGCTGAGGCGATTCATGCAACAGATCTGCTGCTTGAAGAACGCTACCGTCTTCGCAATGAACGTACCCGGATACAAGGTGGTGTTGCCCTTGAACGTCAAGAACGGATGGGGCAGCTTTATCGAGACGCAATACAGATATTGCAGTCCGTTATTGAACGAATTATCAATCAAACGGGAGTCTCGGCGGCTGATCTTGAAGATCTGCAGACGATTATCCGGCAGATTGTCCCCGCCAAACAGTCGCCGCTGCTGGGAGCTCTGCCATACCGGCAGTTGAATTATTCGCCCCACCCGCCGCTTTCCCTGCCCACAATTACCCCCGCATATCTCGATATAAACTCTGTTGTGGTCGCTGCCGATTTGGCAGGTGCACCCGAAGCTCCTGTTTCTAGCGAAATTGCAGTATTGGCCCAATCTCTTAGCTGGAGTCCGGTGGCCATCTATGAATGGGTCAAAAACAACATAGAGACAGAATGGTACTGGGGGGGGATGAAGGGTGCGGAGGAGACCCTTCGGCAGAGAAGCGGCAACGATGCCGATCAGGCCGCCCTGCTGGTTGCCATGATGAGAGCAGCTAATTATCCTGCTCGATATGTCCGTGGTGTCGTGGAGTTTTTCCCCGAAGATATCGCGAAGATAACAAATCTGACCGGGGTGGAAAATCCGCAAAAAATCGGCGAATTGTTCCAGCGTGCCGGAATTCCGTTTGAGGCGGTTATGTCCGGCCGGAATGTTGTCAACTATCGGGTTGAGCATCTCTGGGTGGAGGTGCAGGTTCCCTACTCAAATTACCGCGGGATCTTGTCCGACGCGCAAGGCAAGGTGTGGTTGCCTCTCGACACCAGCATCAAGGTTGCTGGATACAACGATAATCCCAGCCCGCTTGATCTGTACTCAGAAGCAGGCAACCCGTTGCCAACCTTACGCGGCGATTATCTCGGCACCACCCAAATATCAACCCCGCTGGAACTCCTGGCCACAAAGACCCAGTCTTTTCTCGATCTGAATTTCACCGGCACACTTTTTCAGGATCTCCTGGTCAGCAAAACCCTGGTCAGCGAAAACCTCAATATTCTTCCCGCCAACCTGCAGTTCAAAACTATTGCGATCACCGGGGAATATACCCAGCTGCCCACTGGGCTGATTCACAAGGCCCGTTTCCAGGTTCCGGGACAATCCGTTGATGCTGCGCTCGATATCACCCTGCCTGTTTACGGATTGTCCAATCACCGGATTTTTCTCAGCTACGAACCGGAGACGGTCGAAGACCAGGAGATCATCAATGCCTGGGGGGGATTGGATAATACTCCGTCATATCTGGTGCATTTACGCCCGGTTCTGTTGATTGATGACCAGAGAATCGCTGTCGGCAGCGACGGTTATGCGGTCGGCACCGATTTTACCTTCAGCATTGAACTGCAATCGCCAAATGGTGTTCAGTCTGTGGTCAACCACCCGGTCGTCGGATATCCGCAGGTCATCGGTTTGGTCGCTCAGCAGGCCGTTATCCCGCCAGCTATAGAGGTGAAGAATACCGCGACTGATCTGTTGTATCGCGAGGCATTGAATTACATCGATTCCTGGAATCAATCTGAAGATAAGATCGCCGAATTGCTCCAGGTTGCGGTGACCCGCCCCTTGCCGACGCTTGTGACAATGGGTGGATTGATTGATGTCACAACCTTGCTTGCTCCCCAGGGGGTCAACCTTGTCAGTCTTTTTCTTGATGCCGATTTACGCGTTACCGAACCGGTTAGCCGGGTTCTGACTATCGACGAGCGGGAAAAGCAATTTACCGAAATGTCCGGACTGGAAGGCTCCGTTCTCGAAAACAAGGTTTTTGAGGATGCCTTCGGAGTTGACAGCATCTCGACCGCAAAATTATTCGGCATTGCCAACGATCTTGGCACGGCAATTCTGGCGATTGATGCAACCAATATCGACAGTCTCCTGCCAGGGTTAACCTTCGCCGCCAAGATCAAAACCGATATTACCGAGGCTGTTGCTCAGGGGTTGACCGTTTCAATCCTGGCTGCTGAGGTGGACTACTTCGACTGGTCAGGTATCGGTTACATCAAAGAAAATCCCACCAGCGCTGAGGCCGGTTACATGCTGTCTGGCATGATCGCAGGCGGAAGCCCCGCGCTAAGTTTTGTCTCCTGGCAAACGTCCCTGGCCGACACATTTCAGGCCCCGTTTTCTGCGGAACCCAACACTGATTCCACCGCAGCTGTTTCCATCCATAAAATGAATGGTTTTCTGTCAGGTCAGGCCGGGGAAGAACTTGACTACGCTCTCCAGGTCCTGGTTCGTGATGACGCCGGTCTGCCGGTCGAAGGAGCCGATGTCACCTTTACGGTGAATACCGGCGGCAATTTGCTCGATGCCGCCAGTGTTGAAGTAGCGACCCTGACCGTACAGACCAGTCGCAAGGGGATTGCAGTGGCGCGTTACAAGCTTGGAACCAGCATCGCAGTCAATCCACAATTTTATCAGGCCGCCGGTGCCCTGCACCCGCAACGGGTAGGCGTTGATGTTGTCGATGTCAGCTTGGCCAACGGGACCGCGCTGGCCGAGCCGATTTATCCCTTTGTCTTTCCCGGCCCACCGACCGCGATGTTGAAGCTATCGCCTGACTTGAATACCTGGCGAATTGCCGGTTACGCAAGTCTCGCCAAAGTGGGAGTCAACGACCAGTACGGCAACCCGATTGCGAATCTTCCGGTGGATTTTCAGGCGACTGTCCCGGTTGACAACAGCTCTTGCGCAAACCCACCCACCGGATCAAGCTTTGCGCCGGCAGAACTGACCGCTGATAGTGCCTGTATAGACCTTAGGCCATCCTTCGGTGGATGTGGACAAAGTGGCGCACAGCCACTGCAGGTCATAACGAACACGAAGGGTGAGGCCTGGGTCGGGAAAATTATGGGCGATCTGGCGGGGGCACAGTACCAGGTGTCGGTGACCCATGCCGGTCTGACTCAGGTTTATACCGATTACACGCCAATGCTGGGCAATTGCAGTTGGATGGTGGAGCCGGATGACTATCTGCATGTTCTTTTCCCCGTGGGGCGCGATCTGGCTGGTAACGCGACCCTGGGCGTAAAGGTCGGTGAAAGCTATCCCGTATCTGTAACCCCGACCTGGTTGGCTGAGGAGAGTAAAACAGTTCCTGAAACACTCGTTTGCAGCGGCAGTACCTTTGTCTGTGACAAAATCGTCGGCAATCGCCGGTTCAACGAAATAATCCCCGATCAAATAGCCGTCACGGTTGGCGGTGTCACCGCCAGCCCTGGCGCCAATGGTCACTACGATGCTGCGTACCCTTTGCCCGCTGTCGGCTGCCTGGCATTGGATATCGATGTGAGTGCCACCCGGAACAATGCTGTCAGGTCGGATAACAGTTGTGCCAAAGGCTGTACGACGGTGACCAAGAGCATCAAGCGCCATATTTATTTCCCTCCTGACGAGGTTGTGGTTTGCGGGGTCGACATCCACACGCCTGAACTGATTCATGTGCCGGTCAGTTCCGACGGGGTCGTGTCGCAGGATGTTCCCATTCAGTTCACGATCGTTCCGGCAGAGTACAAGGCGTATTTTGCAGAAGTATTTATTTATGAAAATGGCACTTTGATGGATGTCATTCCGACAGGAGGTTCCGGAATCCAGATCACAACCTTGCTGCAGGGCCGACAGTTCATTTTGGGCCGGAGCTACGAAGCACGGATTGTCTTGAACCGCACGGCGAGTGGAGGTGGGATCTGGAGTGAACCGATCCCGCTACAACTTGTAGAGGGTCAACTCGCGACAAATATTGCGGTCGGTAGAACTCATCTGCGCAATCCATTTGATACCGATGTGCCTGTTTCGCTCGGGAGCAGTTACGTTGATCGTTACGAACAGATTTCCTTTAGTCTAAGTACTCAATCTACGGTCCGCGTGGTCTTGCTTGACGAGAATCTTCTCGAAAAGACTGAAATTGTCCCGGCCGGGCTTCTGGAGGCTGGCGATCATAAAGTTGTCGTCGATTATCAGCAGATTCAGGATGCCGGTCTTAGTCTCCTGAACTCACCGCTTTTCTATGTCCAGCTTGAGATTGTGGCGACCGGCAGTCCTGTTGTGCAAAAGGTTAAATATCCAGGGAAAATGTTCGAGACCGTCAGTACGGCCAAGGTTCTCGGACAGACCGTGGTCCACGACGTATTGATTCAGGATGGTTCCCTGAACCTGTCCCGCCAGGACTTCGCTTTTAAGGGGCGGGGTCCTCAGCTTGCGTTCTCACGCACCTACAACAATCAGAATTCAACTGATGGACCCAATCCCCTCGGTCGGGGCTGGAGCCACAGTCTCGATATGCGGTTGTATTTGCTGAATCATGACACCAGTAACGGGCCGGTTCCCGATTGGGTTACCGCTCAACGCGGAAAATTTTACGTCGATGCCGATGTGCCGCAAACGCCGCCCGACTGGACGGTTATCCAGGTCAACGGCACCCTGTTCAAGAAGGTCAATGGTGTCTGGTACGCCGAACGTGGCAAGCATGGTCATCTCGAAACCATTGTTGGCGGCTATGCTTTTATTGCTAAGGATGGGACCCGGTACATCTACGACAGACTGAATGGTCTGGAATATCACGTGAGTTCCATCGAAGACCGCAATGGAAATGCCCTCACATTCACCTACGATAGCTTAAACAGGTTGACTCAGGTGACGGATGCAGTAGCGCGGCAGTGTACCTTCTCCTATGCAACCGCGGGCTTCGGTTTTGAAAAAGATCCTTCCCGGCTGGATCAGGTCAACTGCACCGATGGCGTGTCTCTGGTGTTTGAATATGATGCCAGAGGTTATCTGGTCAGTGCCCAGCGCGATCTGCGGAAAGAGTCCTATGCCTATGCGATGGAGCCGGGGATAAAGTTCGGTGAGTACAACCTTGTCCGGGCAACCGACAGCAATAACCACAGCTACGAATACGCCTATTTCGGTCCGGGTGAAGTGCATACCAATCTGGCCAATTACACCGGGATTCTGAAGAGTCAAGACATCGTCAAGCAGGTCACTTATCCCGATACGAATTTCGCCACCTTCCTGTACGATGTTGCCACAGCCAACCAGCGAATCATCACCGATCTGCGCGGGAATGACACCACGTACACCCTCAACCTCTACGGTAACCCGACCAGAATCGAAGAACCGCTCGGCAAGGTGACTGACATGACCTGGTCGATCGACGAGGGCAAGTCGGACAATGTCATGACTTCGCGGACCGATATCAATGGTACGACCTTCTATGAGTACGATGCCCAAGGCAATATCATCAAGGAGACCGATCCTTACGGCAACTTTATTACCTCAACCTGGGACCAGAGCTTCAGCCTGCCGCTGACCCGCATCGACCGTAACGGTGTTGAACAGCGCTGGACCTACGATCCGGTGATTGCTGGTTGTCTGGCAAAGCATGAGATTGAGGTTGAACCAGGTGTTTTTCAAGCGACCGACTCCACCTGTTATGCGACTGGTGAGGTACAGACGGTCACTGACCCGCGCCTGAACACGACCAGTTACACCTACGATCTGTACGGGAATCCCGATAGGGTGACCGGTGCCGAGAGCAGTGTCACCGATTTGGATTACGACATCCGCGGCCGCAAGGTCGCTGAAACCGATCCAAACCTGAATAAGACGCTTTATACTTATGATGCTCTCGACTACCCGCAAACCATCAGCTATCCGACCCTGACCAGCTATGCGTTGCCGGCCGGTTCGACTAACCTCAAATCCTTCACTTATGATTCCGTCGGTAACCTGCTCAGTGAAACCGACCGGGTTGGTTTGACCCTGGCCTACAGCTA
>JAJRWF010000079.1 GCA_024276905.1 Deltaproteobacteria bacterium
GAAATTTTTGACATCGTGAATGTGTAAAATGTCCCCGGATTCGGGGCAGGAAGTAAAGCATAACACAGAATCCCGCCCTTCTGTGCTGACAATCTGAACCCGAAATCTGGATAGCAAAATACCGCAATCAACGGGTTTTTATTCCTGCTCAAAAAAATACCGGGCCTCCATAAAAAGAGGCCCGGTACGGCACCTCGATCCACCGAAACCGATTTTACCCTAATCAAGGTGCGTATCGAATTCTTGCGGATGCTTCAGATATTCCTCGTAATTTACTTTGTATCCGTGAGTCATCTCTGTGCAATCGCCGCGATCCCACGACTCGCGATGTCCCTTGACCTCGACTTCGATCACTCCCTCACCGCATCCTGTCACACGCCCGGCAATATGCGTGTCGGTATTTTCGACCCAGAGCAGTTGCCCATCGCTGAAAAGCTGGCACATGCCTTTATAATCGGTCCGGTTCATATACGCCTCCTTCTTGCTGTGGGCAGATGCCCGAACGCCTTGTGCGGCCGGAGGAAATTGAGGACAGACAGCTGCCCGGCGAATCTCTGTTGACAACTTTATTATACGCCCGCAAGACAAAATAGATCAAAACCATGGCCCGAAAAATAACGGCCGACTTGACGTACCGCACTCAATAAATCAAAGTATGGCTACCAATCCGGTTAACGTGTACGGACAACAAATCAATGAAAAAACTGATTATCCACTGGCTCAAGGTCCATGAAGAAGAGGTCGAGCTATTCACCTGGATGGCTCTGTTGCTGCTTTTTATCAGCAGTTCCAATATCGTTCTGAACAATTTTGTCGAGACAACATTTCTGAAACGATTCGGGGTCCAGTACCTGCCGCTTATTACCGCCGCCAATGCCCTGGTAACCTTTTTTGTCTTCAGCTTCCTTGGGAATACCCTATCCCGGACGCGGGGGGACCGGATGATGACCCGCAGCCTTCTGGCCTGCGGTCTGGTTGTGGGTCTGTTCCGTTTTGCAATCCCCCTCAATCTGGAGATGATCTACCCCCTGTTGTATATCCTGAAAACCCAACTTGACGTCCTGCTGACCTTCATATTCTGGAATCTTGCCAATGACCTGTTCGGCACCCGGCAGTCAAAACGGCTCTTCCCGTTGATTACAGCCGGGGGAATCATCGGGGGGATTGCCGGAAGCTTTATAACGCCACTGATTGCCAGACAGATTTCTCTGGACAACCTGTTACTGGTCTTCCCACTGCTTACTCTGGCAGGCGCAGCAACAGCCTGGCGCCTGGGCATGACCACCCCGGGGGCCTCACTGCGAACGCAGAACAAAGAAGAAACCAAAAAACATTCACTGCAGCAGGGCTTCAGCAACCTCGGGCAATTGATTAAAAAATCGACCCTGGCACAGGTCCTTCTTCTCCTGACCCTGCTGCCGAATATTGTCATTCCGGTCATCAACTATCAGTTCAGTTTCGTCGTCGACCAGACCTTCAGCAGTGAAACCGGAATGCTCGAATTCTACAGTTACTTCCGGGGCGCACAAGGCACCATTTCACTCATTCTGATTCTTTTTGTCGGCCGACTCTACGGCAGGTTCGGTCTCCCGGCAGCACTGATGTTTCACCCTTTCAACTACCTGCTGGCCTTCTTGTCCTACCTGTTCCAGTTCAATATTTTTTCGGCGATCTATGCCGGAACCTCGGTCTGCGTCATCCGCAGAACAATCAACGGTCCGGCCAATGCCGCCCTCTATGGTCTATTGAGGCCTCAGGACCGGGCGGTACTCCGTCCTTTCCTGCGCGGAACAGTGGTCAGGGTTGGCATTCTCACCGGTTCCGCGATTGTCTGGTTTGGTAGTGAGGCCATGCATCCGCGCTATCTCTCTCTTGTTGTCATCGGCGTCGTCGGTGCCTGGCTGGCAGGGACCTTCCTGCTCAAAAGAAACTACTCCCGGATTCTGCTCGATCTCATACAGGACAAGCTGCCCGACTTCTACCGTATGAGCAAAAAAGAGCTTCAGGACCTGTTCCGCGGAGTCGACATTGCTCCGGCTCTCCTCAAACAATTTCGTACCAGCAGCGGAGAAGAGGTTGTCTGGTATGCCGACATCCTGCGCGCAAACAAGGTTGAACAGCTGGACGCAGCCATTCTCGAGAAACTGCCGTCACTGGATGAGGCAACCTGCATCCGCCTGCTGCCTTTTATCTCGAATCAAGCCGGCGAAAAAGCGATGGCAGCCCTCAAAGAACTTGCCAATCCGTCCAAGCCTGAGCTGCTGGTCGCTCTGGCTCAAACGACGAAACGGATGACAACGAAGATTCGGCCGGAAGCGGAACAAGCCATTTTTGAAGCAACCACCGACCCTGAGGCCAGGGCTTGTTTCCTCGGCTGGATGCGTGAACAGAACCATGAAGGTCTGCATTCCCTGATTGACGGTTGGCTCGCATCTGAAAAACTTGCCGAACGACGGGCGGCAGTGCTGGCAATAAGAGAACAGGAGCAGGTGGAATACTCGGACAGCGTCTGCCACCTGCTCGAAACTGAAAAAGACCCGTCACTCCTCAGTCTGGCCCTGCGAGCCCTGCCCGTTCTTGACGTTCCCGACCTGAGTCAACAGGTGGCACGATTTCTCAGGCACTCTGCCGAAGATGTTCGTCTGGCGGCCATCGAGTCCCTGCCGCTGGAAACCGAAAACGACGTCAAAACCCTGATCCCGATTCTGGGCGACCCGGTTGACAGGGTCCGCAAACGAACGATTCAACGACTGGGAGACACAGCAAGACCCTTACAATCTCACCTGATTGCACTCATGGGTTCCGGCAGTCGTCGCGTTCAAGACGGCCTGTTTCTGGTTGCGCAGTTACTGGAAATAGAGGAAACCGACCTGATCCGCTTCAACAATGACCAGCTTAGAGTAGCTTACCAGTCGCTTGATCTGGCACAATGGCTGGAATCGATGGCACCGACACCCAGCCGGGATCTGTTGTTGATTCACCTGTAAGAAATCCGCAGGCGGCGGGTCGAGAATGTCATCCGTGGTCTGGCTGCTCGCGATAAAACCGGCCAGATAGAGACCGTGTTGCACGGATTACACTCAGGCGGTTCGCGTGAACATGGTGATAGCGTCGAAGCCCTTGAGTCGCTGGTCGACCAGCGACTGGCACGGATCCTACTGCCGCAGCTGGAAAACGAATCGACGGCCGTACGGCTTGCTGCCGGCCAACGCTACCTGCATCATTTTCGGCGGATAAAAAATCCCCGTCAGGCGCTTGAGATGCTGCTGCAGAGCGAAAATGATGTCAGTGCAATCCTGACCCTTGAGTTTCTGATAGAAACCGGCCGTATTGACGAATTCAGGCCTCAAATTGAAACTCTGGTCACAACGGGAACCGAATTGGTCTCCACTATGGCAATCGGGGCTCAGCAGGAGCCAAAGGAGAAGGATGTGGATACAGAAACAGAACAGGTGGGGCTCCCTGAACGGATGTTGCATCTGAAAAAAATTGATCTGTTTCAGGACCTTGACATCAACGAGCTGACATCCATCGCGCTGCTCGCCGATGAAACGCGCTTTTCGTCCGGCACGCTGATCATCGGCTGCGAGATGGCCTGTCGCAGTGGCGCCGGACCCTGCGAGTGTCTGCACGTACTGATCAGTGGCGAAGTGGCGGTTGAAAGTGTTACCGAGCAGGGGACAATCCCGGTCGCACACTGGAAGACGGGGCAGTCGTTCGGGCTTGCCGCCCTGTTCGGCATCCATATGAGTGCCTTGAATGTTCGTGCGGTAAAAGAATCGGTGGTCATGCGGATTTATCGTCAGGACTTCACCGCCCTGATCAAGGAATATCCAGAAATTGCCCTGCGCATGTGCCAGGTGCTGGCCGGGCGTCTCGGCGGAATAGTTGACGAATTGAGCCGGGTCGCTCTGGAACATGAGGCTGAGACTCACTGCAGCACAGGACATGAATGCAAGGACGGCCCCGGCAGTCAGGAGCAAGGATGAAGCAGGGAGATATTATCTATCGCTATAGAGCTCCAGATGAATTATCGCCGCAGCGACTGGATGAAATCTGCCGCCTGGTCGAAGCCGGTGGCGGAGTCAACAGTCGCTGGCTTCGCCACAACCTCGAAAAAGCCTACTTGATCGGCCAGGCGGAAATAGATGCTGAACTGATCGGAGTCTCCAGTCTGAAGCGCCCGCGACCGGAATATGTACAGCGTATTCGTGACAAACTGGGCCTCGATATTGAAGGGTTTCTGGAGCGCGGCTACACTTCGATCCGCCCTGAATACCGGGGCCTCGGTGTCGGCACAGAGCTTCTCGGTGGCCTGACATCCAGGGCCGAAGACTATCATATCTATTCACTGATTCGTGAGGACGACCCTGCGACCCAGAAGATTGCACTCCGTAACCAGACGGTAAAAATCTTGACCTTTGCCAGTGAACTGACCGGTAAGGAACTGGGCCTGTGGATGCCGGCAACAACGGCGGCCGAATTGAACCTGAATCCGATTTCGGAGAAGGAAATCCCATGAGAATTTCTCAGTTTCGCAACGAACAGCTTGCCGACCGGGTCAGAGTTTCTGCCCGGGTGGAATGGGAGGACTGTGCCGAACCGACCCGCGAGGTTTTTCTGGAAACCACTGCAGCCTATGGCCCGGCTCTGAGCGTCAACCCGGATGCGTTTCTGGTCGGCTGCCTGGCACCGGCCATGCACCTTGGAGAGCGGCGGATTTCTATCGCCGCAAAAATCTGCCCCGAACTGCTCGAAACTCTCGAAACAGCCATGGCCCTCTTCCATAGCTGGTACGGCTCCCGTTACCGCCCTCTGGTGATTGAAACCAGTGGAGTAAGAATGCCGCCTCCCGCGACGTCACAACCTGAGAGAACAGCAATTTTCCTTTCGGGAGGCATCGACTCGCTGGCAGCCCTGCGCAGAAATCTGCAAAGCTATCCCAAGGGACATCCCTCACGAGCCCGGGACGCTTTTCTGGTGCATGGATTCGATATCGGCGGTGTGGTTGAACGGGGGCTGAAATATCCGGTCTTCGACCGCGCGCTACAGGCAATGACGGCCGTAGCCGAGGAGGCGGAACTGGAGCTGATCCCGGTTTATACCAATCTCCGACATCTCTGTGACGAGCGCGAACTCTGGCTGAAAAAGTTCCATGGCGCAGTGCTGGCCGCAGTTGCTCACAGCTTTACCACGCGGATTCACCGGGTGGATCTCGCCTCAACCTGGGATCTGCAGAGCCTGGCCCCGAGCGGTTCCCATCCGATGCTCGATCCCCTCTACGGCAGTAATCGCCTGCGTATCTATCACCGGGATGTCGAACTGCGTCGGATTGACAAGATTCGGATTGTCTCGGAATGGGAGACCGCTTTTCAGAATTTTCGGGTCTGTTTACAGAATGTTCCCGACCGGCTGAACTGCGGCTGGTGTGAGAAATGTACCCGCACCATGACCGCACTGATTGCGCTTGGCAAGCTGGCCGAAACCCGGGCTTTCGTAGAAGACGATGTCAGCACCAAGGCGCTGGAGCGAATCGACATGAGGATCCATCACCGGGAGCCCTTTTATGCCGAACTGATCGAACCACTGCGGGAACAACAACGCGACGATCTGGCCGACATCATTGTCGAAAAACTTGCTGTTAACTCGAATCCGTGAGTTTCCGTAGAATTTTCACGTCTATTTCCGCTGAGTCGACTCAACAGTTTGCACGTCAATCCAGCGGTTAATTTTTTTCTCCAGCAATGACAGCGGCATGGCACCGTCTTTGAGAATCTCGGTGTGGAATTTACGCACATCGAAGCCCGCGCCCAGCGCATTTTCCGCGCGGGTACGCAAATCGCGAATCTTCAATTGGCCAATCTTGTAGGCCAGGGCCTGGGCCGGAATAGCCATGTAACGTTCCACTTCGGCAACGGCCCGGGATTCGGTCACGGGGGCATTGGCCAGCATATAATCGATGACCTGTTCTCTGCTCCAACCCTTGGCGTGAAGCCCGGTATCAACAACCAGACGGATGGCCCGCCAGAGTTCAGCCATTGACACACCGCATTTGGCGTAAGGGGTTTCATAGACACCGAGCTCCATGCCCAAATCCTCGGCATAAAGAGCCCAGCCTTCGGTAAAGGCCGTTTCTTTACCAAAACGACGAAAGCGCGGCAGGTCGGTCAACTCCTGCTGAATCGCCAGTTGAAAGTGATGCCCGGGAAGAGCCTCATGCAGAAGCAGTGGCGCCACGGCCCAACTGGGTCTGGCGGGCAGGTCACAGGTGTTGATGTAACAGATACCCGGCCTGGAGCCATCGGCGGCAGGCCGCCTGTAGGAAGCGGCAGACGCGGATTTTTCCCGGTCGGCTTCAACCGGTCGCACCTCATAGGACGCCTTGGGAAATACCTCAAACAGATTTGGAATCAACGCGTCGCAACGCTCCTGAACCACCCTGTAGGCGCCGAGAAGGTCCTCTTTGCTCGCATAGATAAACTGAGGATCATGGACCAGAAAGTCAAAAAACTCTTTGCGACTCCCCTGATACCCGAGGTCAGCCATAACGGCCAGGATTTCGTCATGAATACGGCTCACTTCCTCCAGTCCGATCTGGTGGATCATCTCGGCGTTCATATCGAGACCAGTCATCTTGCGAATTTTAAAGCCATACCAGGCCTGACCGCCAGGCAAACTGCCAAGACCATCGGTCGTGCGACATTGCGGCAGATACTGGTTGCGGATGAAGTCGTAAAGTTTCTGATAGCTGGGAAGGATGAACGTCGCGATGGCAGATGAGTAGGCCTTGACAAGGCGGGTCCGGTCCTCTTCACTGAAATCCTCGGGAAAGCTTTGCACCGGCTGAAAAAAAACCGATTCGGTGACTTCGGTAACAAGATGCGTGGAAATCTGCGGCAGAACCTTGATCATCATCGCTCGGGGTTGCACGATCCCCAGAGCGATCCCTTCTTTCATGTTGACAATCGCCTGATCAAGCAGCGGCGGGATGGCCGCCATCCGCTTGAGCCAGTTCTCGTAATCCCGCGCCGTCTTGAAGGGCTGGCTCCCCTGACCGTTGCCCAATCTGGCCAGCTTGTTGGTGAGGTTATAAAACTGGTTGATGGGGAGCAGATGATCCGGATATGTGTGCGCCTCACGATCAGTATTGAGGCGCTTGAGAAAAATGGCAAAGCTCAACCTTGACTGCTCAGACAAAGTCTCCGGATCAACTTCGGCAGCCCTCGACAGGTAACGCTCTGTCAGTGCCAGGGTTCGGGCCCGGTAATCCGGCGACAGAAAGTTTTCCAGGCGGTCATTGTAGCGCTTATCACCGATACTGGTTGCGCGCAGGGGATGAAGTTTCAGCCAATCTTCAAAATAATCGTCAAAAAGCTGGGCAGCAATCTGATCCGGTGAGAGCGAAATGCCAACCTCTGAACCAGGTTTGATACCGGATTGTCCCTGGAGGCAGGCCGTAAGTAACAGGCAGGATAAAACGAGAAAAAACTTAGTCATTACAAAAGACCTTTACCCACTGAAAGAATGCCTCTTCATCTGAGCAGACGATGACCGAAGCGCGACCTGCTGTTCTATGAAATCAATGACCTTTTCTTCCAGCTGGACCTGATTAAAATGGTTAATACGCGGAATGCCGCCGGGGCTGACACAGTTAACCTCAATCAACTTACCGCCGATCACATCGATACCGACAAAATAGAGGCCATCCCTGATCAGACGATCACGGATAACTGCACAGATAGTCTGTTCAGCCCTGGTTAATTCATGGGGGAAGACTTCACCACCGGCACAGATATTGGCCCGAAAGTCGGCGCCGTGCGGCATGCGGCGCATGGCGCCGAGGACTTCGCCATTGAGCAGGAGAATCCGCACATCCCCCTCGCTGCGAACGGCCTCCAGATATTCCTGGACCATCACCGGCACACGCTGCGCATAGAGTTTATTTGCCTTGACGTAAAAATTAAGCAGCGAATTGAGGTTTTCCGGGTCCTGGGCGCCGACCTTGATCACCCCCTGGCCTCCAAAGCTGTTCAACGGCTTCATCACCATGGTGCCACCGAAATCGTCAATCACTTTGCGCAACCGTGCAGGATCACGAGAGACATGGGTTTCCGGGATGATTTCCGGGAAATTGAGGGTGTAGAGTTTACTGTTGCCCAGCAACTGCCCGGCCAGACGATTGAGGATGAAGACCCGGTCTTCCACCGAGGCGAGCAGTTCCATCATCTCATAGAGCAATGGAGGATTCTGACGCAGAAAAAGCGCATCAAGCTCCGCGACCTCTTCGAAAATCAACTGTTCTTTCTCAACGCTGCCAATTGTTGCCTGCCAGTAATCCCGCAGACTGAGTCCGGATTCAATAACCAGCTCTTTCATCCGACCGACCACCCGGTTCTGGCGCACATAGAGATCGTGCGGTTGCAGAAAAAAAACTCGGTGGTTACGCCGATAGCATTCATACATCAGCAGAATGCTGGTCTCGGTATCCGGATCTATCCGATCGAGCGCTCCACGTAGAAAAGCTATGCGCATGGGCAAATTCCTCTGTAAAACGGAAGACCGGCGACCTGTCTGGGCAGACGGCCTGATCACAATGAACAGTTACTACTAATTGACCGTTTGGTGCCAGGAATCACAACAGCGATCATGGAGCCTGTGGATGACCTGCCCAAGCCCTTTTTGCAAGGCGGGGAAAACATTTGCATCGATCTGTCCGCTACGCTCATGGCAGTAGATTTTTTTGACTTCGAGGCAAAGCGGTAAAGCCGCCGGAAAGCTCCTGCGAATCCAGTTCACAAAATAGCCGCGGCCCTGAAAAACATCATTTTCGGCAACACCGGCATGAATCCCCGGCAGTTCAATCCGGGCCAGTCCCCGCAACAATTCGTCCAGCAGGTCCCGGTAGTCGCCAATCTCAATTTCTGCGGTGCCGAGATTAAATAACGGGGTCTCCCGGTCGATCCTGGATCCGTTATAGGAATGCAGATCGAGAACGATGCAAAAGCCGTAGCTCTCGATCAATTCCTTGATCAGGGCACCGGCCAACTGATAGAAATGCTGATGCCTGGCCAAGGCCCTGAATTGAGCGGGATGTTCACCTTTTTCCCAGGTTTCATGACCGAACACATAGCTGTCGGTCGCCTGTCCCGGTGACCGGTTCAAATCATAATAATAGCGTGATTCAAGGCCATTAAGTGTAATCGGTAGCGACTCCAGAAGTTTCTGGGTGTGAGGGTCTTCCTCGAAGCGACGTTGCGATGGAGAGAGCAGACAGAACTTTTCCAGTTCGGTGGGAAAGACTGAACCGGCATGCAGTGTGGTACAGACCAGGGGTGAATAACGACGAATATTGAGCCCACAGATACCTTCGACATCAACCGCCGCGAACGCCGTCTGACTGGAGATATAGCGCAACGCATCAGCCAGAGGCATTTGTGAGGCCGTGGATAATTTGCCTTCATCGACAAGGCTCGTCACCGAACTTTTGACCGGCGGCAGGCTGGCAGGTCTGGATTCAAGGTCCATAGGGGGTTCTCCTTGATTCAATATAGCCAGAGATCGAATCCGCCGTCAACGCGGGAAGACAGGCCCCTCTCGGGGGCCACTATGATTTCCAGGGCAAGGTTTTAACACCCCGGATGGGTCGCACATCAAAAAGATCAAGGCTCAGCAACCTCTTATTTACGCCGACTTTCCTTCTCCTCGATCCCCGACAGCCCGAACCGGCGTCGCAATTCGGCATAGATGCGTTCAGGAGGCAGATCGTAGTAGCCGAGCAGCACCAGGACGTGAAAAAAGAGATCGGCTACCTCGTAGACGATTTCATCTCTATTGCCACCCTTGCCGGCAATAGCCGTTTCGGTCGCCTCTTCGCCGATTTTGCCGAGAATCTTATCAAGCCCCTTGTCGAACAGTGACTTGACATAGGATTTCTCACCCGCGGCCAGCTGCTTGCGTTCCTGAACGATATTGTAGAGCGCTGCGAGAATATCCTGCCGGGCGTAAAGGCCTGCGGCATCGACCAGTTTGTCGGTCGTTGCTTTGATTTCACTGTCCCACACCCGGTAGAAGCAGCTGCGCTGGCCAGTGTGACAGGCAGCACCCTGCTGCTCGATCTTGAGTAGCAGACAGTCGTTATCGCAATCGAAGCGGATCTCTTTGACCAACTGCAGATGGCCGGAAGACTCGCCCTTCATCCATTGTTTCTGGCGTGAACGCGAATAATAATGCACCTTGCCGGTCAAAAGAGTCTGCTCGACCGCTTCGGCATTCATCCAGGCCATCATCAGCACTTCGCCGCTCTCGGCATCCTGGGTAATCGCCGGGATCAGGCCGTTATCATCAAATTTAAGTTGCTCGATCAGTGTCATTTCAGCACCTCACTCCTTACGCCTCACAGCACTCTGGCCGGAACCCCGTGCTGCTGCAGGTAGTCCTTGCATTCGGCGATGGTGTATTCCTTGAAATGGAAGATTGACGCCGCAAGTGCCGCCGAGGCCCCTCCTTCGACCAATCCTTCTCGAATATGCTCAAGGTTACCGACCCCGCCCGAAGCGATCACCGGGATCTCGACCGCATCGCTGACCGCACGGGTCAATGCGATATCGTAGCCGTCCTTGGTGCCGTCGCAATCCATCGAAGTCAACAGAATTTCACCACTGCCATAGGCTTCCATCTTCTTGGCCCATTCGATGACATCAATCCCGGTCGGCTTGCGACCACCATGGGTGTAAACTTCCCAGCGCTGTGGATCAGAATCCTCCACCCGCCGGGCATCAATCGCCACCACCGTGCACTGGCTGCCGAAACGGGTCGCTGCTTCCTTGACGAATTCCGGGTTGAAAACCGCCGCAGTATTGATCGACACCTTGTCGGCCCCGGCATTGAGCATTTTACGGATATCATCACAAGTGCGAATACCGCCACCGACGGTCAGCGGCATAAAAACCCGCTCAGCGGTCTGGCGCACCACATCGATGATCGTATCGCGGTTGTCGCTTGAAGCGGTAATATCGAGAAAGGTCAGCTCATCAGCCCCCTGTTCGCAGTAGGCCTCGGCCGCTTCGACCGGATCACCGGCGTCACGCAGCCCGACGAACTGCACACCCTTGACTACGCGGCCATCCTTGACGTCAAGACAGGGGATAATTCTTTTGGTTAACATAGCATTAAATCTTTCTTGTCTCTCTGGCCGACAATCTGGCTCACGCCCGGTCGCTGCGCTCACTTGAGGCGTAAAGAAAAATCAGTTTTTGCCAGGCAGATCTCAATTGACGTCATGAGCCAGCAGAAATTTTCTCAGGTCCTGTTCCTGGCGCATGACATGAAGGATGAAAACCTGCTCTTTCTCAGCCCGGTAAAAAACCCGGCAGGGAGGCACCACGACTTCGCGATAATTCAACCCCTTCAATTCGGGAGGGACACGCCCGGATTGCGGATGTTTTTCCAGTCGGGACGTCTTGCTGAAAACAGCCTGAACAAGTTTTTTCGCTGCCGGCAGGTTGCTCAGAGCGATATATTCGGCGACCTCTTCGAGGTCATCGAGCGCAGGTTCGGTCCAGACTAATCGAGCCATTTCTGCATCTTCTCGCGCGCTTCGCCGTTACTGACGGTACGCCCTGCGAGAATCGCACGCTCCCCCTTCGCAACTCCCTCCAGAATCTGCATACGCCGCTGCATGAATTCGTAGTCCGCAACATCGATCAGGTAGGCCGAGGGGCGCCCATGTTCAGTGATCAGCACCGGCTCTTTTGAGTCGTGCAGGTCTGCCAGAATTTTTGTCGCCTGCCGTTTTAGATTGGTAACGAGTTCGACTTTCACATCTGACTCCCTTCAAAAAAGTATCACAATTGTATCACTCATGCGTCAGGCCGTCCAACCTTCGGCAGCATGACTTCAAAATCTTTAAAACGTTTTCAATGACGTCCTCACGTCCGTTCGTTTTACTCACTGAAGTCGAAAGGCACAAAGACAATTTAAAAGCGCTGGTTGTCGAACGGCCTCTGCGGCTCTGCGCGAAGCAGATTTGGCCTTTCAGCTTTTTGTTAACGCCACCGCCTCGCGCAGATCAATAGCGCCGGAATAGATCGCCTTACCAGCAATTACCCCGCTGATGCCGCAGGATTCGATCTCCATCAGCCGCCGGATATCATCGAGGGACGACAGGCCGCCCGAGGCGATGACCGGAATGTTGATCGCTTCAGCCAGCGCCCTGGTTGCCTCGATATTCGGCCCCTGCATCATGCCGTCACGGGCGATATCGGTGTAGATGATCGCTTCGACACCGAAACCTTCCATTTCTTTGGCCATCTCGCTGGCTTTTTTTTCAGTCACATCGGCCCAGCCTCGGACTGCAACCAGACCGTCTTTGGCGTCAATGCCGACCACAATCTGACCAGGGAATTTCTGGCAGGCCTCTGCGACCAGCGCCGGGTTCTCCTTGGCCACGGTGCCCAGAATCACTCGATCGACTCCCAGTTCCAGATAGGCCTCGATGGTCGGCAGATCGCGAATACCGCCACCCAGTTCACTGGGGATGTCGATTGCCTCGACGATAGATTTGATCGCCGCTTTATTTTTCGGCACCCCGGCGAAAGCCCCGTCCAGATCAACGATATGCAGCAGTTCACCGCCCTGCTCCTGCCACTGCAGCGCCTGAGCAGCCGGGTCATCATTATAAACCGTATCTTTGTCCATCAACCCCTGCTCCAGACGGACACAGTGGCCTGCTTTCAAATCAATTGCGGGGAGAATGATCATTTCGCTTTAACCCTTTATCCATTTTAGCCTCAGGATTTCCTCAGGATATTTCTGATTTAAAACCTTAATCCCGAAGTCATCCAGAGGCAAAAGTGTTTTTATAATTCACCAAAATTCCTAAAAATATCCAGTCCGACTGCTTGACTCTTTTCGGGGTGAAACTGGGTCGCCATGATGTTGTCGCGCCAGATCGAAGCACAGAACTCAACCTCACCGTAGCGGCAACTGGCCGCAATATCAGCTTCATTTTGAGCCTGAGCGTAGTAGGAGTGAACGAAATAAACGAAGCTCTCGTTTTCCACATCCTTGAACAAGGGGGACGACTGCTTGATTAACAGGTTGTTCCAACCCATGTGCGGCACCTTGAGGCGCTCACCGTTTTCAATCATCCCGGCCGGGAAACGTATCACCTTACCCGGAATCAGCCCCAGGCCCCGATGTGAGCCGAACTCTTCACTTGTGTCGAGCAGCATCTGCATCCCGACACAGATCCCAAGCAGCGGCTTGCCTGCTTTAACATGCGCCAATAAAGGTTCGACAAAACCGCCGTTACGCAGATTGTTGACGCAGTCAGCAAAAGCCCCGACGCCCGGCAATACGACCTTGTCAGCCGAAGCGATATCCTGCGGGTCGGCGCTGACCCGCGCAGCAAAGCCGAGCGACTCAAAGGCCTTCTCGACGCTGCGCAAGTTACCCATTTCATAATCAATAATGATAATCATGATTTTCCGTTTTTCTGTTGCCAAACGCCCAAAGCCCAGCGCCTGTTGCCTGCCCTATTCCAAACTCCCCTTGGTCGACAGCACGCCGTCAATGCGTGGATCGATCGAAGTTGCTTCGTCGAGCGCCCGGCCGAAGGCTTTGAAAATCGCCTCAATAATGTGATGCAGATTATCGCCATAAGCGACATTCACGTGAATATTGGCACCGCTGTGATTGCAGAACGCGACGAAGAACTCTTCGACCAGTTCGGTTTCGAAATTCCCGATCTGCGCCTTGGGGAGATCGACATTAAAGACCAGAAACGGTCGCCCGGAGAAATCGATAATCACTGAAGCCAGCGCGTCGTGCATCGGCATGGTGCCACGCCCGAAGCGGCGGATACCGGCCTTAGCGCCCAACGCTTTTTTAAAGGCTTCACCCAGACAGATACCGACATCCTCAACCGTGTGGTGAGCGTCGATTTCGATATCGCCTTGCGCCGCAATCTTGAGATCAAAAAAACCGTGCCGGGTGACAGCCGAGAGCATATGATCGAAAAAAGGCGCCGGGGTCGAAATTTCCTCCTGACCCGAGCCATCCAGCTTCAGTTCGACACAGATTTCGGTCTCTTTGGTCTTACGCTCAATTTTTGCTATGCGTGCCATGATTGTCTCCTGAATTCCCATGAGATCTAAAGAAAACAACGATAAACCCTTATCTGCGCCAGGATACCATTACATATATCTCTTTGCCTCAGGATATGGGCCTGGATAAATGCCGGAGACAACCAAAAACCAGGCCTTGAGCTTTTGATTGTCTTCTTTTGTCCTCTCCGGCCTTTATCCTGAAGTCATCCCGAGGCAAAACGGGTCTTTGTTGCTGCAATTAAAACGGCAACTATTTTATTTCAAACGAACCGAAACCGACTTGGCGTGAGCGTCCAGGCCTTCAAGCTCCGCGATATGCACGATCTCTTTACCCAAGCGTTGCAATCCGGCCTGACTGAAACTGACGATACTCGACTTTTTAACAAAATCATCCAGCGACAGCGGTGAAAAAAAGCGCGCAGTGCCACCAGTCGGCAGGGTGTGGTTCGGTCCGGCCAGATAGTCACCGGCAGCTTCAGGGGTGTGATGCCCCATGAAGATCGCCCCGGCATGACGGATCTGCGGCAGGATTGTGAAGGGATCATCGACCGCCAGTTCCAGATGCTCAGGTGCAATACGGTTCGAAAAAGTGATTGCTTCATCAAGGTCTTTGGCGAGGATGATCGCACTGTAGTTTTCAATCGACTGGCGGGCAATAGTTTCACGGCTGAGTTGCCGCAACTGTTTTTCAACCTCGGCCTGCACTGCAGTCGCCATCGTTTCACAGCTGGTGACCAGCACCGCCGATGCCAGCTCATCATGCTCGGCCTGACTGAGTAGATCGGCGGCGATATGGGCCGCATTGCCACTGCCATCATTGATGACCAGAATTTCACTCGGCCCGGCGATCATGTCGATGTCAACCTGGCCGAAAACCAGCCGCTTGGCGGTAGCGACAAAAATATTTCCCGGACCGGTAATTTTATCAACCTTCGGTACGCTCTCGGTGCCGAAAGCCAACGCCGCAATCGCCTGGGCACCACCAAGTTTAAAAATCCGATCAACCCCAGCAATTTCTGCCGCCGCCAGCACGTGAGGATCAATCACCCCGTCCGGCATCGGTACCGTCATAATAACTTCACTGACACCCGCAACTTTTGCGGGTACCGCGTTCATCAACACCGATGAAGGGTAGCTCGCTTTCCCACCCGGAACGTAAATGCCAACCCGCTCCAAGGGGCGCACCAGTTGTCCAACCAACACATCAGCCTCATCGGTCGACAGCCAGGTTTCCTGCTTCTGCTTGCGATGGAAATCAGCGATTCGTTGCGCAGCAAGTTCGAGCGCGGCAAAAGATTCTGCGCTGACCCGCGTAACCGCGGCTTCAATCTCGGCCGTCGTCACTTCGACACTGGTCGCATCAAGCTGCAAGCGATCAAATCTGGCGGTCAATTCAAACAGCGCCACATCACCGCGCAACCGCACATCTGCCAGAATATCCTTGACCGTCTGCTCAATCCCCTCCGGAATTTCCTCCGCGCGCTGTTCAATCTTCCTGAACGCTTCAGTAAACCCCGCATCAGTAAACTTCAGTATCTGCATCATTTTTTCACCTCACACCTCACACCTCACACCTCACACCTCACACCTCACAATTTATTGGGATATCCGCACCTCGTCACCAACCACTTTTTCAAGATCCGCAATGATCTTGCCGATCCGTTGGTGCTTGGTCTTGAGACTGGCGCGGTTGACAATCAGGCGCGTAGTAATCTCGGCAATGGTATCAACCTCAACCATACCGTTGGCCTTGAGCGTCCCGCCGGTCGAGACCAGATCAACGATCCGTTCCGACAGTCCGACCAGCGGCGCCAGTTCGATCGAACCATAGAGCTTGATCAGTTCGACCTGGATCCCTTTTGCGGCAAAATAGCGTTCGGTGACATTGGGATATTTAGTCGCCACACGGATATTAGACCAGTTGAGTGGATTGTCGTCAGCTTGCAGATCTTTCGGTTCGGCGACGACCAACCGGCAATAGCCGAACTTCATATCCACCGGTTCGTAGAGGTCTTTGCCCTGCTCCAACAGGGTATCCTTGCCGACCACACCGAGATCCGCGCAGCCGTATTCGACATAGGTCGGAACATCGGTCGCTCGTACCGCCATAAAACGAAACTTCTGTTCGGAATTTTCAAAGACCAGCTTACGGCTCTTTTCGCTCATCTCTGGACAGGTGATGCCGATCCGGGCAAAAAGTTCCATCGAATCTTCGAGAATCCGGCCCTTTGGCAGGGCAAAGGTGATCCAGTCATTCATGGTTTGTCTATCCTCAAAGGTTGTCCGGCTAGGCAGGAACCCGTTCGATCCGTGCCCCGAGTCCAGCCAGTTTCTCTTCAATCCGTTCGTACCCGCGATCCAGATGGTAAATGCGCGAAATCTCGGTGGTATTTTCTGCTGCCAGTCCAGCCAGCACCAGGCAGGCACTGGCGCGCAGGTCCGTGGCCATCACCGGCGCGCCAAGCAGCTGTTCGACACCGTGAATCACCGCGCTGTGTCCGTCGATACTGATATTTGCGCCCATCCGTTGCAGCTCACAGACATGCATGAAACGATTCTCGAACACATTTTCTGAAATCCTGCTGGTACCATCAGCCAGTGCCATCATGACCATGAACTGAGCCTGCATATCGGTCGGAAAGCCGGGGAATGCCGAGGTCCGAATGTCCACCGGCAGCAGTTTGTCCGGGCCGATAACGCGCAGTCCATCCTGTTCGGGATGGATCATGACCCCGGCCTCGACCATTTTCTGCAACAAAACTTCCTGATCCTGCTGACGTGCTCCGTGAACCAGCAGATCGCCACCGGTCATGGC
>JAJRWF010000080.1 GCA_024276905.1 Deltaproteobacteria bacterium
CTGAAATAGACCCCTTTGGGCAGACCGGTGGTGCCGGTGGTGTAAAAGGTCGTGGCGCGGGTGTTTTCATCGAAATCGGCAAAATCGAAATGATCCTCCGCGCTATCGAGCAGGGCTTCGTATTCCCCGGCAAAGTTGAGGGATGTTTCCGGTTGTTGCTGACCATCCTGCAGCAGAATGTATTCTTTGACCGTGTCGATTCGCCCCTTGATCTGTTCCAGGATCGGCAGGAGTTCTTCATGGACCAGGATATAGTCATCCTCGGCATGGTCGATGGTGTAGAGGATCTGTTCCGGTGACAGGCGGATATTGACGGTGTGCAGTACCGCACCGAGCATCGGTACCGCGTAGAAGCATTCGAGGTAGCGGTGGCTGTCAAAGTCCATAACCGCGACAGTATCGCCTGCCTTGACGCCAAGAGCACTTAAGGCATTAGCCAGTTTACCGACCCGCTGGCGGAATTCGGCATAACTGAAGCGCAACTGATCACGGTAGATAATCTGTTGTTGCGGATTATCTACCACCGGGGCATTGAGTAGGTTTTTGATCAACAGGGGATAATTGTAAGCGCTCATGGTGCGTGTAATCAGGTTGTCGGTCATCTGGACACTCCTTTTTTAGGGCTGGTTATAAATATTCCTGGCAGAATAGCAAAATATTCTGCGGCGCACTATTTTTGTCTGATATGATCAAAAAAAAGTCCGTTTTCGACAATTTTCTCTTTTGTGGAGATTTCCAGATGTCCCAGCCTTATCCAGATTTCATCCCCCCCGATTTTTCATCTGCCGAATTGGTTTCGGCTCCGCGGGTCAGCACCGAAGCGGCTGAGGCCGATGGTGTGGTGCCGGAAAATTTCCACGGCACCTCGAATCATCCGGAATATGTTCACCTGGGTTCCGGTCGCTGGGTGTTGGCGCCGGAAAGCCGAATGGATTCCGTGCTGGTCCTGCGTGGTGAGAATCTTGAGGTGGTTGAGGCGCGCCGGGTTAAAGAAGGTGATCCGGTTGTCGTTGGCCGCACCGAAAATGGTGAAGAGGGAATTTTTGTCCATATCGACGGCTTTCATCAGGCCAGCGACGAGGCCGCCGACAAGTTCACCTTTCGGACTCGGGGCACTCGGGAAACACCCTTTTCACGTAGTTACGACGACCTGTATCAGGTGCTGCGTCACGATCGCGACCATGGTCACATCGTCTGGGTGCTCGGTCCGGCGGTGGCCTTTGACAAGGACAGTCGTGATGCGATGCAGGGCTTGATCGAGAATGGTTATTGTCACGGTCTGCTGGCGGGCAATGCGCTGGCAACACACGATCTCGAAGCCGCTCATTTTCGGACGGGACTCGGGCAGGATATCTATACCCAGCATCTGCAGCCGCTGGGACATTATAATCATCTCGACCTGATCAACAAGGTCCGTCGCGCCGGATCGATCAACCAGGCGATTGATGACCTGCAATTGAAAGATGGCATCATCTATGCCTGTGAGAAGCACCAGGTTCCCTATGTCCTGGCCGGTTCGATCCGGGATGACGGTCCTTTGCCGGAAGTGATTTCCGATGTCTACGCGGCGCAGGATGCAATGCGTGAACATGCGCGCAAGGCGACGACGGTGATTGCGCTGGCCACCCAGTTGCACTCGATTGCTTTCGGCAACATGGTGCCGAGTTACCGGATCATGGACGATGGTGAGGTGCGGCCGGTCTATTTCTACATCGTCGATATGTCGGAATTTTCTGCCGATAAGCTGGCCAATCGCGGTTCTGCCCAGGCGGTGGCGATTCTGACCAACGCCCAGGATTTTATGACGAATCTGTGGAATAATCTGAAGGCGTGAGGCGTGAGGCGTGAGGCGTGAGGCGTGAGGCGTGAGGCGTGAGGACCTATCATGAAGCAGAAGACGATTCGTATCATCGGCGTTCCGATCGATCTGGGGCAAAACCAGCGGGGTGTCGATATGGGTCCGGCGGCGTTACGTTATGCCGGGCTGGCTGACCGTTTCAAGCGGCTCGGCTACCAGGTGCAGGACGCCGGCAATATCATGGTGCCGGTTCGGGATACCCTGGATTGTCAGACTCTGGGTTTTATTCCGGCAATCTCCCAAGTCTGCAACGCGCTTTATTTTGCCGCCAGTCAGGCGATCAGCGAAGGGACGATCCCGGTTTTTCTTGGTGGTGATCACTCCATTGCAATTGGAACGGTTGGTGGTGTTACCGCTGCAGAGGATTGCGGACTGATCTGGATTGATGCCCATGGCGATTTTAATACGCCGGACAGCTCGCCTACGGGCAACGTGCATGGCATGCCGCTGGCCAGCTTACTGGGTGAGGGGCCGCCGGAACTTATCAGTGTGGGCCGCAGCGGCGCAAAAATCGCGCCGCAGAATGTCGTATTGATCGGTTTGCGTGATCTCGATTCTGCAGAGAAAAAACGTCTGCTGCACAGCGGTATGCAGCTTTACACCATGCGTGATATTGACGAGCAGGGGATGGGCCAGATAGCCAAGTCCGCACTCGACAAACTTTCAGGATGTCGGCGTATTCATGTCAGCCTCGACGTCGATGCACTGGACCCCAATGAAGCACCGGGCGTTGGGACGCCTGTCCCCGGAGGACTGAGTTACCGCGAGGCCCAGCTGCTGATGGAAATCATTGCCGACAGCCAACACCTCTCGTCACTCGATATCGTTGAAATCAACCCGATTCTCGACCAGCGTAACCGTACCGCCGAAGTTGCGGTTGAGCTGGCGGCATCTCTGCTGGGTAAGAGCATATTGTAGTCGAACCTGTCTTCAGGGGGGACCGAGCGGCAGAGCTGTTTTTTTCAGCACCGTTTTCAGGGCAAAGGAGGACTGAACCCGAAGGACTCCGGGAAGGCCGGTCAGGTGACTGTGAATACGCAGGTAGTCATCGTTGTCGCGTACGATAATCCGTAACAGATAGTCGCTGTCGCCAGACATCAGGTAGCAC
Source organism: Deltaproteobacteria bacterium (assembly GCA_024276905.1). GTDB lineage: Bacteria > Desulfobacterota > Desulfuromonadia > Desulfuromonadales > Geopsychrobacteraceae > Geopsychrobacter. The sequence continues at coordinate 2,967 of JAJRWF010000080.1, forward strand.
TCCAGGACCTCTTCAACCTTATCTATCTCGCGCTCAAATTTCTGCAGTTTTTCCTGTTGTTGGCCCTCCAGGGTCACCTGAACAAAAACCGTTCCGGGTTTGCCGATAGACGTCTGGTTGACCAGCATTACGTAGCGATCGATCACTCGGTGTTCTTCGAGCAGGCGGACTCGGCGCAGGCAGGCAGATTCTGACAGGTTGACCTTTTCTGCCAGCTGAACATTACTCAGCCGCCCATTCCGTTGAAGTGCCGCTAAAATGCGGAGATCAATGGCATCCAGCTGGGATTGTTGCAGATTGTTTTTCATATTTCCCCTTTTGTCGAATTCCCTGCCAAATAATTAGCACTGCATCGCGCCTTTCGCAAGAAAATCTCGTGCAGTATCTGTTAGATTTAACAGAGTTGTCGCTGTTAAATAATTTTTTCGTCGGGGTGAACCGGTTTTAGACTTGGGGGGTGTCGCTTCGGCGCTGACCCCGGACTGTGCAAAGGGGAGAATTATGATTGTTGGAATTTTGAAAGAGATCAAGGCGGAAGAAAATCGTGTCTGTATGACCCCGGCCGGGGTTGAGGTGATGAAAAATCATGGCCACCAGGTGCTGGTCGAGACTGCAGCCGGAAACGGCAGTGGATTCAGTGATGCTGATTACACTGCGGCCGGTGCCGAGATCATCACCACCAATAAGGAAATATTCAAGCGCGCTGAGATGCTGATGCATGTCAAGGAGCCGCAGTCGAGCGAGTACGCTCTGATTCGTCCGGGTCAGATATTTTTCACCTATTTTCACTTTGCGGCATCTGAATCATTGACCAGGGCGATGATCGAACGTCGGGCAACCTGTATCGCCTATGAAACGATCGAGAATCCGGACGGTAGTTTGCCACTGTTGACGCCGATGAGCGAGGTCGCCGGTCGAATGGCGGCCCAGCAGGGCGCCAAGTATGTTGAGCGCACCCAGGGAGGGCGTGGTATTCTGCTCGGCGGCGTGCCCGGGGTGCCGCCGGCAACGGTACTGGTGCTGGGTGGCGGCGTGGTTGGAACCCATGCCGCGCAGATGGCTTGCGGACTTGGAGCCAAGGTCTATCTGCTCGACATGAATCTGGAGCGTCTCCGTCATCTGTCGGAAGTGATGCCGAAGAACTGTTTTCCGATGATGTCTTCGCCAGCGACAATTCGCGCGTTGGTGCAGGAGGCCGACGTGGTTATCGGAGCGGTCCTGCTGCATGGCGCCAAGGCCCCCAAGTTGGTAACCCGTGAGATGCTGAAAAGCATGAAGCCGGGTGCGGTCCTGGTTGATGTTGCGATCGATCAGGGCGGCTGTTTTGAAACATCCAAGCCGACGACCCATGCAAAACCGATCTACGAAATCGACAATATCGTCCATTATTGTGTTGCCAACATGCCGGGAGCGGTACCGCTGACTTCAACTTTTGCCTTGACCAATGCAACCCTGCCGTACGCCGTAGCCATTGCCGACGAGGGGTGGCAGCAGGTTGCCCGTAAAGACAAGGGGATTGAGGCCGGGATCAATATTGTTGACGGCCAGGTTACCTATCGTGGTGTTGCCGATGCTTTCGGAATGGCCTATGTGCCGGTCGACGAAGTTTTGAAACCTGCCAATTGATTTCCGTGCAGGGCGGCACCTGTGACTGCAGGTGACGCCCTGCTTTGGTTATTCAAGTCCCTTGCCCCCTCTAACCTGTTCCGGGCTGCAGCTATAAAATTAAAAAATATAATTAATTGACAGGCAATGAATATTAGCTAATATTCTCTTGTTCCCCACAGAAAGACCGGGCTTTGGATTCCGGTTGATATTTGTGTCGCGAGGAGGAAGAGATGAAGATTTTTGCCAAACTTATCGGTGGATTTTCTGTTGTTGCCGCGGTCTGCGCCCTGGTCGGAGGTATCGGTTGGTACGGCATCTATCATACCCGGGAAAGCCTTAGTGTCATTGCCGATACGCGATTACCGGCGGTTGAAGGCCTGGGCTTGATGATGGAAGGACTGAACGGACTCAAATCTGCCGAGCGGACGATGATGATCGCGAGCCTGACTTCTGCTGATCGACAGCATGAGGTTAAAAACCTTGGTAAGCGGATGAAAATTCTCGACGATGGATTTAACGAGTACGATGCTTTGCCTCGCAACGCTGAAGAGCAGCAGCTCTGGGACGGTGTGAAACAGGCTCTTGATACCTGGAAGACAGAACATCACAAACTGGTTGAACAGGTGAAGATGGTTGGTCTCGATGATGTCGGTTCTCTTGAAGCGGTTCTGGTCGGACGCAAGCTTGATCATGTCAGGTGGGTGACTGAACTTGAAAAATCGGTTATTCGCAGTGAACGATTCACCGGCCAACTCAACCCGCAGCTTTGCGGCCTTGGCACGTGGTTGGCAAAATATACGACAGATGACCAGGCTTTCCTTTCTTTACTGAAAAGGTTTTCCGGTCCTCACCAGCGCCTGCATCAACTGGGTGAAACGATCAATGGCAAGATTTCTGATGGCGATTTCGGTGCTGCCGGAATGCTGGTCAGCTCACAGGTCAAACCAACCTTGGCCGAAATTGAGGGTTTGTTCGATCAGACCCTGACCTATGTGCGGGCCGATCTTGACGATCTTAAAAACGCCAAGAAAATCGGTTTCGGTAGTGAACGTCACGCCTTCAGCGCGGCAATGAAAGAGCTGGACAAGTTGGTTGAATACAATGTCGAGCTGTCAGCACAGGTGACCAGTGATGCCGAAATCAGTGCCGGGCGCAGCCAGACTCTGGCTCTGGTTGCTGTCTTGATCGGAGTCATTGCGGCTTTGGTGATTGGCTACCTGATGGCCCGCAGTTTTGCCGTGCCGATGCGACGTACCGTTGGCGTGTTAAAAGAGCTGGAGCTGGGTCATTTGAATACCCGCTTGAACCTTAAGCGTAAGGATGAAATCGGCGAGATGGCAGATACTCTTGACGCCTTTGCCGATAATCTGCAAAACGAAACCGTTACTATCCTCAAAGGGCTGGCAGCAGGGGATGTCAGCTATACCATTGAACCCCGTGATGCCAACGATGAAATTCGCAGTTCGCTGAAGACTCTGGGAGAGGATCTGAACCAGGCCTTGACCTTGATTCAGAACTCGGGAGAGCAGATCAACTCAGGCGCAGCGCAGGTTTCAGATAGTGCCCAGACCCTCTCCGAAGGCGCGACTCGCTCGGCAAGTTCGCTGGAGGAAATCACCAGTTCTATGGGTGAGCTCTCAAGTCGAACGCGCGACAATGCCGACAATGCCCAGCAAGCGAACCAGCTGTCGACCGACGCGATGGAGGCGGCGC
>JAJRWF010000081.1 GCA_024276905.1 Deltaproteobacteria bacterium
ACGCTGCTGCCAGCGCTGCAGGATTTCAGGATGCTCCTCGAACAGCTGCAGGGTCAGAAGCAGCAGGTCGCCGAAATCAACAGCATTGGCCTGCTTGAGGCGTCGTTGATAGCGGCGGTAGATTTCGGCCAGCTGGGCCTGTTCACCGCCCTGCTCGGCAAGAGAAACCGGGCTTTGTCCACGATTTTTGGCCTGATCGATGGCATGGGCAGCGGCGGCAGGACGCAAACTCTTCTCGCTTATTCCCAGCTCGACCAGCACCTGTTTGAGCAGCCGCTGCTGATCCTGATCATCGTAAATAACAAAATCACTGCCGAAACCGAGCGCGGTGATCTCCCGTCGCAGAATTCTCACACAACTGGCATGAAAGGTTGCCACCCAGGGTGGTTCAGAGTCGGGCAGAATCAGGGACAGCCGCTCGCGCATCTCACTGGCGGCTTTATTGGTGAAGGTCACCGCCAGGATCTGCCAGGGAGCAATCCCCTGCTCACGGATCAGCCAACCGACGCGGTGAATCAGGGTTCGTGTCTTGCCCGAACCGGCACCAGCCAGAATCAGCAGCGGCCCGCCGACATGGGTAACCGCCTCACGCTGCTGCGAATTGAGCCCACCGAGCAGATCAGTCATCCTCATCCCCCAGGGTGCGGGCCATCAAGGCCCGGTTATAGGCTGAAACCATGTCACGCCGCGAGATGATACCGATCAGTTTACGATGGTTGGTCCGTTCGACAACCGGCAGCTGCTCAATATTGCGGTAACCGATCTTGCGCATCGTAATATCGAGATCTTCATTGGCATGGGCGGTAATCACATCGAGGGTCGCCAGCTCCTTGACCACCACCAGATCCATCAGCTCCGGCTCAAATACCACCCCCATGAAATCCTGCACCGAGATAATTCCCGTCAGTTCTCCTCGCCCGTTCACCAGCGGAAAGTTGGTATGGCGGGTACTGGCGGTAAATCTGGCGAACTGGCCCAGAGTCATGTTCTCGGGGACCGTTTCGACCTCTGTGGACATGACCTCATCGACGCGCAGCGCCTTCATGATGTTGCGCTCTTTACCCGCCTCTAGGTCGATCCCCTCACGCACCAGCTCGGCGGTTTCGAGGCTTTCTTTCTTGAAGTGACGGGCGATTGAGGTGCCGATGACACAAGCCAGCATAATCGGGATAATAACCTCGTAGGAGTCGGTAATCTCGAACAGTAAAAAGATCGAAGTCATCGGTGCGTGAGTCGCCGCCGACAGAAAAGCCCCCATACCGACCAGCGCATAGGCGCCGGGAGCCAGACCCGCCTCAGGAAAAAGTTGCACGCAGAGCAGACCGAAAGCACCACCGATCACCGCACCCAGATAGAGGCAGGGCGCGAACATGCCACCGGGCAGGCCCGAATTGAGGGTGATCGAAGTCGCCACCGCCTTGACCAGGATCAGCGCCAGCAAAAGCAACAACGGCTGCTGACCGGCGAGTACGGTGCTCATGAATTCGTAACCGTTGCCGTAGACCTGCGGCAGACCGATCCCGATCAGACCGACCAGCAGCCCGCCGAGCACCGGTTTGCTCAGCTTCGGCAGCCGTACCCCGTCGATCAGATCCTTGATCCGAAAATGCAGATCGATAAAACCACTGGCCAGCAGACCGATAATCAGGCCGAGCAGCAGATAGAGCAGCAGTTCCCAATGGCTTTGCAGCAGGTAGGCGGGCGCCGCCAGTTCGGCTTCGTTACCGAGCAGGGCGCGCGAGACCACGGTTGCCATCCCGCTGGCGATCACGATCGAGGTAAAGCTGGCCAGCTCAAAAGAGGAAAGCAGAACAATTTCTGCGGCAAAGAAAACCCCGGCCAAAGGCGCGTTAAAGGTCGCCGCCACCCCGGCAGCTGCGCCGCAGGCGACCAGCACCTTGATATGATCGCCACCCATCTTGAACAGCTTGCCGAACTGGCTGCCGATGGTGCCGCCGATCACCGCGATCGGGCCTTCCTGCCCGGCACTGCCGCCGGTTCCCAGGGTAATTGCCGCTCCGAAACCGCGGGTGAAGACAGGACGAAACGGCAGCTTGGCCCCACGCAGATTGACCTTGACCAGAAAACCGGCAAAACCGCCTTTGAGATCCTTGCCGAAGAAGTACCAAAGCGGAACCACCAGCAGACCGCCGATAGCCGGAAAAATAAAGAGCAGCAGTCGTTCGCTTGACCAGTGTTCGGGATCGATATTGAGCAGAACCTGCCCCTGCTCAACCACCACAAAATGGATCAAATCAATCGTCTTGCGAAAGGCAAAGTTACCCAACCCGGCCAGCAGGCCGACGATCACTGCCAGCACCACCATAAAGGTATTTTCGCTGACATGGAAATGGGTAAGCAGACTCTGTTTAAGTCGCCGAACCTTACGCGAATAGGGGTGCTGCAGAGTCATGAATCTGCTGACGGAATCCTTGAGCAAACCGCTTTTCCTCGCTTTTTACAAGAGCTGTAGATAAACAACACATCATACAGCATCTAACCCCCCGTCAAGCAAGATAAAAATCATTGTTTGAAATAGTCCGCAGATGTTTTCAGGGAGGGCCGAACAGTGCATTGCAGAAAGTCAGAAAATGATCCAACAGGTCACACTGCCGGGAGGTGAAACCATCCATTTTTTGATCACAAAGAAACGGCGGGCGAAAAACAGGCGGGATTGAAGGCGGGTCGTTAAACATGATGAGAATATCTACTTCAAAGGAAGAGAAGGAGATCCTTGGGCTCCGACTCAACTCACATCACGCTGACACCCTCATCCAGATACCTGATGAGAGGGTAAAGAAAAAACTCGATAATTCGACGTTTGCCAACCTTCACTTCTGCAGTCACACTCATCCCCGCCGATATCGGCGTTTTGACACCATTGATCATCAGCGAACTACTTTCAGGAGCAATGTATGCTTCATAAACCAATCCGAGTTGATCATCCTCGATACTGTCCCTGGAGACCTGAACAACCTTGCCGTCGAGAGTGCCATACTTCTGGAAGTTGAAGGTATCGATTTTGATCGAGGCATCCATATTTTTGGTGACAAATCCGGCATCTTTATTCAGCAGGTATGACTTGATCAGCAGTGGGGAATTAGTCGGAACGATGTGTGCCAGTTTCTCCGCCGGGGTAACGACGCCACCAATTGTATGAAACAACAGCTGAGAAACGTAGCCGTCAACCGGTGTCGTAATTTGCTGACGGGAGCTGATAAATTCGGCCTTCTCAATCCGGGACTGGAGATAAAGATAGCGCTGCTTTTTCTCCGCCAGTTCGGCAAGCAAACGGTTGCGATATTCTTCCTCGATATAGGCGATCTCCTGGTCGGTCTGTTTCGCCAGGGCAGAAATTTCGGCACTTCGATGTCCCGAGGCGTTGAGTTCAGTTCGATAGCGTTTCGCCTCGCTTTCTGTGCGCTCATACTCATCCCGGCTGATGAGATCTTTGACCTTCTGCAGGCGCTCAAACTTCCCAGTCACGACCTTCAGCATAAAGCCTGCCTGCTCGGCAACTTTACCTTCAGCCGCCAACCGTTCTTTCAATTGTGCCAGGTATTCCTGTTTGATCCGGATCTGTTTTTTCAACCGCTCTTTTTCAGAGGCGTAGATTTCCTGCTGCACTCGCAGAACTTCGGCATCATATCGCCCCTTGTCACCCGCAAAAGACCTGTTTTCCAAAAGGGCGCTGAGCCGTTCGATTTCAAGTTGCGCCTGTTTCAGGTCGGCCTGCATCGAAGCGAGTTCCGGATCAACATCCGAAGGATCGATTTCCATCAGCACCTGTCCTTTACGGACAAAATCTCCCGGCTGGATCAATATACTACGCACGACCCCTGCGTTGAGTGGTTGAACAGTTTTGACCTCACCGCTGGGAATGACCTTGCCGCGCGCGCTAACAACAACATCGACTTCGCCAAAAAACATCCAGAGACCGGTAAAGAAAATCGCAGCAATCACAATCCAGAAGACGGATCGTCCAAGTGGATTGAGTGGCCGTTCTTCGATTTCAACCAGCAGGGGCTTGAATTCGTGACGATCGTCCGTTGGCTTGAATTTGAACATATTTTAATTCTGCTGACTGGAAAGGTTATGGTAATAGCCGCACTGTTGCAGCAGCTGCTCATGGCTGCCCGATTCGACCAACCTGCCGCGTTCGAGAACCAGAATCAGATCACAGTTTTTGATCGTTGCCAGTCGATGGGCGATGATAACCGTGGTCCGCCCCTTTTTGATCGTCTGCATGTTCTGCTGGATGATCCGTTCCGACTCATAATCGAGCGCCGAGGTTGCTTCGTCAAAAATCAACAGCCAAGGATTGGTGATCAGAGCCCTGGCGATGGCGACCCGCTGGCGTTGCCCACCCGACAGAGACGAACCGCGCTCACTGACTTCGGTGTCGTAACCTTCTGGTAGTTGCGCAATAAATTCGTGAGCCCCGGCGATCTGTGCCGCCTGCAGAATCAACTCCATCGGAGCATCTGGTTTCGACAGGGCAATGTTGTCGCGGATGGTGCCGCTGAACAGATAGTTCTCTTGTAGTACCACGCCGATATTGAAGCGCAACCAGAAGGGGTTCAGATGCCTGGCATCGATCTCATCGATATAGATTGCGCCTTCGGTAGGGATGTAGAGTCGCTGCAGCAGCTTGGCCAAAGTACTTTTGCCACTGCCGCTGCGACCGACAATGCCGACGCTCATCCCCTGCTCGATAACGACGGAAACCTCATCCAGAACTTTGGGCCCATCCGGAGTATATTTGAAAGAGACATTGTCGAGTTTCAGAGCCCCTTTAAGCTGTGGCAGGGTAATCGCCTTTTCCGTAGTGACTTCCTGGGGATGATTGAGGATATCCCCCAACCGATCAACCGAGAGCAGTGCCTGCTGAAACTCATTCCACAGATTAGCCAGGCGTAAAACCGGGGCAGTAAATTGACCGGAGAACATCTGAAAAGCGATTAGCTGCCCGATGGTCAAATCTCCCTGCAACACAGCTTTTACACCAAGATAAAGCACGGTGATCGTCATCAGACGTCGCAGGGTTCCGGAGACCGCACCGGAGATATTGGACATGTTCGCCAGATTGAAACTGGAACTGACATAACGTCCCAGATGGTCTTCCCAGCGGTTTTGCATCGTCCCTTCCACCGCCAGCGACTTGACCGTCTGCACACCAGTGACCGATTCAACCAGATAGGAGTTTGATGACGCGGCCATCTGGAATTTGCTTTCGAGCCGCCTGCGCAGTTCCGGAGTAATGATCAAGTAGAGCAAGGCAATAACCGTCACAAACCCGAGTACGACCAGGGTCAGTTTGACACTGTAGAGCAGCATCACCGCGACAAAAACCAATGAGAAGAACAGGTCGATAATCACGCTGACTGCTTTGTTGGTGATAAACTCGCGGATGGTGTCCAGCTCCCTGACCCGCGCCGCGATATTACCGACCTTGCGCGCTTCAAAATAGCGGAACGGTAACGCCAGCAGATGCCTGAACAACCTGGCGCTAAGTTTGGCGTCCAGCTTGTGAGCGGTATGGATGAAGATATAATTACGAGCGATATTCAACAGCAGTTCGAAACCGGCAATTGCCAGAAAAGCGACTGCCAGCACATCGAGCGTTGTCATACTGCGATGGACAATAACCTTGTCGAGAATGACCTGGGTAAAAAGTGGCGTCACCAGACCGAACAGCTGCACCACAAAAGAACCGAGCAGCACCTCGCCGATGATCCGTTTGAATTTGATGATCTCCTGCAAAAACCAACGGAAACCGAACACCACCTGAGAGTTGATTTTCTTGTGCCGCAGGATGATAAAACGAGCAAATTCCACCTCAACCTGCGCGGTAGTTTTCTCGACCGTCTTCTTTTCAGCCGCATCGAACAGCAGACACTTACCCTGTTCCTTGTCGCTCTTCAACAGCACAGCATAATGACCATCGACGCCGACGGCGATCGCCGGTAACGGATAAGCCTCGGCCAGTTTTGAAACTGAAAGCTGTTTTAGCTTCGCCTTGAAATCGAAGCATTTTGCGATCCGCAGCAACTCCTCCGGTGCGACCAGTTCCTGCAGGCTGAATTCGCGAGCAATGGCTCGGATATCGACATCGATCCGGTTAATCCGGGCAACCACGTCAAAAGCAATCAATGCGGAGTTCATGGCATCGCCTTCTGCATTGCCGCAAGTGACAAGGCGGTCATCGCATAATCGACTTGCCGCAATTCAACACCCAGCTGCTGCCGGGTCAAAGCGATTATTTTTTGCTGAAAACTGATCTGATCGGTCACTTGTTGAGCCGCCAGACGCACAGCACCGGTCTTTTCAGCGGCGATCTCGTTCAAATGATTCAGCCGGTTCTTTACATTCGCAGCATAAGCTTCATAGGCACTGGTCATATGGGAGGCCTCATCCTGAAGTTCTGCGCGTTTTTTCTCTTTTTGATAGCGCAGGCTGCTGATTTCGTGATTAATACGCGCAATCTTGGCGATGTCGGCAAAACCGGAAAAAAGCGGCCAGTTAAACGTCAGAGCTATGGTGGCATCGCGAGCGCTAAGATCGGTCAACGATTTAGCAAAGCTGCCCGGATCACTGCCGAACATCCGATGATAAGCGCTTAACTCAAGTGTTGGCAGCAAGGAGCGTTTAATCATCACGAGTTCTGTTTTTTTATTTTCAATCCGGGTTCGGAGAATCTGAACTTCGGGAGCGGCATCAAATTTCAGCATAGAGCTCTCTGTTCGAGGCGGGACTAAATCTGCCAACTGAATCTCTGCGACAGCGTATTGCTGATGGGTGTAAAAGGTCAGTCGCCCGAGAACTTCCTGGAGCTGGACCTTCAGTTCGGTCTGCTGACTGAGCGTTTCAGCCAGACTCAACGCCGCAGTACCAACCTGCTCCTGACCAAGGGTTCCGGCCTGATGCAACTGCCTGGTCAGGCGGAAGATCGTCTTTTGTCGCTCCAGAACACTCTGATCCGTTGCGAGTTGCTTCTGGATTTTCAATCCCCTGGCAAAAAGGCGCAACACCTCTTTGCGGGTTTCCCAGTAAGCCTGTTTCTCCTGCAGAGCCGCGATGAAAACCTGACGGCGGGCATTTGCAACACCCAACTTTCGCACACCGAAATCGAAGAGGTTATACCCCAAACTGGTGATCAGAGAATGACGATAGTTCGATTCATCCGCGATAACAATATCTCCACCAGAAGCCACCTGACTCTGGCGCTCAAAAGCGTGGATATAATCATTGCTGAAGCGTACAGAGAGCTGCGGATAAAAAGCCGCCTGCTTTTCACGGACAAAAGCCTGACTCGCCCCAAGTTCTTCCCTGGCAATCTTGATATCGAACGAGTTCGACAACGCGGCAGCAAGCACCTGGGGGAAACTGATCGTTTCAGCCGCAACGCCCGAAGCCCCAAAGATGACAGCAAGACATAAAAGGGAAGCGAAAAATTCTCGAATCGACCGGCAGAACAAAAGCCTATCCCTGCGGAAATCAGGCCTGATGCCAGACATCGGCAACCAAAGTCATTAGCGGTTCCGGTTGTTTGACATCGTCGATGCCGCTCAAACTGATCCCCTCATCAACCGCATAGACGGACATCTGCTGAACAATCATCTCGATGTCCACATCCGACAAACCCGGGGCGTCCTTTTCTCGTCCTTTTTCTCCAGGATGCAAGTCATCTACAGAAAAGGTTTCGTGAATTTCCTGAAGGACGTGATGCTGGGCAGCAGACGCTGAATGCCCTTTTTCTTCATGGTGCGAATCTTCACGCTCATCCTCATCGTCATCCTGAAACAGCACCTGATTTAGAAATTGCTGGCGAGTCAGCACAGTCCCGTCGTCAAAGGCAAAATGATCAAGTTGCTTGTCGGTTGCCGATCTTTTGAACCAGCCACTGATCTTCACTGCGTCGCCCGTTCCCGCCAGCCGTATCAGCAGATCTTTGCCGGTTTTCTGCAGGCGCAGATCCGTGATCGCAATTCCGGCTCCAAAAGCCAGGGTGTCAGTACCGTATCGATCGTCCAGCTTGATTTTGTCGCGACCATCACCGAGATTGAACAGAAAGAGATCGTCTCCGCCGCCACCATAGAGGGTATCGTTACCGGCACCACCAATCAGCGTATCGTTGCCCTCTTCACCGCGCAGGATATCTTTGCCGCCGAAACCGTAAATAATGTCGTTGCCACTGCTGCCGGACAACCTGTTGTTGTGCTCATCACCTTCAATCACTGAAACAGAGGATTCTACCAGCAGATCGGCTGCGGCAGCCGTGCTTTGCTGACCGTCATTGACCACAAAGTTGAAAGTAACCGGGCCGGAAAAACCACTGACAGGCTGGAAGGACCAGTTACCAGCACCATTATCGGTCAAGGTGCCACTGTCGGCGTTCAGATTGGTAATACTGAGGACATCACCATCAATATCGCTGGCATTTGCCAGTAACTGTGCAGAAGTAAAAACCAGACTACCGTCTGCGGCGAGACGACCGAGATCTACGGCTCCGGCGACAACCGGTGCATCGTTGACCGGGGTGACCGTTAATCCTGCAGAGGCCGCGATCTCGATGCTGCCATCGGAGACGGTATAGCTGAACAAAACTTCTCCGTTAAAATCAGCAACGGGCTGAAAGGTCCAGCTGCCATCACCATTATCAAGCAAGGTTCCACTGTCGACACTGAGATTACGGACACTGAGCGGGTCACCATCGGTATCGCTGGCAGTTGCCAATAATTGTGCGGCAAAAATGGTCAGGCTGCCATCTTCGGCAATTTGCCCCAGGGCCACGGGTCCGCTTACCTGCGGGGCGGCATTGGTGGGCATCGACAAAAGTTCAATCTGGGCAGTATCCCAGCGCGTGCCATTGGCAAAACGAATCTCTTCGACCCGGTAACGCTGAACATCGCTGACGGTGGCAAAATAGTTCTGCAGGGTAAGGCGGTCTGCAGTAACGTTGATGGTTAAAGTCAGATCAGCGCCAGAGCGGCTCAGCGTCACATCTTCGGGCAGAAGATCAGCCGTCAACTGGAGCACATCCATCTTGTTCAAAGCTTGATCATCCTGAGCGATAAGGTCTTCACCACTACCACGCCCGAAAAAATAGGTATCGTTGCCACTGCCACCATCAAGCAGATCATTGCCCGTACCGCCATCCAACTGATCGTCTCCCTGTCCACCAAAGAGCTGGTCATTGCCAGCACCACCGCTGAGACGATCGGTCAGCGCGGTGCCATCCAAAACGTCAGCGCCACTGCCGCCGGAGATATCGAAGCCACGCTCCAGCAACTGTTCGTAACTGAGTTCCGTACCATCGGCAAAACTGAAGATATCGATTGAGCGTTGACCGAGGGGATCAGCAGGATCGAAGTTGCTGATATGGATGGCAGATTGGGGATCATTACCAACCTGAATCAGCAGTGACCCCAAGGAAAGACTGATATCTGCCGGTGAGATCCCAGGGCCGAACACCAGACGGTTAGGCGCCGGGTTACCTGCGGCATCGGTCTGGCCACCGCTATCGACAATGGTATCAATGCCGTCACCGAGATTGTAATGGTAGCTGTTGTTGCCGCCACTACCGATCAGCAGGTCATTCCCCTGCCCACCGAAAAAACTGGACCCGCCGCCGGTCGCTTCGAGGCGGTCATTTGCTGAACCACCGAGCATTTCTGCGGCGGAAGTCGTGGTGGTGGTTGTCACCAGGGTCTTTGAAAACCGGCCGATCAACTGCCGCCAGTCAAGACTCGTACCGTCTGCAAAATTGAACTTCTCCACCGTCCCGCTGTAACCATCACTGATAAGCAGGAGGTCTGATGCCGTGTACGACAGGACCATGTCATTACTGCTGCCATTCCGCGAAACGCTCACCCCGCTCGTCAGGACTCCAGAACCAAAGTCGACAGTATCGATCCCCGCCAGATCCAGAATGGTTTCGGCGACACCATTAACAAGAAAACTGTCTCCAGCATCAAAGAGATAGCGATCATCCCCCGCACCTCCATTCAGATAATCGCCGCCAGCACCACCGATGAGGGTATCGTTACCCGCTTCACCGAACAGGATATCGTTCTCTGTTCCACCATCGAGAAGATCATCTCCGTCACCCCCCTGAAGCCTGTCTATCCCGACACCGCCAAACAGATGGTCGGCTCCAAGTCCACCGTACAGGTTATCGTTTCCGGCCTCACCCTCAAGGATATCGGCACCATCACCTCCCTGGAGTTCATCAACACCGGCACCACCATACAAGGCATCGATGCCGACACCACCGACCAGCAGATCGGCACCATCGCCTCCATTCAGATAATCATCACCGTCGCCACCTTGAAGTTCGTCTGCACCAGCACCACCATAAAGAAGATCGTCTCCGGCCTGACCAAAAAGGAGGTCGTCTCCGACCTCACCATCCAGATAGTCGTTACCAGCTTCCCCCTGAAGCTCATCGGCCCCCGTTCCACCAAAAAGCAGATCATCTCCGGCACCACCGAAGAGCAGATCATCACCTGCTCCCCCATCGAGAAAATCTATTCCCCCTGTTATCTGATCACTCATGTCTCCAAAAAGAGTATCGTTGTCAGCCCCTCCGTACAGGGTATCGTCGCCACCCATACCGAACAATGCGTCATTACCTGCACCACCATCGAGAAAATCAGCGCCGTGGTGTTCCTCTAACAGCTCGGAATCATCACCAAACAGTCTGTCGGCACCCGTTCCGCCGAACAGGCTGTCGCTGCCGGCCTGACCGAATACCACATCAGCTCCGCTGCCGCCGTCGATCCAGTCGTCGCCGAATCCCCCACTCACCCAGTCGACACCACCGCCAGCGTAGATAACGTCATTACCACCAGTATCCAGATCATAATATCCGGAATCAAAATACTGGGTGAAGTAGAGAGTATTGCCATTGCGAATACTGCGCTCAATCGACCAGTTATTACCGGCCCAATCCGTTCCGCGATCACCATAAATATCGTCATCACCGGCACCGCCGAGAATCAGGTCGGCTCCCTGGCCACCCAGCAGCATATCGTTGCCGATGTCTCCCACCAGGGTGTCATCTCCGTTGTGTCCATCAAGCCAGTCGCCCTTGAGACCACTGGGAGCAGCGTCGGCCTGGGCCAGCGCATCTTCAAGAGTAATCTCTTCATCGGCATAGAGGATATCGTTGCCGGCCTTGCTGTAGATGATGTCCTGGCCGGCTCCACCGACCAGCACGTCATCATTTACACCGGCATAGAGACGGTCGTTTCCGGCGCCCCCTTCCATGCGATCATTGCCTGCTCCCATTCCCGCATATTGGTGAGAAAGCAGCCAGTCGTCGCCGCCGCCTCCCTGCAACAGATCGTTGCCGGTGGAACCATAAAGGCGATCATTCCGGTCGACAGCTGGTTGATTGGGGTCAGTAATCAGGTTGCCGAGAGCATCGGTGCCTGTCTGCACACCGGATTGATTTGGATTGGTATCGAGCGGGGCAAGGTCGCCGACAATGATGCGGTCATAGACAGGTGGAACGACCGGCGTGTTCTCCTGCAGCTGGATGCCGAAGTCACCGCTGATAAAATCGGGGCCCAGGTTGATGGTACCACCGTCGGGGGTGAACAGCTGCCAGGTGGCGCCATGAACCAAGGTTAGCCCGGAATCCGAACGAAAAGTCCCCGGTGTCCCTGCATCTTCAAGAAAAAGTCCCTGCACGGTGAGATATTGAGTCCCGTCAGAAATGCGGATAGTGCCATGCTTGAGGCCATCGGCTTCGCGGGTTTCGATGATGCTGTCGTTACCGTCGCCGGGGTTGTAGATGTAGGTATCGTTGCCGGTGCCGCCGTTCAAGGTGTCGTCGCCAACGCCACCGATCAGGGTGTCGTTGCCCATTCCGCCTTCAAGATAGTCATCACCGCCGAAGCCTTGCAGGCTATCGTTGCCGTCCATGCCGTAGAGTCGGTCGATGACATTGCCACTACCGAGTAAGGGATCAGTCCCTTCCAGCAGATCACCTTGCTCACTACCGAAAGCGATTTTTTTCGAGGGAGCCAGAAGTACGGGTTCATTCAGCGACACGTCCTTTGCCTGATCAACATAATGCACATCCGAACCACTGTCGGTGGTGTCGTTCGCGTTGGCATACAACAAATTTGCAAGGTACTCGGAACGATCGGCCAGGTACATGTTGGTCAACTGACCATCGCCAGTTGCCTGATTGTAAATATCCAGCTCGCCGTTCTGGTTGAATGTCGTGTAGTCCGCACCAAGGATGGCGAACGGGTTGCCGTTGACTAGGGCGTAGCGATAGGCGATGTCGCTGCGTGCCAGACTTTCGATCTGAGTGGGGGAAAAGGAGACGAAGTTGCCGTCCTGATCAGGGGCACCGAAGACATCGATGCTCAGGCCGGAGGAGGATGCCAGCGCCTGGGAGATGGATTGCACATCCTGGTAGAGCAGGTCGCGCTGGGTATCGTACTCGTTGCCGGTGCGGAGGTTGAAGCCGGGGAGCAGAAGCTCGCCAACGCCTGAGACGGCGGATTCGAGGGTATTGCCTGCCTCATTTGCAGACGCCTTGAGGATGCCGGTGATTGTGTCGACACTCAACGAAGGATCGATTGTGGCAAAAAGGTTGTAGACGGCGAGGGAATCGGTGAGTTTTGCAATAGAGTGATTTTTGAATAAGAGATTCCCCGATATAAATCCTGAATCCTCTATCAATACTTGACTGACATCACCCAGCATCATGCCCAGTCCGGCGGTTACAGACCACCCTGGCTGCGCAACAACATTGGTGACAATCCCGGCAGGAACACTGGTCGGGATGATTCCGACCAAGTCTAGAATCTGCGCACCAACCCCACCCACTCCCGGTGCATTGAAAGTCATGGTCTGAGAAACGTCGTTAGAGTGATCCACAGATAATATCTGTGCCAGCAAACCGCCCAAAGAATGGCCGGTAACGATTAAATTCCCTGGCTGGATGTCTCCCTTGGCAACAAGGGATTGATAAAAAGTTTCAAGTCGCTGATATTGTGAAACGCCATTCAGACCCAGAAAGATGCCGATGTCGGTAATGCCGTCTTCCAAAAAACCTGTATCGGTCTGTGTGCCACGAATCGCCAGATACTGTTGACCTGCCGCATCCCGAAACGCGGTGGCAGAGACCCCACTAAAAGAATCGGTGTATTGCTCAATGACGGTGTACTTGTTAGCAAAGGCAATGGCTTGGACTTGAGACATGCCACCGTCAATCAATAAATTAGCGTAATCACTTGGTTTGTCCGGAGTACCTCCGCCAGACATATTTGACAATAAGCCTACGGCATAGGCGGCTTGCGCTAGTTGAGCCTGTTGAAAAAAATCATTGATTTCTCCCATGGTTATTCCCCATCCGCTGTAGTTTGTTTAAATTGGTTCTCAACAAAATCTTTATAATCACCGCCGCAATGTGTAGCAGTGTTTTGAGGCGATAAACTTTTTGAAATCCATCCTCCCCAGTACCTAAATAGGACATCCTCACTTATTGGTTTGTGTGTAGCTTTCGAAAGTAAAATGGACCTCCGTTCTTCTATGCCAAAAGATCGACTTTTTGATTTTGAATCAGTTTCTGCAAATTTTTCTAAAGGTAGTGAAAAATTTCCATTATTTTCATCAAAAAACTTCGGGCTACCATCTTCATTCCAATACTCCTCAGGAAGTTCAATGGTCTGGTAGACTCTTACACCAGTTTCTGTTGCGCAAAGGTGGTTGAAATAAATGCGTCCGGCTATTTCATCACCTGCTGGAATCAGGAAAAACACCAGAGCAACCACAATTCGCACCACCCATTTGGCTCCCTTGCGCTCGCATCGGCTGGCTGTTTTTCTGGCAACCCACATCCCCAGACGGACATAGAAATAGAGAACAATAATAACGCCGATTGTATACATCAGGCGGCCTCACTCATGGTGATATAATCACTGATACCGTCCCCATTGCTGAATTCACCATAGGTATCAAGTCTGCCGCCGCTTAGCAGTTCGTCATTACCTCCATCTTCAGAGAGAACATCATTTCCGCTGCCGCCATCAATTTTTTCAATATTGGTCACTGTCAGGTTTGACGAGGACAGATCGATGGTATCTGCCATGTCGGTTCCGGCGATGGTGTCTATACCCTCACCACCGTCGATTATTTCGATGGAGTTGGCTTCAGAGAATTGATGGACACGGATAGTGTCGTTACCGGAACCACCGTCGATGGTATCTACGCCATTGTCGGCTCCATGATAGCCGAAGGTGTCGTCACCCGATCCGCCGCTGAGAACATCATCCCCTTTGCCACCTTCGAGATAATCTGCACCGTCAAGGCCACGTATAATATCGTCACCGCCCATGCCATAAAGGTGATCCTCATTAGCAGACCCGGTCAGGCCATCAGCACCTTGTTTGCCAAAGGTATATTCAGAGATGAACTCTGTTCCGAGAGGTTGTGGCGCATAGGCATCAAGTTCCAGGTCTTTGAACAGGATAGATGTCGTGTTTTCATGGATGGAGTTGTAGAGAAACAGGGCGCGGTCTTCGATGAACTGTTCGGAATAGTTGTCTATATCCAAACCATCGTAACCGGGTTGATTCCCGGAGATGGTAAAACCGGCCAATTCATTCAAAGCGAAAAGCACGGCGTTGTCATTTTTTGCAGCCGCCTGAAGTGCAACAGCAGACTGCTCAGACAGTGAGATAACCGACAGATTGGTCAGGCTGTTGTCAACAATATATGAGGTGAGATCTATGGCTGAATCAACGGGCACCTGACTCGTATCAACGCCTGCCTGAAAAATATCATTGACGATTGTTAAAGCTCGGTCATCGGACATGTTTTTCAGAAAAGGGGTGAAATCGTCAGTATTGTTGCTGCCGGTGATGGTTGCAAAAAGATTGTAGCCATGCAGCGATTTAACCAATGTTGATATGGAATGATAGGCAATGGGATTAACGCTGTCACTGATGGAAATATTGATATCACTACTGCCGATGTCGGTTCCAAGATCGGCGACAACATTAATTGGGACATCCAACCAGTTTTCAATTGCTTTGACATTTGTGACAAGGCTGTCGACTCCCGTCTTGTTGGCGTCAAAGCTGGTATAGGCATCGTAAAGCTCTTGTGAGATCTCCACGGGAGTGTACAGAGATTCTCCGGTGATCTCATCGTAACCGACTAACTTTTCCTTGTAGTATTTTCCGTTATTTGTTGTCAGGCTAGGGGATTCCAACTCTTTTGCGCCTGGAGAGTTGTACGTATAACTCTGATCGACAAAATCCGTATAGGTTGCGGTAAAGATCTGTGCCAATGCGCCACCCAGCGAGTGGCCGGTTACTGTCAATTTGTATTCGCCAGACACCTCTCCTACAGCTTGAAGCTGTTCAAAGAATGCAACCATATCTTCAAACTGGGGAGGGGTCTTGCCTGCAGCCAGCCCCAATCCAAGATCATCATCCCAATCAGCGCCAGGCAACTCGTCAGTTCTACGGAATGCCAATATTTTTTTGCCACTTTCGGTGTCTTCGAACAGCGTGGCACTGAATCCGCTTGCTGAGCCGATGTTGTATTCGGCGCTGGTGGCGAGGACACGGTAGCGGGATACGAAGGCGATAGCTTGGTTTGTGGC
>JAJRWF010000082.1 GCA_024276905.1 Deltaproteobacteria bacterium
GCTTGCCTACTTCGACACCATGCCGAAAGCCGGTGAAGCGGTGGCGCAGATTATTGCCAACAAGATCATCCCGTCGACCCTTGAAATCATGGACAAGGCGACGATCAACTGCGTCGAGGATTATGTGAAAATCGGCCTGCCTACCCAGATGGCGGCACTGCTGTTGATCGAAGTCGACGGCCACCCGGTCGTGGTAGCGGAAGAGTCACAAGCGGTGCAGAAGGTCCTGCAAAAATGTGGCGCCGTCGAGGTTAAGCTGGCGAAAGATGCCACCGAAGCCGCGGACCTCGCCGCCGCCCGCCGCACTGCCCTGTCAGCCCTGGCACGCAAATCACCGACCACCATCCTTGAAGATGCCACGGTACCGCGTTCACTGCTGCCACAGACCTTTGCCGAGATCGAACGCCTGGCCGCCAAATTCAGACTCGAAGTCGGTACCTTCGGCCACGCCGGTGACGGCAACATCCACCCGACGGTGCTCTGCGATGAGCGCGACCGCGAAGAGATGCAACGCACCCACGCCTTCTACGAGGAGCTCTACGACAAGGTTCTCGCCTGGGGCGGCACGGTCTCGGGCGAACATGGCATCGGCGTCGCCAAGAAGGATTATCTCGCTAAACAGGTCGGCCCGGCTGGCATGGCCGTGATGCGCCGGATCAAGGACAGCTTTGATCCGCAGGGGATCCTCAACCCGGGGAAAATTATCGCTGACAAATAAGCACAGAACGTTCGAACGTCGGTCGCCAAAGGCATTAAAAAGGACAGAACCCTATTGGGCACTTATTTACGCTGAAGAACCATGATCCAAAAACCCAAAAAACCATTTGGTTTTCTCGTTTTATCCGCGTACATCAAATTTTGTCGACGGCCGATTCTCTTCATTTTTTACCTTATTGGAGACCCTGAGTGAACCTGGAAAGTGAATAGCAGAACACTATGAAAAAAGATTCAAAACGTGGAAATTTCAGTAGTAAAAAGGACGCGCCGAGCTATGAATCGGTCCTGCAGTGCATGCGCTGTGGCTTCTGCCTGCCGACCTGTCCGACCTACGCCCTGACCGGACGTGAACGTTCTTCGCCACGCGGTCGGGTGGCTCTGGCACGCGCAGTCCATGAAGAAAACCTTCAGTTCACAGCCGCGCTCAAGCAAGAAAGCTTTTTTTGCCTCGACTGCCGCGCCTGCACCAGTGCCTGCCCTTCGGGAGTCAAGGCTGGCGAGGTGATGGAGGTCTGCCGCAGCCAGTCGCAGCAGTTCTTTCCCGGCAGCCCGCTGGCTCAGGGATTCCGCAGTTTCGTCCTTGAGCGGATGCTGCCAGACCCCGATTTACTCGAAAAGTCGATGCTGCCCAACCGGCTCTACCAGCGCCTCGGCATCCAGTGGCTGGTGCGCCATTCACAACTCCTCAAGCTGGGTCCGAACTGGGTGGAGAAGGCCGAAGGGATGCTGCCAAGAATCGGCGCACCGTTGCGGCAGCAACTCCCCGAACTGATCCCGGCCCGGGGCGAGAAGCGTGGGCGGGTGGCCTTTTTCCTCGGCTGTGTGATGTCGTTGATGTATTCCGAAGTCTCGCGGCAAACGGTCAGAATTCTGGCCCATCAGGGCTTCGAGGTGGTCATCCCCAAAGAAACCAAATGCTGCGGCGCGCCGCACATGTCGGAAGGCGATCGCGAAACCGCTCGCGCCCTGGCACGCTTCAACATCGACCTCTTCCTCGCTCAGGAGGTTGATTACATCGTCACTGATTGTGCCGGTTGCGGCGCCAGTCTCAAGGAATACGAAGAGCTGCTGCACGGTGAAGAAGACCGACAGCGCCTGGAACTCTTCCGCAGCAAGGTACGTGACGTTCAGGAGTTTCTGTGCGCAGTCGGTCTGCGCACTGAAGAGTTGCAGCCGGTCAACACCAGCGTCACCTACCACGAACCCTGCCACCTGTGCCACGCTCAGGGTGTTTCGAATCAGCCCCGCGAACTGATCAAGACAATCCCCGGCGTTGAACTGCGCGAGATGGACGAAGCCAGCTGGTGCTGCGGTTCAGCCGCGACCTGGGGACTGAAGTTCAACGCCGAGTCGCAACAGGTTCTCGACCGGAAGTTGGCCAAGGTCGCCGCAACCGACGCCGAACACCTGATCACCGCTAATCCCGGTTGTCAACTTCAACTGGCCTGGGGCCTGAAAAAGTCTGGAATGAAGCAGGACGTCCTGCACCTGATGGAATTGCTCGGCCGCGCCACACCTGAAAGCGGGACCTGATTGATTGACGGATTTTTCCACGTTCGAGGCACAGATCAAGCGGCTTGAACCTGGGCAATTCCCAACACTCCACCCACCCCACCAAACCCATAGAACCATGTTTTATTTCTATTGACAATGGTTGTGTGCACTGCTATTTTTTGCACACTAATGAGTAATGATATTCGATGTTGTCAATCGGGGAATAAGTCCCTGATTGAAGAAGCTGCTCCATAGTTGCAGATAAATCAGCGCTCAAAAGGAGGAAACATGAAAACGCAGATGAAAGCTCTGGGATTGGTCCTGCTTGCCGGATTATTGGCGGCATCACCAGCAATGGCGGAAATCAAGTTTTTCGGTACCGCCAAAATCAAGCCAACCTACTACAGTAATCTCGATTTCGATGGCAACAAGCAAGA
>JAJRWF010000083.1 GCA_024276905.1 Deltaproteobacteria bacterium
AACGCTCCGCCTTGGGTCGGTGGCAGCATCCCTTCTTTCGCCAGCCATAGCTATACCAATGCCGGAATCTATGAGGTGACACTGAATGCCGAGCTTGACTGTGATGCTGACGGTATTGCGGACCCAGGTCTTTACATCGATTCCTTGATTGTGATTGTCGGCGGGGTAACCCAGTCACTCACTTTTGGTGATGGTACGGCTCCACAGACGTCAAATAACAGCCCCTGCAGTGTTCCCATGACTCCTGTAGCTCACAGTTATTCAGGAAGCGGTAGCTACACGGCAGTTTATCGAGCTCTCAACGATAACGGCAGTATCATCAGTGACAGTATTCAGATTGATGTCAGCGGTGCAGATCATTTTGCGATCATACACGACGGTAGTGCTGTTAACTGCCAGGCCGAGCCGGTTCGTATCGAGGCCCATGATCAGAACCATGCCGTTATCCCCAACTACAGTGACACTTTGCAGCTGAGTACCAGCACGGGCCGGGGCGACTGGAGCATGGTGACGGGAGTGGTGGGCAACCTGACGAATCTCGGCAATGGCCGTGGGGAATATATCTTTGACGGAACAGAAAATGGGGTTGTTGTTCTCGGGTTGAAAAATCTGACGGCCGAGATTGTTGATATTAATCTTGTTGTCGGTGGCGCTGTTGAAAGTCCGGCGGAAGATCCTGCCCTGACGTTTGATACTGCCGGGTTCAATTTTCTTGCCGATAGTGTGGCCAACAATTTTACCCCGCAGATAGGTGGGAAACCTTCCGATGCTGCACCAGATGCACAGCTGTTGGAGTTACAGGCGATTCGAACCAGCGATGCAACAGGAGCCTGTGAGGCTGTACTGATCGGTGCTACGACGGTCGAATTGGGCTTCGAATGTCTGAATCCATCCGGGTGCAGTGGAAATCCCCTGAAGTTAAATGGCAATTCTCTGGTGGCCAACGATGCTGGTGCCGCCCCTTTGGCCTTTACAGGTATCGCCCTTGATTTCGGTGATGCTGTGGATCAGACGGCCGGTTTTAACCTGAACTATGCTGACGTTGGTCAGGTTCGCCTGCATGCTCGTTATCAGCTGCCGGATAAAGAGGGGAATCCTTCCGGAATTTTTATCTCCGGGAGCAGTGGGCCTCTGGTTTTTCGCCCCTTTGCCTTTGACCTTTCTGTTGCGGGTAACCCTGCTGCAAGTGGTCCTTCTGGAGGTCAGTTTGTTGCCGCCGGGGCAGATTTCACTGTCAATGCACGTGCGGTTTTGTGGCAAAGCGTCGATGATCCGGATGCGGATGGAATAGCCGACCAGCATCAGGATGCCGATCCGGCAAATACCCTGCTACTCGATCTGACCGACAACGCAACCGCCAGTAATTTTAATCTCCCAGTCGATCTGACTGCGCGTGAAAACCAACCGACTGACCAGCCGGTAAACCTGACGGGAGGAACAACGATCGCGAGTATGACGGGCGGTAGCGGTGCCGCAGTGGTCCAGCATGGCGAAGTAGGGATTATTGAGCTTGGGGCGCAGGTCAATGGTGGCGACTACCTTGCCATCGGGACAGTTGAAACGGCTAAAATTGTGGGGAAAACCGGCTACGTCGGAAGGTTTTTCCCCTCCAGTTATGCGGTAACCGCATCAAGCATTTCTCCTGCCTGTGGTTCATTCAGTTATTCCCGCCAGCCATTTTCCGGGCTGATGACCATCGAGGCCCATAATCGTAACGGGGTGTTGACCCGGGAGTACAAAGGTGGGTTTGCAACCCTTGATCCTGGGACAGAACTGGTATTTGTTAATAGCGCCAATAGTGGACCCTATGATCTTGCTACAGCCATTTTCTTACAGAATTTTGATAGTGGACAAACCGGGAGGGCTATTCTGGACCTTGCATTTCGCTACGATATGCCAAGGCAAGCAGCGACGAACAGCGAGGTACGATTGACTGCGGTTACGGATGAAGTCACTACTCTGGATGCTGCACCTGTCAGCCTTGGCAGCAGTGAAATTCGTTACGGACGTTTGAACCTGAAAAACAGCTATGGCTCGGAATTGGTGCCGTTACAGGTTGGGATGCGCAGTGAGTATTTCGATGGGAGTGGTTTTGTCATTAATACCGCTGATGGCTGCACGTCCGGCGTCACTCTCGGTCCGCTGATCGATGTCGATATCGCTGATGGTTTGCAGCCGAACGAAACCTGTGTTTACGATACCGGCAACCCGGGAATCAGCGGTCTTGGTTGCGTGGCTGCCGGTCCGGCCGGTAAGCTGTTCACTGCACCGCCGTCGGCCGGGGATTTCACCCTCTGGTTTCAGCCCGCAGGAGCGGGCAACGAGGGCAGCCTGGACCTTGGGGCGACTGTTCCGGCCTGGTTGCAATTCAACTGGCAGGGGACGGGTTTCGTCAACCCGCGTGCGCGGCTGACGTTCGGTATCTACAAGGGCCGTCCCGGCCTGATTTACCAGCGCGAAAGTTATTGACAATGCCCGGTTGTTGCGGCATCCTCACGCCAGTATGCAAAAGCTGACACTGACCATAATGATCAAAACAACCACCGGCAAACAGAAAATGTTTGCTCGGGAGCAAGTCTGTGGCGAAAGTGGAACAGTGTAAAGCACAAGCAACGCAATGTTCAAACGGCCGCAGACTTCATAAGTCAGCGGCCGTTTTTTTTACTCGACCTTCCCGGGCGGAGGGCGCTAAGGAGCTTTGAGAGATGAAAGTCGGATTTGTAGGATGGCGCGGCATGGTCGGTTCGGTGCTGATGCAGCGCATGGAACAGGAAGATGATTTTGCCGGGATAGACGCGGTCTTTTTCTCGACCTCTCAGGTCGGACAGCCTGCTCCCTTTGATGCGGGAACCTTGCTGGATGCTTCCGATATCAG
>JAJRWF010000084.1 GCA_024276905.1 Deltaproteobacteria bacterium
CATAACGCTCTCCCGCACCCGCTCCGGTTAATTTTTATTGAGCAATTCTAACCAATGATCGGGGAGATGCAACTAAAGGCCATTATTTTTGAAAAAACAACCTCACTCCCGAAACGGCTCAACCACCGAAGCAATCAACTGCCTCTTATCAGACCGCCGCAGTTTCTTGATCACACTCTCACGCCGACTGGCGCTGCTGCGATCATGGCCGGATTCGAGATAAACCAGTCGTTGCGGAGCACGGCCACGAAAATATCTGGCGCCGGTTCCGGCTGCGTGCTGGGCGAAACGGCGTTCAATGTCGGTGGTAATTCCGGTGTAGAGAGAATCATCCGTACAGAGGATTATGTAGACCTGCCAGTTCATAACCGTACTCCATATGTCGCTGAGCGCATGGAATCTGATGCCATCTATCCCACACAAGGTGGCGGGAGTCCATGGCACATTCCTCATCAGGTAAAAAATCTCGCAAGATGGGGATTATTTGCTTGCTTTCGACACCCTGTGTGGCTAGAGTCGGCGTCTTTTGCCAAACTTTTTCCACGCTAATCCAGCCATTTAAGGGCCATAGATGTTCGAGTTTCTCGTCAGAAAGAGCGCCAGCTGTAAAAACGATATCCTCTCCGGCCTGACCGTAGCCCTGGCCCTGGTTCCCGAGGCGGTTGCCTTTGCTTTTGTCGCCGGAGTCGATCCGCTGGTCGGGCTTTACGCTGCCTTTATGGTCGGGCTGATCACCGCCGCTATCGGTGGACGTCCGGGGATGATTTCTGGCGCCACCGGCGCCCTGGCGGTCGTGATGGTGACCCTGGTTGCCGATAATGGCGTTGAATATCTGTTTGCCACGGTGGTGCTGATGGGGATCATCCAGATCAGTGCCGGGGTGTTGCGCCTTGGCAAATTCATCCGTCTGATTCCACACCCGGTGATGCTTGGCTTCGTCAACGGTCTGGCGATTATCATCTTTCTCGCCCAACTCGGCCAGTTCAAGGCGGTCGACAGCAGCGGGGTCCTGCAGTGGCTGCAGGGCCCGACTCTTTACCTGATGGTCGGACTGGTGGTGCTGACCATGGCGATCATGTCTTTTCTGCCCAAGCTGACCCAGGCCTTCCCCGCGGCCCTGGCGGCGATCCTGGTTGTAACCGCGCTGGTTCACGGCCTGAATCTGGACACCCGCACCGTCGGCGATCTCGCCTCACTCTCCGGCGGCCTGCCGTCCTTTCACATTCCGCTGATGTCGTTGACTCTGGATAATCTGCTGATAATTCTCCCCTATGCGGTGATTCTCGCCGCGATCGGCCTGATCGAATCGCTGATGACCCTGACCCTGATCGACGAGGTCACCGAAACCCGTGGGCGCGGTAACCGCGAGTGTATCGGCCAGGGAGTTGCCAACGTTGTGACCGGCCTTTTCGGCGGCATGGGCGGTTGCGCGATGATCGGTCAGAGCATTATCAATATCAACTCCGGGGGGCGCGGTCGTCTCTCCGGCATCACTGCCGCCCTTTTTCTGCTCAGCTTCATTGTCTTCGCCTCCAGTCTGATCGAAATGATCCCGCTGGCGGCACTGGTCGGCGTAATGTTCATGGTTGTGGTCGGGACCTTTGCCTGGTCGACCCTGCGCATCCTGCATAAGATTCCCTTAAGCGATGCTCTGGTGCTGGTACTGGTCTCGGCGGTCACCGTCTTCACCGACCTGGCCATCGCGGTCGCAGTCGGCGTCATCGTTTCGGCGCTGGTTTTCGCCTGGCAGAACGCGCGACGCATCTACTCCGAGATCTCCGTAGATGAGACCGGCGCCAAAACCTACCGCCTGCAGGGGCCGCTCTTTTTCGGCTCGGTACGCTCTTTTCACGACCAGTTTACCCCGGCCGAAGATCCCGACGAGGTCGTGATTGACTTTCGCGGCTCGCGGGTCTGCGATCACTCGGGGCTTGAAGCGGTCAGCAACCTCACCGAACGCTATCTGGGCCAGGGCAAAAAGTTACGCCTCAAACACCTGAGCGCCGAGTGCCGAACCCTGCTCAACAATGCTGGCAGCATGATCGAAGTCAATGTGATTGAAGATCCGCGCTATCGGGTGGCGGTCGACGAACTGGCGTAAGAGATTTTACCCAAGGGGCCGGCAGTACTGCTTCAGTAATTGTCCGGCTTCAACTTCAGTCACCTCGTACCAGCTGCGGTAGGCGGCTGCTACGGAATAGCTCCAGCCGCTACGCAGATTGACGCAGTACAGGGCTTCAACCTCGGCCGCCAGTCGCTGAACCGCAGAGGTATGACCGGTCGGAACCGCCAGCTGCAACCGGTCGGCCCCAGCCCGGCGCAGGGCTGCAACCGCGACCTGCAGGGTAAAGCCGCTGGCCAGGCCATCATCGACGACGATCACATCCCGACCGGCCAGTTGCGGCAACGGGGTCTGTCGCCGAAACAGCAACAGGCGCCGTTCCACCTTGTTGCAGGTCGCCAGAATGCCTGCCTCAACCTGCTCTTCGCTCAAGCCGGCCTGCTGGACCAAGGCCTGATTAAGGCGGTAGCTGCCATCAAAAGCGACGGCGCCGTATCCTGCTTCACTGTCCCAGGGGAGGGTGATTTTGCTTACAACTGCGACATCAAGCGGCGCCCGCAACCGGGTGGCCAGGGCGACGGCAACCGGCACTCCGCCAGCCGGAATTGCCAGCACCAGCGGTTGTTCCAGATCCGCGTTATCGAGCAGTTCAGCCAGCCGAACGCCGCCCGCAGCCCGGTCGGCAAAAACCCCGGTCTTTTCGTGAAATTTGTCGAGATAGTGAATATTCTCTTGTCGCATCGCAAACCGGCGGTCGGTATTTTGAAACAACAGCTGCCCGGCGAACCGCTCTCCCTCTCTTCATCATAAACGATTTGCCCATTTGGGAGAATTCCAGGTCAATATATTCTACTCGGTTCCTCGCGCAAGGAATCCGCTGAGTTTCCCTCAGTCCCTCCTCCACCCAACTACCGATCGTCTGCTAAACGAGCCCTGCCAAAAGAGAGACACAATCGGGGCCGCACTGATCATTTATCACCCGGTATTTTTTGGGCTGCCTTCGATCCAGAATGATGTTTCTGCAGGCAGTCCTGACAGATCCCGTGACTGAACGACAGATCCTCCTGTCTGGCGAAGTAGGCTTCTATCTCCACCCACTGATCAGGTTCACCGGTTTTTTCCAGGTGGATCTTCTTGCAGTACATGCAGATCGGCAGGATGGCTTCAAGAGCTTCTAGCTTCCGTCCCAGTCGTTGGCGCCCTCTGTAGAGATAAATCAGCAGCGCCAGAACCACCAGGGTTGTGATCAGCAACGATAAGGTGCTCTTGATCAGGAACCTGTGCGTCCGTGAGGTTATTGGCGAGTAATCATAGTAGGCCTCAAGGACATAGGGAATGCTACCGTCGGATTCGGAAACAATCGGCATGTACACCTCTGCCATATCAACGTTTATTTCCTGCCCGTATTCTTCAAAATACTCGTTGCGATCGATTATTCTGGAGACGACCTCACCGTCAAGCGCCATTTTCATACTGGAATTTTTCGGGAACGTCCGACCGACAAGATCCTCCTCGACATCATAAACCATCGTTCCCGACGAATCATAGATTCTCACCTTAAACAGACCAAGGTGGCCAATCTTCTGGATCACATGAAGGTCGAACTCGACAAAACGTTCCCGGTTGTCCAATTGGGACAAGGTATCAATCAGTGAATGGCGTGACTCCAGATCCCGTCGCAGCTGACTGGTCAACGAGGAGGTGTACCACTCGACATTGCTCAGACCTTCTGAACGCAAAGAGAGCCACTCCCGAAACATCATCGGAACAAAAAGGACAACAAAAATTATGCAGACTGCCACCCAGAAGTGACGATCAATAAATCGGGAAGAATGATGCATATGGTTCCTTCAACCAAGAGTCACTGCGAATATCTCCGCACTCAAAAAGCAAACGACCTTCCGCCGCCTGACGCCTGACGCCTGACGCCTGACGCCTTGAGCATAACTGACGACGACAGTCCGTTCCTAGCACCCGAAGAATAAAAAAGCACGCAGAAAGCAGTTTAAGGACTATTCTTCAGGCTAAATTGTTTCTGACCCTTTATAATTGCAGTGGTAAAGCAGACGATGATAAGTGATCCTGTCTTCTACTGCCTTCGAGCCCAAGAGCCATGATGAACCCAAAAACCTCCAAATCGGCCCCGATCTACATGACACCGGCCTGTGCGCAAAGATTACGCGCCGAGCTCAAAGAAACCCTCTACAAACTGAGACCGGAGATGGTCAAGACTGCGGCCTGGGCGGCGAGCAACGGCGATCGCAGCGAGAACGCCGATTATCACTACGCCAAAAAAAAGCTCCGCCAGTATGACGGCCGCATCCGTTTTCTGACCGGACGGCTGGAAGATGCAACCATTGTCGATCCGGCTGAACAGCAAAAAATCGCCAACGGCAGAGTTCTTTTCGGTGCAACTGTCACGGTCGAAAATGAGGAGGGCGAAGAAAAGGTCTTCAGCATCGTCGGGGTGGATGAATATGATGGCTCACGCGGCTACGTCAGCTGGACCTCCCCCATTGGCCAGGCTCTTCTCGGCTCATCAGAAGGGGATTTGATCTCCTTTACCACCCCCGGCGGCCGCAGCGAACTTGAAATTGTCAAGGTCGAGTATAAACCCCTTGAGTAAAAAAACGGATAACAGCAGTTCCAGGGACCTGAGCATGAGCAGGCAGCAACGGCTACAAGAATTAAAAGAGGACCGCACTTTTGACCTGCTGGTTATCGGTGGCGGAGCTACAGGTTGCGGGATTGCGCTGGACGCAGCAACCCGTGGACTGAAGGTTGCGCTGGTCGAAAAAAATGACTTCGCCGAAGGGACCAGCAGCCGCAGCACCAAACTGGTCCACGGTGGAGTCCGCTACCTGGAAGCAGCGGTCAAAAAACTCGACCGGGTTCAGTACAATCTGGTCCGGGACGGTCTCAAGGAACGCAGCATCCTGCTGGAAAATGCCCCGCATCTTTCCAATCGGCTGGCCCTGGTGACACCACTCTACCGCTGGCGTGATATCCCCTATGTTTTCTCCGGGCTCAAGCTCTACGACATCCTCTCTGGCAGGCGCAACATCGGCCACAGTCGCCTGCTCAGCCGCAAGGAAGCCCTGCGCCGCTTCCCAACGCTGAAAGCCGAAGGGCTTAAAGCCGGGGTTCTCTACTACGACGGGCAATTCCACGATGCCCGTATGGCACTCTCTCTGGCTCTGACGGCGGCACAACAGGGTGCCACCATCATCAATCATGTTGCGGTGAGCGAACTCATCAAGCAAAACGGCAAGATCTGCGGGGCCAAGTTAACCGATACACTCACCGGCGAAAGCTGGCAACTGAAGGCCCAGGGAGTGATCAATGCGACCGGTCCCTTTACCGATCAGATCCGAAAGATGGACAACCCGGCCGCCACAGAAATCCTCTCGGCCAGCAGCGGCATCCATATTGTCCTGGATAAGCGTTTTGCCCCCCCTGACACCGGTCTGATGATTCCCGAAACCGATGATGGTCGGGTACTCTTTGTGCTGCCCTGGGAGAATCATGCCCTGGTCGGCACCACCGACGAGCCTGTCAAAATCTCCGAGCACCCCAAACCCCTTGAGAGCGAAATCGACTACCTGCTACGTCACCTCAGCCGCTATTTCAATCTGCAGGTCAAAAAATCAGACATCAAAGCCGTCTGGTCGGGACTCAGACCGCTGGTGTCCGATCCCAAAGCGGCCGATACCGCCGGATTGGCGCGTGACCATGTGCTAGAGGAAAGCCCGGACGGATTATTGACCATCGCTGGCGGCAAATGGACAACCTACCGCAAAATGGCCCTCGACACCCTGGATCATGCCCTGAAGCAATTTCAGCTGACGGCACCAGAGCCAAACTGCCAGACCGAACAGCTGCCACTTCTCGGTGCGGTCAATTATCAGGAAAACGGCGATCTTGAACTACGCAAAACATACGGTTTTGCCGCAGACATTGCCAGCTACCTGCATCGTACCTACGGTGATCAGGCCAAAAAAGTTGCCGAGCTTGCAGCCACCGGGTATGGCGCACGCCTGGTTGAAAACCATCCGATCCTGGAAGCAGAGGTTCTCTACGCAGTCCGTTACGAACTGGCCGAACGGGTGATCGATGTTCTGGGCCGTCGCACCCCCCTGGCGTTACTCGACACCGCCGCCGCCAGGCAGGTCATCCCCAGAGTGCTGGAGATCATGAGCAGCGAACTGGGCTGGAACCAGGAAAGGATCAAGGAAGAAGCCTCCCTGACAGAAAAGCGCCTGACGGAAGGAATTTGAGCTGGTCACAACCAAGTAAAGGGATGGATGTATGATACTGATTCTATTTCGTGGACTTCTGTTCTTTTTGTCCCTGGCTTTACTGACCAGCTGCGCTCCACGACTGACAACCCCGATTCCAACGCTTGAGTACACCAATCCCGCAGCCCGGAATAACCCTAAACTGCTCATTTTTCTCAGAGGCCGCGGCAGCGGCAACCAGATGTTCGAAAACGAGGGCATGATCCAAGCTGTCATCGACAGGCGACTCCCTTTTGATATGGTCGCGCCCGATTCTCATCTCGGATATCTGAAATCAGGCTCATTGAGTTTGAGGATTCATGAAGACATCATTGTCCCGGCAAAAGCCAAGGGATACAAGGAAATCTGGCTGGCCGGGGTTTCCATGGGTGGGCTCGGGTCCTGGTTTATTCTGCGCGACTATCCTGAGGACATTGACGGAATCATCCTGATCAGCCCCTTTCTCGGCGAAGGGAGCACCGTTGCTGAAATTCAGGCCTTCGGCGGAATCGACGCCTGGAATCCCGGTCAAGACATTGCCGGGGACTGGGAACATAATATCTGGTAATTTATCAAGCAATACCTCGAGCAAACATCCGGGAACCCTTCTGTTTACTTAAGCTACGGCACGCAGGACAGATTCCGAAACGAGCAGCAGGAACTGGCGAAGTCCCTGCCCGCAGCCCAGGTGTTGGTTCTTGACGGAGGGCACGATAACCGGACAATAAAGAAATTATGGCTGGCCCAACTTGTTCAGCTGGATGAAGTCTTGCGGCGTTGAAGATTCTGTTGTCGCGCAGGGTTTCCCGCAAATGTTGCGGAGACCGTGAGCCAGCCCGTAGTAAAACGTAGTAAATAACCAACAAAAAACGGGTTACGCCATATTGACGTAACCCGTTAATCTTGTTGGTGCCCAGAGACAGAATCGAACTGCCGACACGAGGATTTTCAGTCCTCTGCTCTACCGACTGAGCTATCTGGGCAAAACGAGATCCGTTTATAACCAAAGGGCCGGAGACTGTCAAGCAATAATTGGTTTCGCTCGGCAAACTCTTTGAGAGCCCGTTCGGGGGCTCCGGTTGGGGATTGATCGGGGTGTCTTTTCCCTTGCCTTTTCTCCGGGTGAGGGCATAGTATCGCCCCACACAGATTTTCCAAGGGAATCCGAACCATGGCATATGTCTTTAACAGCGCGTTTTCTTTTTACTGGTTTTTCGGCTTTAACAGGCCGTCTGCCGGGATTGGGAATCTGTAGCGGGCATCAGCCACCGGATTCAGACCATGGCAGAACGGCACAAAGGTTCTTCCATGGTCTTTTCTTTTTTGAGTCTGTTGAAAGTTGAGGCCGCCGGAAGCACCGGACGGCCTTTTGTCTTTTCAGCAGCCCTGTAAGCCGTCAATGTTGACAGTCTCAGGAAAAAAGGAGCGCAAGAATGATTGTTGTCATGAAAAAAGGGGCCGATAAACAGGCTCTGGCCGACGTCAAAAAACGAATTATCGAACTCGGCTACCAGCCACACGTCATCCATGGTGAAACGCGCAACGTCGTCGGTGCGGTCGGCGACGAGGGCGGCAAAGACAAGCTGCAGGCCCTCGAACTGTTGCCGGGTGTCGAGCGCGTCGTGCCGATCATGAAACCCTACAAGCTGGCCAGCCGTGAAGTCCAGACCCGGTCGAGCGAGGTTGAAATTGCTCCGGGGGTGGTGATTGGCGGCAAGGAGTTCATGGTTATCGCCGGCCCCTGCTCGGTCGAAAGCAAAGAGCAGATCTGCTCAACCGCCGAACTGGTCAAGCAAAGCGGTGCCCGTATGCTGCGCGGTGGTGCCTTTAAACCACGCACCAGCCCTTACAGCTTTCAGGGCATGGAAGAAGAAGGCCTGAAGCTGCTGGCCGAGGCGCGGGAACTGACCGGGTTACCGATCGTGACCGAGGTCGTCAATCCGCGCGATGTCGAACTGGTGGCTCGTTATGCTGATGTGATGCAGGTCGGAGCCCGCAACACCCAGAATTTTGCATTACTGAAAATGCTCGGTCAGCTCGACAAACCGGTGCTGCTCAAGCGCGGAATGGCGACTACGGTGCAGGAGTTTCTGATGAGTGCCGAGTATATTCTGTCGGAGGGCAACCGCAAGGTGATCCTCTGCGAGCGCGGGATCCGCACCTTCGAAACCGCAACCCGCAACACCCTGGATATCTCGGCAGTTCCGGTGCTGAAAAGCCAGACCCATCTACCGGTACTGATTGATCCTTCACACGCCACCGGACACGCTCATCTGGTGGCGCCGATGTGTTATGCGGCCGCCGCAGCCGGTGCCGACGGCCTGATCGTTGAGGTTCATCCCTGCCCGGAAGAAGCGGCCAGTGACGGTCCGCAATCGTTGCGGCCCGAAGATTTCAGCGCCATGATGACCAGGCTTAAGCGCTTTGTCGAAGCGGCCGAACGCAGTTTGTAAGGAGCAATCACACACCATGTACCTGATCCCCCTGAATCAACTTGAAAGTGTCGAACTGGTGATCCACAGTCTCAAGATGGCCGCCGGTCAGGCCGACTGTTCAACCTGCCCAGCGCACAAAGTCTGCATGAAACAGTGCCTGACAATTGCGGCAGCGATTGAA
Organism: Deltaproteobacteria bacterium; assembly: GCA_024276905.1. Taxonomy (GTDB): domain Bacteria; phylum Desulfobacterota; class Desulfuromonadia; order Desulfuromonadales; family Geopsychrobacteraceae; genus Geopsychrobacter. The sequence goes on from JAJRWF010000084.1 coordinate 8,956, forward strand.
AATATGCTGACGGACGATTCCCTGCCGCAGCTTGAACGGCCACAGAGTACAGAACAGGAGTCGCAAGGTGAGCGAACAGAACCCAAGCCACCCGCCGGAAGCCACCTGAAACTGATC
>JAJRWF010000085.1 GCA_024276905.1 Deltaproteobacteria bacterium
CCGCCTCACGTTTCACGCCTCACACCTCACGGGTTCACTTAAGCGGTTCTCCCCAGAAGGTTTGAATGATCTTCACGTCCTTGTCGCTGAGAACCGCCCCGCGCTTGATCATCATCTGCGCCAGACCATCGAATTTCCGATTATCACGCATCGCTTTTTCGACGACATCCAGTGAATGACAGCCGCTGCAGCGCGCCTCAACCACTGACCGATATTCAGCCAGAGGGTCTTTCTCGGCAGTCTTGCGTGGTGCTTTCCTGACCTCCTGGGCCCGGAAGAAAACCCCCAGTACCTGCTGCTCACGGGTGTTGAGCTCGGCACCATGACGAATCATCCGCTGCTGGATTTCGAGCATATCGCGATGTTCGGCCATTGCCTGGTCAACCCGGGTCCGGGCGTGACACTTGCTGCACTTGCTGTCGAGAATCTTCTGAAATTCAATGTAATCGGTTTCTCCGACTGCCAGTGCCGGGCCAGTTCCGGCCAACAGAAGCAGCATTATCAGTAAAATCTTTTTCATAACCTTCCCTTCGTTGCAGACGAATCCCTGAGCTGACAAGGTCATTCTTTCTCACTTCTTGCCCCTAATCATCATAAACCCTTTCGTCGAGACGTTCGGGATCATGACAACCGGCACATTCCGTCGGTCCGCGTACTTTCCAGTGACAGGTTATACACTTTTTATGCAACACATCCTTGCGTTGCGGCAGACCCTGAATCACCCCATGGCAGTTGCCGCAACCACCCATTTCAACCCCCTGATGATGGCAGACCATGCAGTTGCCAACCCGCTTCTGGTGTTCCAGATGGGTGAAGGTGACCGTCCCCCAGCGCGACGCATAGTCAAATGCAGCGTAACCTGAGTCCTCCAGAGCCATCAAGGGTGCGGGAAGCAGCAGCAGGAAAAGCAGTAGACGAAACATCGCGGTAAACTCCTGTGACGACAGTAGAATCAGCTCATTCTAACAGATTCAATTGTCACTGTCGGTGAAAAAGCTTTCGATCCGTGGTAACAACTCGGCAGCAGGCAGACTGAGACTGCTCACCGCAGGCAAAGAGCGCAAAAAGGTCTGTCCGTAACCACGACGCACCACCCGGCTGTCGAGGATCAGCACCACGCCCCGGTCGCTGCGATTGCGGATCAGACGCCCGAACCCTTGTTTGAAGCGGATCACCGCCTGCGGCACCGTATACTTCATGAACGGGTCCTGACCACGCGCCTTGAGCGCCTCGGCCCGCGCCTGCAACACCGGCTCGGTCGGAACCCGAAACGGCAGCCTAGTGATAATCACCTGTTCCAGCGAACGCCCCGGCACATCGACCCCTTCCCAGAAAGAATCGGTGCCGAACAGGCTGCTGGTTTCATCTTCGGCAAAGCGCTTGAGCAGATGGTGCCGATTTTCGCTCCCCTGCCGAAAACAGTGCAGCTGACGGGCTTCGAGAATTGGTGACAACTGTTCATAAATCGTGCGTAACAACTGGTAGGAAGTAAAGAGCACAAAACTGCGTCCCCCGGCCAGCAGCAGAGCCTTTTCGGTTAGCTCGGCGACCGCTTCGGCAAAACCGGGACGACCCGGCTCGGGGATATCGGTCGGAACCGCGACCAGGGTTTGCCGAGCATAATCGAAGGGCGACGCCAGCACCAGTGACTGCAAACGACTCGGTTCTGCCAGACCCAGACCGGTTCGGTCGCAGAAGTAATCGAAACGCCCGGCAACACTCAAGGTCGCACTGGTCATAATCACGGTGCGAAAGCGCTCGTAGAGCGCCTCGTTGAGACCCTTGCCGACCTCAAGCGGCGCGCTGCAAAGACGGGTAATCAGCCCGCGCGAACGACCGATCCGGCCTTTGGCGACCTCAATCCACACACAATTATCCTCGGACGTCGCCAGAAAAAGCGCCAGGTCGGCGGCAATCCCTTCGAGTCGGCGTGCAATCCCGGCCAGATCAACCAATGGCGAACTGAGCTTATCGGCAACCTCGTCCGGCAGCTCCTCACACTGCTTCAGCAGCTGATCAAGTTTACGCGCCAGCCCCCCGGCCTGCTTGAGCAGAGGTTCGACCAGCGCAACAATCTCGACCCAACAGGTACCGGCAAAAAAATCGGCCTGCAGTCGATGGCGAATTTCGCGCCCTTCGACCACCTCTTCTCCCAGAGTCTCCGCCAGTTTCCGACCGACATCCTCAAGCGCAGTGATCGCCTCATCGAGCAATTGCTGCCGTTGCTGCTGCAGCTTCTCAACCCGCTCAAAAATCCCGCGATAGAGCTCATCGAAACTGTCGGGCAGTTCACGCGCCAGCTGCGACAAAAAACGCGGCAGCAAGCCCTTATCCGGCTTGCGTGGATGCCGCAAACGATTAAGAGTCCGGGCAAAGGCAAAACGGGTCACGCGACCGGAAAAATAGCTGGTCGCAACATCTTCGAGATGATGGGCCTCATCGATCACCACCCGCCCGTAGGGCGGCAAAACCGCGGTAGCATTGTAGTTGTCGGTCTGCTGACGTAGCGCCAGATCGGAGAGTAGCAGGGCGTGATTGACCACCAGCAGGTTGGCCTGGGCAGCCTGGCGGCGGGCTCGATGGAAAAAACAACGCCCATATTCACGACAACGCACCCGACTGCACTGATCAGCCTCGCAGCAAACCTCTTCCCAGACCGCCGGGAGCGGATTGAAGCCGAGATCATCACGCGAACCATCGCTGGTTGCTTCGGCCCACTGCAGAATCTGCTGCAGTTCGGTCTCCTCACTACTGGCGAACAGCCCCGGCTCGCGCCCCGCCTCCTGACTGCGGCGCCGACAGAGATAGTTACTGCGGCCCTTGACCAGCACCGCGCGAAACTCGAGACCGGTCGCCCGGCGCAGCAACGGCAGGTCCTTGCTGATCAACTGCTGCTGCAGGTTGATGGTGTTGGTCGAAACCACCACCCGTTCACCGTTGTTCAATGCCCAGAGCAGGGCCGGTACCAGGTAGGCCAGGCTTTTACCGGTTCCAGTCCCGGCCTCAATCACCGCCAGCTGGCCGCGATTGAAGGCCTCGCCGATACAGAGCGCCATCCGCAGCTGCTCGGGCCGTTCTTCGTAACCCTTGAGCTGCTGTGCAACCTCACCCTGCGGGCCGAGGATAACGTCGATCCGCGCCGGATCGAGCTGCTGTTCATCGTGCGGCGGAAAGGGTTCAATCACAACATAGAGATCATCGACCGGGTTGTTGACGATATAGAAGCCGACCCCGAGGCTGGCGATACCACCCGCGATTTCAATATCGGGATCAGAAGGAGACAGCTTGCCGGAGGGATGATTATGGATAACGATGTCACCGTAGCAACAGTTCTGCAACACCGCCGGGACCGCCTGCTGCGACCCACGCGCCAGCACATCGATCTCGACTACCCGGCAGTCGGCATCGGTATGGCCCAGAGCAAAAACTTCGTTACCTGCGGCCTCGGCAATTGCCGCCTGCAACTGCAGGCGCGCTTCAAGTGTAAACTTTTTCTGCATGGTGCGGGATTATAGAGCCAAGGAGAGGGGATGTAAAAAGAATCTGCAATTATTTATAACGCCCGGTTTGCGGATGGATTCCCTTCCAGACAAACCAGTAGGCCAACATGTGCGAGACCTTGCTGCCGTCTGCCCGAATCACCTGCAAACTGTCGGTTGCGGAATCAAACCGCAGACGTAACTCGATTCCGCCGAAGGTTTCTCGAATCTCACCCTGCTGGCGTAAAAGCTCCAGTGGATAGGCGCGGGCCTGACCATCCAGTTCGATCCCGACCACCAGCTCCTTCTCTTTTTCTCCCGGTCCCAGCTTGAAAAAGGACCAGAACCCACTCTGGCGAGCATAGTAATCAAGATAAGGGTCCTTGGTATAGTCGCGCGTATAGCCGGTATCGGTCGAAAGAATCAGACTCTCAGGGTGCAGTTTGCGCCATTTGCCCCAGGTCGTAAGGCGGGAGGGCAGGACTTCAAGGCGGGTTCCGGTCAATTTCCCGGTCACTGCCTCGCCTTTGATCTGCGACCAGAGGGATTCACTCGCGCGATCATACATCAGCACGTTGCTACGGTAGAGCAGACCGGAAACTCCGAAAAAACGCTCTTTATTCTTGATCAGGCGGGAGTACACGACCCCCGAGTAGGCCAGCGGTCACCAGCTCACCAAAACCGGCAGGTCAAGGTAATAGTCGTTGACCAGCTCGTGCCAGGAGAGGATGCGCGTCGGGTAAGCCTTGGCAACCCCGTTCAGAATCACACCGAGAACCTGCTCCTCATCGCGCACAAAGCGCACACCGGCCGCCGGAACAAATTTCGGCGAAGTCAGTGCCGGGATACCGTCGCGCGGCGGACCGCCACCCATGATCTCGCTGGTCGGGATTGAACTTTTACTGAAATCCCAGGAGGCCGCAATCAGTAGCGGCAAAACAGCAATCAACAAAACCAGCAACAAGCGGTTCTGGCGTGAAGTGGTTTTTTTCTTCATGGCTCCAGAATAACGCATTTATACCCGTCATGCTATGCTGCCGAAGATTTTGCCTCTGGAGGATCACCCCATGTTCGACCTGATGAAAATTTACCGGCGACTCTTCAAATATTACGGACCTCGTCACTGGTGGCCGGCCGAAACTCCGTTCGAGATGGTGATCGGAGCCATTTTGACCCAGAACACCAACTGGAAAAATGTCGAAAAAGCGATTACCAACCTGCGTAACGCAAAAGCTCTGACACCCGCAGCAATTGGAGCCCTGCCACGCACAGAACTTGAAGAACTGATCAGGCCATCAGGGTTCTTTCGCCAGAAGGCCGAACGCGTACAACTGTTCAGCCATTATCTGCGCTACAACTACCGGGGAGGTCTGGCGGAGATGCTGCGACAACCGCTGGCGGCACTGCGTGGGGAACTGCTGGCCCGCAAGGGCATCGGTCCGGAGACTGCGGATTCGATTCTGCTTTATGCCGGGGGCCACCTTTCTTTTGTTGTCGATGCCTACACCCGCCGCCTCTTTACCCGCCTCGGATTGCTCAAGGGTGATGAAAACTACCTGCAGATCCGCAACTTTTTCATGCAACGCCTCCCCGAAGAGCTCCGCCTGTACAACGAATATCACGCTCTGATCGTCATCCAGTGCAAAGAGTACTGCCGCAAGAAACCCACCTGTTCAGGCTGTCCACTCGCCGACGAATGCCGCTATCTGCTTGATCAGCAATCGCCCCTGAGCTAGTCTGACGCCAGTTTTACCCCAACATTGAACCAGAAAGTCAAAGATGATCAAAACCAAGACCGATCTCTGGAGTCGTCGTGCCCTGATTCTGCTGGCCGTCATCAGCGGCTGGCGCCTGCTCTACCTGTTTATCGTTCCCCTCGACCTGGGTCCGGACGAAGCCTACTACTGGGATTGGTCACGGCAACTGGCCTTCGGCTATTTCAGCAAACCACCCCTGATTGCCTGGATCAACGCGCTGACAACCGGGATATTCGGTGTCTCCTCGGTGGCTGTGCGCCTGCCGGCGGTGGTGCTGGGTGCTGCCGGGCTCTGGGGGCTGTTCCTGGCCGCCCGGCGACTTTTTTCAGCCGAAGTCGGTTTCTGGACCCTGGTGATCTGGGTGGCAACTCCAGCGGCTGCGGCGCTGGGCCTGATCATGGCGACCGATGTCCTGCTGGTCTGCAGCTGGAGTCTGGCCCTCTGGACCCTGTGGCAGAGCCTTGAAGATGAGGGTTTGCGCTGGAAACTGGCGACCACCCTGCTGATCGGCCTGGGGACTCTAGGCAAGCAGATGATGCTGGTTTTCCCGCTGCTGATGCTGATTTTTCTGCTGCTCAGTCCGCAGGATCGGCCGCAACTCAAGCGCCCCTGGCCCTGGCTGGTGGTCGGCGGCGGGCTGCTCTTTCTGCTGCCGCCCCTGTGGTGGAACTCCCGGCACGACTGGATCACCTTCCGCCACACTGCACATAACATCGGCGGCAGCAACCCGGACCTGCTGGCGCGACTGGCCACCTTCGGCGAATTCGTCGGCTCACAACTCGGCCTGTTGTCGCCGCTCTCCTGGCTGCTGCTGATCACTGTCGGTTTTGCCCTGCTGTTGCAACTGCGGCGGCAATCGCGAGAGGTGCGCTATCTGCTCTGTTTCAGCCTGCTCGGGCTGAGTGCTTTTTTTCTGATGAGTTTCAAGAAGAGTATCAACCCTAACTGGCCGGCGGTCTTCTACCCCGCAGGGATGATCCTGCTCGCCGCCTGGGGCCGCAGTGCCGTCAGCGCCGGACGGCTGGACCGTCTGCGCCGTCTGTTCGGACCCGCATGGAAATTCGGCCTGTTGCTGCTTATGATCGGCTACCTGCTGCCGTTTGTCAGTCAGACGGTTCTTGATCTGGGACGCAAGGATCCGAGTTGGCGGATTCGCGGCTGGCAGGCGATCGGACTGCAAACCGGTGAGATGCTGGCCCAACAACCGCGCCCCGGTCAAACCTTTATTCTCGGTATTGGCCGCAAACACTCTGCCGAATCAGCCTTCTACGTTCCGGGCAATCCACGTACCTACCGCTGGGCGGGAGACCCCCCGGTGGTCGCTTCGCAATATGAAGTCTGGCCGCCACCGCTCGACAAGTTCGGCTGGGACGCCTTGATCATTACCGATGCCGGACGGCCGTTACCGAAGGCGCTCGCGCAACATTTCGCGCGACTGGTCTCACTGGGAACCCGCGAGGTCAGCGCCGGTGGAAATCTGCGCAGAAAACTTGACTACTATCGGGGAGAGAGTCTGCAGAGCTGGCCGCAACGACGCTGAAACGTTTTCAATCGTCGGATGCCTGGTCAGGGTGTAGCAGGTAATAGAGCAGCATACCAGTCAGATGAACCAGGTAACCGCTCCACAGAATATCGGTCAGGTAATGTCCGCCCTGCGCCATCCGCCCGACTCCCATCAGCAGCCCGTAGGCACACCCGCCGGTCAACCAGAGCAGCGCGCGGCGACGATTACGCCTCCGCCAGATAAAAAATGGCGCCATGGTAAAGAAACCGATTGCGGCATGTCCCGAAGGGAAGGATTTCCCCATTTTCGGGCCCGCACGGTCAAAAACACTGTGGTAGTCCCGCTGACCGGCAAAATCCCTGGTGTCAACCGGCCGCGGCCGACCCCACATATCCTTGCCGACAGCGTGAACCAACAGGCCGGGACCGAGCAGAGCCACCAGCAACAGAAAAGTTGCCGGTCGCCAGTAGCGCCGTAAACGATGCACAAATGCTCCCGCCGACAGGACCAGCAGCCCCCCACCGCTGAGCATCAGGCCCGGCAACATCCCGTAGTCATAGAGCAACACCCAGAACCAGTGTTGACGTAAAAACCAGCCGTCCGCTGGCCGATAGAATTGCACCGCCAACCCCCGGTCAAGGTCGCCCAGACTGATGACCAGCGACAACAGCAGAATCGTTGCCAGCGGCAGGATAAAGTCGATTACTAAAGATCGTCGCGTCAGACTCATTGGCCCGCCTCATTGAATGTTGCAGGAAAACGCCGATCAAAGTAGCGGGCCAGATAAAAGGTCGTAACCACAGCGAGATAGGCTCCGGCCAGAGTATCCGAGGGATAATGCTTGAGCACCACAACCCGACTGAGCATAACCGATGCGGCCAGCAGCAGTCCGATCGGCCAGCTTTTGGGCCAGAGATACCAGAGGACCAATCCTACGGCGGCAGCCGTATTGCTGTGTCCGGAAGGAAAAGAGGTCATCCGGGATGAGGTTTCAAACAGGTAAAAACCATAAAGATTCTCGGTCAACAGTTTGGTCGGCCGGGCACGACCGAAAAGAAACTTGAGCAGATCGATCAACAGTCCCGAACTGGCAACAGCGAAAAAAAGAAACAGCGCGCGCTGTTTCCAACATTCAAAAACAGCGCTGACCTGTGCCATAAATCGTTGCCGAATATAGCAATAGAGATAAATCCCGACCGCCAATAACAAAGGATAAAGGGCATCCCCCAACTGGGTAACAGCGTGAAATATCTGCACCAGAGCAGGATCTGAGGCCAGGAAATAACCGATGGCCTGACGATCGAAAAAGAAAAACGAAAGGGCGCAGAGCAACAGCACCACGACACCACCGATGACAAACTGTAAACCTCTGGGTTGTTCAGGGTTTCGCATAGAGTTCAAGCTTCAACCGCTTCCCTTTTGAATAGTTATAGCTCTCGAAAGCCTGCAGCAATTGCAGCTTATCAAGTTGACCAGGAGCCAGTGCCACTAAGCGCTGCTTCTGTCGCCCTTCAAGCAGCAGGTACCGAAAAGACTCATCTGACAACAGAGGCACAGCCCCCCGTGCATTGGTCATCCGGGTCTCTGTGTCGTTCAAAAAAGCCAGGCTCGGCTCGCCGAAGCCGACCGAAATCAATTTGCCCGCAGGCTGATCCTCAAGCATACGAGCCACCTGACGGCTGGGCCACGCAAGGTCGATCCGCGGCAGAATATCGGCAAAGGTCAGCGGAAAAATCAACAGAGAACCGAGCAGGAACAGCGGCATAACCGAGAGGGGCGGTAAATTACAGCGCAGCTTCCAGGCAGCGCGCAGAATCAACAGCCCTCAGACCAAGGGCAAAAGATGCCAGGGCTGAAACTGCTTGAACCAGAACGGCAGCAGGGGCAGCCCCAGCGCCAGCAGCAGAGCGACCGCAAACCATAAAACGACCGCCGGCAAACTGAGCCGACGCCGCCAGCGCCCGGGCGTTTGTTCTAATTCTGTCGCCTGACTGAGGCCGACGGCTGTCAGCAGCGCGATGGCCGGAAAGAACGGCATGACATAGTGCGGCAGCTTGGTCGGGACCAGCTCAAAGACAATCCAGGCCGGAATAATCCAGGCGAAAAGAAAACGGACCGCATCATCGCTGCGCTTCTGCCAGAGATCGGGCAGATAGCGCACTACCAGCAGCGAACCGGGCCAGAAAAGAACCGGGAACAACAGCAGGTAGTAGCCGGGAGGGGCGCCGTGCGATTCCTGACCGGCAAGCAGCTTGGGCAGAAAATCCCCGAAAAAGGCCTTCTGCATGAACTCGCCGCCGGTTGCATTCTGGATAGCAACAAACCAGGGCAGAACGATTGCAGTCAGCAGCAGCAGGCCCGGCAGCGGACGAATCGCCCTGAACAACGTCAATTGTCGATCCGCCAGGGAGAGTGCGAGGATTGTCGAAAGAGCAATCACCGGCGGCAGCGGCCCCTTGATCAACACCCCGGCACCACAGGCGACCCAGAAAAGAAGCACCAGCGGCCAGCGGCCCTTGAGTCGTTCATGCCGCTGCAGATAGAGCAGGCCGAGTGCGCCCTGCATGGTGACAATGGTTGCCAGTAAAGCTGCATCGGTCTTGGCCAGCCGCGCCTCGACCCCAAGCAGCAGGCAGCTCACCACCAGGGTTCCGGCCAACAAACCTGTCCGGCGGTTGAAAAAACGCCGGCCAAAAAAGCAGGTCAGCAACACCGTTGCCAAAGCACCCAGGCTGGACGAAATGCGATAGGGCCAGATGACATCCAGCGGCTGATCGGCCAGTTTGACACTTGCCGCCTGCAACCAGTAGATCCCGATCGGCTTTTTGTAGCGCGGCACTTCTTGAAAGCGGATATCGACGTAGTTGCCGGTCTCGAGCATCTGCTTGCTCGCCTGGGCAAAACGGGACTCGTCACGGTCGGTCGGCGGCAGACTGTTCAAACCCGGCAGAAAGAAAAGCAGCCCGATCAGGAGCAGAAAAAAATAGGCACGTTTACCCTGTTCCAGTTTTTCGACAATCTGCAGCACGGCCTGCATGAACTACCTCCATCCCCCCGACAGCGGGGCAAGCAGAAGGCTGCCGAACCAGGATCAGTTCGTCAGCATCCAAGCGCAGACTAGAATCTACCCTCAGGCATGTCAAGCATCGGCCTTTTTTTGCAGACAGCACAAAATAAGCCATGTTATCTTGTGACGTTTTTGGCAATAAATTACATAAAAGACCAGATACCGGCGATCCCGATGAAAGGACTGATCCTAATGGAAAAGATCAGTTTCGTTGTACCGATCTATAACGAAGAAGAAAACCTGCGACCACTCGCTGAAGAGTTGCAGGCCGTCGCACCCGACCTGGGAGCCCCCTGTGAGTTTCTGCTGGTCGATGATTGCAGCACCGATGCCAGCCTGGAAATGATCAAGCAACTGGCTGAAGAGGATGAGCGTTTCCGCTACATTTCCTTTGCCCGCAACTGTGGACAATCCGCTGCGATGTGGGCTGGCTTCCAGCACGCTGCTGGTGATGTCATCATCACTCTCGATGCGGATCTGCAGAACGACCCGGCGGACCTGCGTGAAATGATCAAGCATTATGGCGAAGAGTACCAGATGGTGACTGGCTGGCGCTTTAACCGCCAGGACAGTTTATCGAAAAAACTGGCCAGTAAACTGGGGAACGGAATCCGGAACTGGGTCACTGCCGACAATATCCACGATACTGGCTGTTCGCTGAAAATCATGAACGCCGAAATGCTCAAGAAGGTTCGCATCTACAAAGGCCTGCACCGTTTTCTGCCGACCCTGATGCGGCTGGAAGGCGCACGGATCAAAGAGGTCAAGGTCAACCACCGGCCGCGACTGCACGGCGAATCGAAATATACCAACCTGCGGCGCGGTATCGAAGGTCTTTACGACCTGATCGCCGTGCGCTGGATGATGATGCGAAACCTGCGTATCGAAATCGGAGAAACAAATGTTCGGCAGTGAATTGACCAACAGCGAAATCATGATCCTGATCCTCGGCTTTATCGGTCAGTCGCTCTTCTTCATGCGTTTTTTCGTCCAGTGGCTCTACTCGGAAAAACACAAACGCAGCCTGATCCCGACCGCCTTCTGGTACTTCAGCCTCGGCGGCAGTTCACTGCTGCTGATCTACGCCATCATCCGCCGGGACCCGGTCTTTATGGTCGGACAATCGACCGGTTTTATTATCTACACGCGCAACCTCTTTCTGATCGCCCGCGAACGACGTGAAAAAGAAGCCGCTGCCCGCGCCGAAGAAGCCGCATCCCCCAGCGACAAAACGTAACCTTTTGTCCATGTATACGGAATAATGTGCACTTCTGTCCACTATTGTCCGTCCGCAAAAGCTGTTTTTTTACCTCAAAATCCCCCTAACCAAATGATCTGATTAAGGTTATTTGCGTCACGACGCCTTCACCACCCCTTGGCAACCCCCTTGCAGCACTTATAGATCACACGTCGGCGCACAAATATTCCGCGCACGAATATGGATCTATAAAGCTGCTATTCCAAAAGGAGTTCGCCATGGGACGCAAAGCCGAAAGTGCCAAAAAATTCATTGTCTCCTGCCGCGTCAGCAACGACGAAATGACGCAACTGCAGAGCCTGGCTCGTGAGCAGGGAGCCAGCATCTCGGACCTGCTGCGCAAGAGCCTGGACCTGCTGCAGGGCAACCCTCGGCTGAACGCCTGAACTTCGGCCCGACTCCGACGGATACGCTCCCGAACCGCTGCGCACAGCAGAAACATGCTCCGCAGCCAATCCGGCAATCCGGGTCGCCAACCCGGCCCTGCACTCCGTACCGGTTTTCCCTTGCTCCTCACCGCCCAGTTTTGTTAGTCTGCCCGGATATTCTGCAGCAGTTTCAACCCCTTTCGCAAAGCTGGCGGCAATGGACTACAAAGAGACGCTCAATCTTCCGAAGACCGATTTTCCGATGCGTGGCAATCTGCCCAGACGGGAGCCGGAACTCCTTGAAAAATGGCAGCAATCCGGCCTGAATGATCGTATCGACGCGACCAACAACGGCCAGAAGCCGTTCATCCTGCACGATGGTCCGCCCTACGCCAACGGCCATATCCACATGGGCCACGCTCTCAACAAGGTCCTCAAGGACATCATCGTCAAGAGCAAGCGGATGCAGGGCCACTATGTGCCTTACGTTCCCGGCTGGGACTGTCACGGCCTGCCGATCGAACTGATGGTCGATAAAAAACTCGGCAAAAAGAAACGTGAAATGAGCAAGGCCGACTTTCGGCGTCTGTGTCGCGATTATGCTGCCGAGTGGGTCAAGATTCAGGCCGATGAATTCAAACGGCTCGGCATTTTCGGCAACTGGGACAACCCCTACCTGACGATGGCCCCTCACTACGAGGCCGCCACCGCGCGCGAACTGGCGCGACTGGTGGAACGCGGCTCCCTGTTCAAAGGCAAGAAGCCGATCCACTGGTGCTCCTCCTGCGTGACCGCGCTTGCCGAAGCCGAAGTCGAGTATGCCGACCACAGTTCACCTTCGATTTATGTCAAGTTCCCCTTTACTTAAGAGCTGCCGTTCGAAGTTGCCGCCCTGGGTGACAAACCACTCTCCTTCGTGATCTGGACCACCACCCCCTGGACGATTCCGGCCAACCTGGGGATCTGCCTGAACCCAGAACTCGACTATGTCGCGGTCGATACCGGCAGTGAGTACCTGGTGGTTGCCGAAGGCCTTTACCAGACGGTCATGGGCGCACTCGGCATTGAGAACGCGAAGATTGCGGCGACCTTCAGCAGCAGCATTTTCGAGGAGCGCAACTGCCGACATCCTTTCCATGATCGTCCGTCATTGCTGATGCTCGGCGATCATGTCACTCTCGAAGCCGGAACCGGCTGCGTTCATACCGCACCGGGCCATGGTCAGGATGATTATGTCGTCGGCCTGCGCTACGGCCTTGAGGTCTATAACCCGGTCGATAACTACGGCCGCTACGTCAAGAATCTCGAGTTTTTCGGCGGCATGAAGCTCAAGGACGCCAACCCGGCGGTCAACGACAAACTGACCGAGGTCGGCGCCCTGCTGCAGCAAAGCGAAATCAATCACAGCTATCCGCACTGCTGGCGCTGCAAAAAGCCGATCATCTTCCGCGCCACCGAACAGTGGTTCATCTCGATGGAAGAGCAGGAGCTGCGCAGCAAAGCCCTGACCGAAATCGACCGCGTCGAGTGGATTCCGGCCTGGGGCCGTGACCGGATTTTCAACATGGTTGCCGGACGCCCGGACTGGTGCATCAGTCGCCAGCGCAGCTGGGGGGTCCCGATCACCATCTGCTACTGTGAGGACTGCGGCGAGGCGCTGCTCGATGCCAAGGTCATGCACCATATTGCCGACCAGTTCGAAGCGACCGGCAGCGATATCTGGTTCGAAAAGGATGCCGCCGAACTGCTGCCGCCCGGCACCAGCTGCCCGGACTGCGGCCACGACCGCTTCATCAAAGAGACCGACATCCTCGATGTCTGGTTCGATTCCGGCGTCTCCCATGCCGCGGTTCTTGAACGCCGCGACAACCTGCAGAGCCCGGCCGATCTCTATCTTGAAGGCTCCGACCAGCACCGCGGCTGGTTTCATTCAAGTCTGCTCGAATCGGTCGGCACCCGTGATCGTGCGCCCTACAACGCAGTATTGACTCACGGCTTCGTCCTCGACCACAACGGTCGACCGATGTCGAAATCGACGGGTAACGTCATCGCCCCCGAAGAGGTCATCAACAAATACGGAGCAGAGATCCTGCGCCTCTGGGTTGCCGCAACCGATTACCGGGACGACATCCGCCTCGGCCAGGAAACCCTGCAGCGCCTTTCCGACGCCTACCGGCGCATCCGCAACACCGCCCGCTATATCCTCGGCAACCTCGAAGGCTTCGACCCGGCGTCTGATATGGTCGACACCGAAGAGATGCTCGAACTCGACCGCTGGGCGCTCTCGCGTCTGGCCGGACTGATCGAACGGGTCGAAAAGGCCTACTCCGACTATGAATTCCACGTCATCTACCATGCGGTTCATAATTTCTGTGCCATCGATCTGAGCGCCTTCTATCTCGACATTCTCAAGGACCGGATCTACACCAGCCCCAAGAGCAGCATCGAATACCGCAGTGCCCGCACCACCATCTACCTGGTTCTCGACGCCATGACCCGCATGATTGCCCCGGTACTGAGTTTCACCGCCGATGAAATCTGGCAGAAACTGCCCGGTCAGCGCGAAGAAAGCGTCCACCTGGCCGCCGCGCCCGTACCGAACACCGCCTGGCGGGATGAGGCCCTCGAAGATCGCTATGAACAGCTGCAGAAGGTCCGCGGTGCGGTCTCCAAGGTTCTGGAACTGGCCCGCGGCGAAAAACGGATTGGCCAATCACTGGAAGCCAAAGCTTTCATTCAGGCTCCCGAAGAGCTTTTGCCGCTGCTACAGCAATATCAACAGCAACTCCCCGCTTACTTCATCGTTTCGCAGGTCGAACTCTGCACAACACTTGAAGGAGCAACCATGGATGAGGGGATCGAAGGCCTGCGGGTGCGCATCGATGCGGCCGAAGGCCAAAAGTGCGAGCGCTGCTGGAATTATGTGGCCTCGGTCGGCACCCACGACGAGCACCCGGCGATCTGCGCGCGCTGCGTCGATGCACTGGCGGCGGCGAACTGATGCAGCAATACCGCTGGTTTATTGCTGCAGCTATTGGCGGCACCCTGCTCGATCAGCTGAGCAAATGGCTGATCATCAGCACGATGTCGCTTTACCAGTCGATTGAACTGCTGGCAGACTTCGCCCACATCACCTATGTCCGCAATCCGGGCGCCGCCTTCGGGATTCTTGCCGATAACAGCCTGCGCCTGCCGTTCTTCATCCTGGTATCGGTCGTTGCCCTGTTCGGTATCCTCTGGTACCTGAAGCGAGAACAAGGTGGCACCCTGCGCCTGCAGGCAGCCCTCGGGCTGATCTTTTCCGGCGCGATGGGCAACCTGATTGATCGAATCCGCTTCGGCGAAGTGATCGACTTTTTGGATGTTCACTGGTACCAGTATCACTGGCCGGCCTTCAATATCGCCGACAGTGCCATCTGTGTCGGTGTGGGACTGCTACTGGTCGATTCCTGGCTGGAAGAAAAGCGTAAAGCCATCCCTGACAAAACGGAGGATAACCCATGAAAAAGCTGTTTGTACTGCTGCTGATTTCAATGCTGTTCATCGCCGGTTGTGAATGTGTCAACGGCCTGGGGAAAGACGTCCAGAAAGCTGGCAAATGGATGGAGAAACAGTCTCAACAGTAAGGCGCTGCAGCAAGAACTTCAACCTCCCGTAGGTGATGCACCTTGCCGTTCAGCGGAGATCCCTATATCCAGATTGAAACCGAAAAGATGTGACAGGGCCATGAAGGCCTGTCACATCTTTTCGTTCGGGACACTGTCGCGCCCCGGCCCCACAGGCTTCGGAATCCCGCCGGTTCTTCTGCAGCTATTCTGCAACCTCACTGATCGGAATATCCATAGCACCAGCCACTCCTGCACCATAAGCCGGGTCTGCCTTCAAACAATTTGCGGCATGGCGGATTTTAATCTCGCGCGGGGCATCGCCCATGGCGCGGGCCGTGTTGGCGAACAACACCTCCTGCTGCGCATTATCCATCAGACGGAACAGATCGCCGGCCTGACTGTAGTCATCGGCCGCATCTTCACGGTGGTTCCAGTGTGCCGCGGCGCCCGAAAGTTCAAGGGCTGGCTCCGCAAACTCAGGCTGCTCCTGCCACTCACCATGACTGTTGGGTTCATAGCCCGGGGCACTGCCGTGATTGCCATCAACCCGCATCGCTCCGTCACGGTGGAAACTGTGAAACGGACACCGGGACGCGTTGACCGGAATCTGCTGATGATTGACTCCGAGCCGGTAACGCTGCGCATCACCATAAGAGAACAGACGCCCCTGTAACATTTTGTCCGGCGAAAATCCGATCCCGGGGACAATATTGGCCGGATTAAAGGCGGCCTGTTCGACTTCAGCAAAATAGTTATCCGGATTGCGATTCAGCTCCAGCACTCCGACATCGATCATCGGGTAGTCGCCATGTGACCAGACCTTGGTCAAATCGAACGGATTAAACGGGCAGGCCGCCGCCTGCTCATCCGTCATAATCTGAATCTGCATTTTCCAGCGCGGGAAATCCCCACTCTCGATACTTTCATAGAGATCACGCTGATGGCTTTCCCGGTCCCCGGCGATGAGCGCTTCCGCCTCGGCATCCGTCAGACACTTGATGCCCTGTTCGGTCTTGAAATGAAACTTGACCCAGTGCCGTTCGTTCTGACTGTTTATCACACTGAAGGTGTGGCTGCCGTAACCGTTCATATGTCGATAAGAAAGAGGAATACCGCGCTCGCTCATAGTGATGGTCACCTGATGCAGAGCCTCGGGCAATAGCGTCCAGAAATCCCAGTTGTTCTGCGCGCTGCGCATATTGGTCCGCGGATCACGTTTTACCGCATGATTGAGATCAGGGAATTTGAGCGGATCCTTGAGGAAAAAAACCGGCGTATTATTGCCAACCAGGTCCCAATTCCCCTCTTCGGTATAAAACTTCATGGCAAACCCGCGGATATCGCGCTCGGCATCGGCGGCACCACGCTCACCGGCCACGGTGGAAAAGCGCACGAACAGGTCTGTTTTTTTGCCGATTTCTGAAAAAATTCGCGCTTTCGTGTAACGGCTGATATCGTGCGTCACCCTGAATGTGCCATAGGCCCCGGAACCCTTGGCATGCATACGCCGTTCAGGGATAACTTCGCGACCGAAATTGGCAAGCTTTTCCAGAAACCACACATCCTGAAGAAGCGCCGGTCCACGCGGACCCGCAGTCATAATATTTTGGTTATCAACAACCGGAGCCCCGGCGTTCGTGGTCAGTTTCGTCTGTTTGTCGGATTTTTTTACCGCCATGATCTTTTCCTCCTTCGGTTAACTCTCGCTTCAAAACTCTGCAACTTAGCTTCGCGAACTTTTTTTAAGAGACTCTCTTTCTATACCACAGCTTGTGGCCATGTCAATACTTATAGAGAATGATTATCAATTATCGGGCAAAAAAAAGCCGCTATTCCCTCTGGCAAGCCGGACAAATCCCAAAAAACTCAACCTGGTGCGACATCACCCGGTAGCCGGATTTTTTTTCAACCTCGGCGGTGATTTTGTCCAACAGGCTGATATCCGGATCCCGGATGGTTTTACATTGCGTGCAGATCAGGTGCGGATGAGGATAAGGCTTGTTGCCGTCATAGCGCTTACGGCCATCGGCAAAACAGATCTCCAGAATCTCGCCGACCTCCTTGAGAAGACTGACCGTTTTGTAGACCGTGGCAAGGCTTGTCGTCGGAAAATTGGTCAGGACCTGTTCATGGACCTGCTCTACGCTTGGATGTTCGTTACTGTTCAGGAAAACCTTGAGAATCGCAATGCGCTGCGGAGTGATACGGCACCCCCGCTGGCGAAGCTTTTCAATAATACTGTTAAGACGTTCCTGCGGACTTGTCACGACCATATTCGTTCTTCAATCTGGAGGTTAAGGATAATTACTCTCTGTAGATAATTGCAAAACAGCCACCATGCTGTCAAGACAGGCTATGCGGTTAGAATGCCGGATCGACAGGTCTCTCTTCCTGAAAAACAGCTCCAATGACCAAATTTTTGCTGCTGCCGACAGAGAAATTCTCGGATTGACAAAAAATGTTTGGCGGAGTATAAATCCTTGGTTCGTCGCTTAAGACGGGCAGAGTTCAAAGAAAAAATGATGTCGGGGCGTAGCGCAGTCTGGTAGCGCACCTGCTTCGGGAGTAGGGGGTCGGAGGTTCAAATCCTCTCGCCCCGACCAACTTTTTGCATAAGTTTCATCGGCTTCGCATCCCGAACCTGCGAGTCGAAAGCACAATCAAAGAAGCCTCCGGCCTGATACAGGTCCGGGGGTTTTTTACGTTTCAGGATGGGTGACGGCCAGAGGATCACCCTGAATGTTCCGGGGCGAGGGTTCCCGAGGGGACGTGCCCGGAACAGAACGGTGACAACCACCCATACTCTGAACGACTGGCCATTTACACAATCTGCTCTACAGGCCCTAACCGGTCAGCAGACGCCGCATCACCGTAGCAATGGGCACGTCTCCGGTTTTGAGCAGCAGATGAAAATGGTTGGGGATCAAGGCCCAGGCGTAGCAGCGGGTTGCGGTTTCCGGCAGGAGAGTGGCCAAGCGACCGACAAAGTCAGAGCGGTCACTGTCGTCTTTGAAGATCGGTCGGCGTTCGATTCCACGACAGATAATATGATGGAGCGCGCCGGGCGCGTCTATGCGGGCTTGTCTTGGCATAGACGAAGTATGACATAAGGGAGAAATGATGGAAAGACATAATTACATGGGCGTCCCCTATATACTCTTATATTGCCCCCCAGACACAAAGCGGAAAAGACAAAGATCGCAATTCTCTGGATGGTATATGATGAACTTTGCCGGTTCTTGATGAGCGGCTAACGCTTTTCGAAAATGTCAGCAGATTCCATCACTCATCTTTGATTCTTGCTTGTTTTTTTCTCTTATCGGCCAGGACTTCACCATGAGCTTCAATGTACTGACTGCTGAAATTTCCCATGAAACCAATTCTTTCAGTCTGCACAAAACCGGCAAACAAGCCTTCATGGCTCGTTATGCTCTGCTGGGCGCAGCGGCTATCAAAGAGCGTGGTGACGAGAATACGGAACTCGCCGGGTTCCTTGATGCTGGTCGTGCGCATGACTGGCGAATCACCCATGCCCTTAGTGCCGCGGCCGGGCCGAGCGGTAAAATCAGGCGCAAGGCGTTTGACTGGCTCTGCGAGCCGATTCTGACCAAGCTGAAAAAGCATCCCTTCGACGGACTGCTGCTCGGTTTGCATGGTGCGATGGGGCTCGATTTTCGTGAAGATGGTGAAGGCGAATTGCTGCGGCGCATCCGCAACCTGGTCGGCAACGAAATGCCAATAGCCATCACCCTTGATCCCCACGCCAATGTCAGCAGGCGGATGTGTGAATTGGCGGATATTATTGTTTCGTTCAAAACCTATCCGCACATTGATATGCGTGACATCGGTCGCCAGGCTGGAGATATTCTCCAAAGAACCATGGCCGGTGAAATCGCGCCGCGCACCATCCGCGTCAGCCGCCCCATGCTTGAAGAAGTCAATGGTGGCCGCACCGACATCGGCCCGATGATCGAGCGCATTGCCGCGGCGCGAACGTACGAGGAGCAGGCTGATGTCTTCGCGGTGAGCATCAATGCCGGGTTTGCCAGTGCCGATGTCAGGGAGGTTGGCCCAACGGTATTGGTGAGCGGACAGGGGGATTTTGCGGCGCACACGGCTTTCGCCGAAACAATCGCTGATGATATTTGGGAGCGCCGCTTTGAAGTGCTCAACAATTATCTCAGCGTTGACGAAACAGCCGCGATTGCAGCAACTTACAAACCCGACACGGGGCCACTGGTGATTGCCGATTACGCAGATAATCCGGGCGCTGGCGGCTATGGTGATTCAACCGAGTTATTGCGCGCACTGCTCGATGCGGGTGTGAGCAATGCCTGTTTTGCCCCCATGGTGGATGGCACGGCCATACAGGCGCTGCAAACTGCGGTTGTTGGTCAAGAGGTCAAAATATGCCTCGGTGGCAGGACCGACCCAGACTTTGGGGGTGGCCCGCTTGCGGTGGAGGCCGAGCTTGTCTCTCTCAGTGACGGAAATTTCATTGGCGATGGGCCCATGATCCACGGACTCCACGGCAGCTTCGGTCCCAGTGCCGTCATCCGTGTCAACGATATTGAAATATTGGTCGTCACTATCCCTCGGCAAATTCTCGATTTGCAGCAATTCAAAGCCTTTGGTATTGACCCGCAGGTCAAGGATGTCGTGGCACTCAAGTCGATGCAACACTTTCGTGCTGCCTTCGAACCGATTGCGGGGGGGATAATCGTCTGTGACAGCGGCGCACTTTGCACCACAGGTTACCACCGGCTGCCATATCGCAACGTGCCAAGGCCGATCTTCCCTTTAGACCCGCCAGAACGCTGACTCTCACTGGGTCCGATATCCAGGCCGTTACCACTTTCGGGCGATTGTCCCCTTGACGGTCTCGGTGCTCAAACATGCAGGCAAGGGGGACTTGCTCAACGCATCTTAAGTGGATCAAACAATAACGACGCCCCCAGACCTGTCGATGATTCCTGAGGGAAATAAGGCCGGCAGCCCTATTCCGGCATATTGGGAATCGACGTTTTCTCGCCCTTGTGATTGCGCAGATAGTAACTCTGCTCGTCCTTACCGGTGATGTAATAGTCGGGCATCAGCGGAATTTTCCCGATATTGGTGGCGATGACATACATGGGCTGAGCAAGCCCGGTGGTGTGACCGCGTAAGGCATCGCGGATCAGCTCAGCACCCTTTTCCACCGGGGTGCGGAAATGGTCGATGCCGGGGGCAGGTTCACAGTAGAACACATAGTAGGGCTTGATCCGCACCCGCAGCAATTTCTGGTGCAGCTCGCGGAACGTCTCGACATCATCGTTGATCCCCTTGAGCAGCACCGCCTGATTACCGACATTCACCCCGCATGACAAGAGTTCAAAGACGGCCTTGGCGGTTTCTTCGGTGATTTCGTTGGGATGATTGCACTGGGTGTTGACCCAGATCGGCACGCGGTGATATTTGCCTAAAACCTTTTTCAGTCCCGGCGTGATCCGTTGCGGCAACACAATCGGTAGCCGGGTGCCGAAACGGATCATCTCGATGTGCGGCAGTTCGCGCAGCTTGCTGATCAGATATTCGAGCTGTTCATCGGAAAGTAAAAAGGGATCACCGCCGGTGACCAGAACATCGCGCACTTCGGGGTGTTCGGCAAGCCACTTCAATCCTTCCTCAACATTGAAATCAAGCTTGAGATCACCATCGACTACCAGCTCTTTGCGAAAACAATGGCGACAATAGACACCACAGGTCTGGGTGACAGTGAAGGCGACCCGGTCGCGGTATTGACGAGCAATACTGTCGGGGCGCTGCTCCTCGGTGGCACGGTTCTCTTTCCAGAGCAGATAATCCTGCATACCGAAGCGATTTTCGTGCTCATGGAGCGAGGGGATCACCTGGCGGCGAATCGGACAGTTGGGGTCATCTTTGTCCATCAGTGAAGCAAAGTAGGGTGTGGTTCCCCAGGTGGTTTGCGTCTCGGTGAGGATTTTTTCTTCCTCGGCGGTGAGATTGATGTACTGCTTGAGTTTTTCGATGCTGTTGACAAATTTTCTGAGTTGGCCTTGCCACTCGCCTGACATGGAAGCTCCTTTTTGCAGGTTGAGGTTGTGCTGAAGCACACCCGAATTCACAGTGGAAAACAGTCCGTTTGCTTCAGCTGAAGCACCTGCGGCAGGCATGACAAAAAATAGGTATCAGGATAAAGAAATAATTTCAGTCGCGAAGAAAGATCAGAAGAGCAGCCAGCAGAGTGCTGAAAAAGATGATTATTTATTTAAAGAGGCAGGGCCACCCGCACCCGGTATCGCGACGGAACGACGCGATCCAGTGCTGCCCTGTAGGATGAGGGTTCGACCCGGCCATGCCTGGGGCACGAGCGGTCCACCTCGTTTGCGGGTCTATGGTCGGAACATCCAGTGAGGACGCCGCCATGAGTTCAGGTACCTTAACACAAAGAGGGACAGGACAACAAACAGGCTGGCCATGTTGACCTTGTGCACCACAGCGGTTGCCGTTATCCCCCCACGGCAAATTTGTTCTAACGCGGTCACATGCATGGCACCGAAGAATTTTTCGTCATTCGCAAATAATCGAGAACCGAACGGACGTTCATGGCGAGTTGCCGCATCTTTTGCGCCACGCTGGGGACCCCTTTGGACTTGA
>JAJRWF010000086.1 GCA_024276905.1 Deltaproteobacteria bacterium
CCATCAACAGAAACAACATGTCGCCCCCTCTCGGGGGCGTGGATTGAAACGGGTTGCGTGCCTCGTTTGTAAGTAAAGAATACAGTCGCCCCCTCTCGGGGGCGTGGATTGAAACATTTCAGCCCTCCTTAATCTCAATGCTATCCTTGTCGCCCCCTCTCGGGGGCGTGGATTGAAACCGCAGGTCATGACTGCCCCCTTTCGCAGGCTTTGGTCGCCCCCTCTCGGGGGCGTGGATTGAAACAATCCACGCAGCGCCAGCTGGTAGATGATCCAGGGTCGCCCCCTCTCGGGGGCGTGGATTGAAACCGTGGTGTTGCTCTGGACCTGCAACGCCATCGGGAGTCTCGGGGAAACAGTTGCTAGGGTGCGTCGCCCCCTCTCGCGGGCTCGTCGTTACTGATTCGTGGCGGCCATGAGTTCCCCGCATCCGCGGGGATGAACCGTGTTGCCGGTCAAGTTAATTCACGCCGACCGGACAGGATAATTGTCGTCTTGAAAACAGGCCGAAAAACCACGCTTTTTTCTGTTTGTTTCATTATGCGAACCCTGTTGGCTGTGAAGTGAGAGCTGGTTTCCAAGTGCCGGAATGAACTCTGGGGATAAGTATGTAAGTGATTTAAATAGCAGAGTTAATGGTTGTTTTTGGTCAGTGGATTTCAGGCGTATTCTGCACACTGTACACAGTTTCTGTGGATAGCATTGTGCAAAACACGGGTGTTGGTGCGACAGGTCCAAGCAGCATAAGGGGGATAGCGTCTTGCCTAAAAAATAAGCACCAATAAAGGGTAAAAACTTCTCCCTTTACCAGAGCGTTCAGTTTGGCGAGAATGGACCTCTGTCGTGGTTGGACGTTACTGTCACACGAGCCTGAATGGACATCATTTTCCGAGGAGAACGGATGAGACTTACGCCTAAAAGTGAACTTGAACGACGTATCGCAACCTTGCAGGGCCTGATGACCGATCAGGGGATCGACGGTGCTGTCATCCTGCAGAATGCGGACTTGTTTTATTTTACCGGCTCGATTCAGCAGGGACTCTGTTATGTCCCGACGAGTGGTGAACCGCTTTACCTGGTGCGCAAAGAGTTCAGCCGTGCGTGTATGGAGTCGGGATTGAGGCAGGTTGTGCCTTTTTCCAGCATGCGAGAGATTGCTGGGTTGCTTGCCGACCATGATATCTCATTGCCGGAGATGATGGGGATGGAGCTTGATGTGTTGCCGGTGGCACTTTATAACCGTTGGCACAAGGTTCTGGGGGGGGAAGAAGTCTGCGATATTACGCCGTTGGTGCGCAGAGTCAAAGCGGTCAAGAGTGACTACGAGATTGCCATCATGAAGGACAGTGCGTTACTGATGGACAAGGTTTATCAGCGCGCAAAAGAGGTTATCAAAATTGGCACAACGGACCTTGAGGTTGCCGCCGAACTGGAATTTCTGGCCCGTAAAGAGGGCCATCAGGGGATTTTGCGCTTGCGTGGGTTTAATTCTGAAATTTTTTATGGGCATGTTTTTTCCGGTGCCGATGGTGCCGTCCCCACGTATCTTGATGCCCCGCTCGGCGGTCTGGGTTTGACACCGGCAACCGGGCAGGGGGCCAGTTACAAAAAGATTGCCGCCAATGAACCGGTTATTGTTGATTTTGTGACAGCTTTTGATGGTTATATGGTTGATATGACCCGTACTTTTGTCGTTGGAAAGCTGTCGCAAAAACTGCAGAAAGCCTATAACGATATGCGCCTGGTACAGCAGAAACTGGCCGAAATTGCCAGGCCGGGGATTGCCTGGGGGGCGATTTACCAGCAGTGTTATGATCTGGCGGTCGAGCTTGGTTACCGGGATCAATTTATGGGCAACGCCGGGGCGCAGGTCTCTTTTATCGGTCACGGGATCGGGGTGGAAATTGACGAGTTTCCCTTTATTGCCCGTGGTTTTGATGATCAGGTTCTGGAAGAGAATATGTGTTTCGCTTTTGAACCGAAGGTGGTTTTTGCCGGTGAAGGCGCGGTCGGCATCGAAAATACCTTTTGGGTTGCCGCTGACGGGCTTAGAAAACTGACCTATTCGGATGAGCAACTGGTGGAACTCTGAGACAAAAGACCGAACAGATTGTCTGGTCTTGCCAGGGAGGCAGTATGAATGATGATTATGAGGCAGCTGCACAGTGTATTTCTGACGCTGATGCTTTAATTCTGACCGCTGGTGCCGGGATGGGCGTTGACTCCGGTCTGCCGGATTTTCGTGGTGACCGGGGGTTCTGGAACGCTTATCCGATGTACGAGCGGCTGGGACTCAGTTTTGTTGATGCGGCCAATCCGCGACACTTTGAGCGCGATCCTCTTTTTGGTTGGGGATTCTACGGTCACCGGACCAATCTATATCGGCAGACCGAACCTCACGCCGGGTTTTCTCTGTTGCTCGACTGGATATCTGACCTGGGTCTGGCCAGTTTTGTGGTGACATCGAATGTTGACGGACAGTTTCAGAAAGCCGGTTTTGACGACAGCGCCGTGCTCGAAGTCCATGGTTCGATTCACCATCTGCAATGTCTGACGCCCTGTTGCCACGATATCTGGTTGAATGATGCCGATTTTAATATTGATCAGACGAGTATGAGGGCCGACAGATCTCCCGCCTGTCGACAATGCGGTGGGGTTGCACGGCCGAACATTCTGATGTTCGGCGATTTCTCCTGGTTACCGGCCCGCACCGCCGCACAGGAGGATCGTTTCGCGACCTTTTTGCAGCAACATCAGGGGAACAGGGTCGTGGTTATCGAGATGGGCGCGGGCAGTGCGATTCCGACGATTCGTCATATGAGTGAGAATCTCGGTCAGTACAATGGGTTTGATGTGATCCGGATCAATCCTCGCGAAGCACAGATTGATCCGGGACACTACAGTTTTTCCGTGGGGGCGCTGGAAGGGCTGGAAAAAATCGGGCGCTACTTATAGGGTGCAGTTTCAGTTCTGTGCTGGCGGATGGTTGCCGAAGCAGTGTTTGAGGGCGCGTTTGACCCGTGCCACCAGGCGGATCGGATTGATCGGTTTGGCCATGAAGTCAAAGTAGCCGATCTCCAGCAATTTGGCTTCTTCTTCGGCGGTTGCCTTTGATGACAGCGCAATAACCGGAATATGTGCCACCTGTTGATTGGCTTTCAAATTACGGAACATTTCAATACCATCCATGCGGGGCATGACAGTATCTGTGATGATCAGATGCGGTTTTTCCTGCAGGGCAACGCGTAATCCTTCCGCACCATTGTTGGCTTTCAGGGTGGTGAATCCTTCTTTTTTCAGTGCCGCTTCGACCGCATTCAGGGCCATATCCTGATCATCGACGATCAGGACTGTCCACCAGTGATCCCCTTTGGCAGCTGTTTCAGCTTCTGCCAGCATGTGCCGTTTGACTGCAGACTTAACCTCTTCGGGGGTGGTGACGCAGGGGATAACCTGCAGGCCGTTGCGAAAGCCGATCTCCTGAGCGGTGTCGTGATCGAGTGGATTGGCCATTGCCAGATAGAGATTCTTTTTTTCTATTTTAAG
>JAJRWF010000087.1 GCA_024276905.1 Deltaproteobacteria bacterium
CCAGAGGCAGGCCGCAGTGGTCAGACCACGCACAGACTTGCCCTCCTTGAGGATAACGCCCGCACCCAGAAAACCTATGCCGGTCACAATCTGAGCGGCAACACGTCCCGGATCAATCCGCAAGACAGAACCGCTGTCGTAATCGACAAACTTCAAAAAATAGTGTTCCGAAACAACCGCCATCAGACAGGCACCGACCGTCACCAGCAGATGGGTTCGAAAACCGGCCGGGCGGCCGTGAATCTCTCGCTCAAGCCCCAGTAACCCACCAAGAAAAGCGGCGAGAAACAACTTGGCCAGAATTGTTGTCTGATAATCGAGGCCTGAAAAAAGATGAAGGTCCATCGGCAATCCTCGGGATTAATCCACCTGCACGACCTTTATAGTGTAACAGGCTCATCGCTGATAGCACAGTCAGAGGGGTCACCTTTAAGCTTGGCCAGGGCGTGCGGCAGAGCAGGCATCAGAACCTCGAGATTTTCCTTGGCCGCCTTGGGGCTGCCGGGCAGATTAACAATCAACGTGCGTCCACGCACACCGGCCAGAGCACGAGACAACATGGCATGAGGGGTCTTCTGCAGGCTGGCCGCCCGCATCGCTTCCGCCATTCCGGGGATCTCGTAATCGAGAATAGTGGCAGTCGCCTGGGGGGTAAGATCACGTGGAGTCAATCCGGTCCCGCCGGTGGTCAGAATAAGATCAAGACCGACCTCGTCAGTCCAGCGGCAAAGAGTCAGGGTTATGGTTTCGATATCATCCGGGATCACCTGATAACGTGCAACCTGTCCAAGAGGCTGAACCATCTCACTGATCCTGGCGCCACTGGTATCTTCGCGCTCACCACGCGCACCCTTGTCTGAAAGGGTCAGGATTCCGATGCTGAAACTTTCGCCGTCCATGAATGTCTCCCTGCTCAATGCTTTCTGGTCATCAGCATACGCCGTGCATTATTGACAATTACCTGTGGAATATTGCGGCTCTTAGCCAGATTCTTCAGATCTTTTTGGCTTAAAAAAGTCATAAATTTTACCGCTTGCTGCAGCGGGGTACGCGGGTGTTCAATCAATGCTTTTTTCATTTCATAATTCTTGACCCATTCGCGATTAAACGCAATGATCCGAATCAGCTCTTCGTTACTGGCTCGATTCTTGGCAACTGCCAACACCTCTGGTTCAGTGATACGGGGATTTTTCAACACGGCGCCACTCACCAGCTTATTCGATTCACGAATTAACAGATTACGCCATTCCTTGTCACCGGTCAGGGCCATCTTGATCTTTTCTGCGACAGCCATATCAACAAGCTGCTGATACTTGGAAAGTGTCTCCGCGTCGAAATCCTCGATTTCGCCCTCAAATTCGCTTTGCTGTTCCTCGGTTTGTTCCGGGACTTTCTCCGGTCTTTTTTCTTTGGCCTCCGGCTGAACCTTGGTTTCCTCTTTCCAGCCCAGACGAATTTTCAGGACCTTGTCGGCATGCGGATTGTTGATAATCAGCAGACGTAATGCTTTAGCCTGACGGATAGCCGTATCATTGCTCGCCACCAGATCGAGAACGTCACCCGAGGCATGCTCGGCAACAAACATCAGGGTTTTCAAGCCGACCATACGATTGGTCAGCAGCGGTTCCATCACCGCCATATTTTTGTAGTGCAGACGTGCCAGCAGATCAAGGATTTCAGGATGAACATCAGCCTGTGCACAAACCGCCTTCAAGATGCTCGGCGATAACTCTTTCAGGGTGTTGAGTGCCTCTTCCTGCAGTTCCTTGTCTTCGCCATGATAGAAGATAAAGAGCACCGTCACCAGGTTGGGACCGGACATCGGCAAGGCACCGCGGGCAGCCGCAAGTTTGACGCTGTGCCCGCCCCATTGCTTCATGATTCTGGCAACATCGTTCGGCACCTTGAATTTGATATTTTTTTCGTCGTGCATACTCAAATCTAAACCAACTCCCTGTTCTGCCCCTCGTCTGTTGAAAATCTATTTCTGCACCATCACTTTCAGCTTGTTCACTCCCGTCTTACGCAACTCTTCAACGGCTTTCTGCGCTTCGGAACGAGCAGTAAAACTGCCGAAATGCAGTGTCGTTCGCGGTAAATCTACCTTGACTTGCAGTTCCTCGACCCTCACCCCCTGCTGATAAAGAAGATCCGCAGTCCGGCGGGCCTTGTCGAGCGAAAGAAAAGAACCCGCATAAACAGCATACTGACCCTTTTCTGCCACCAGAAAAGCCCCGTCCGCAATTTCCCTAACCTCTGCCAGGCGTTTTTTAGCCAGCGCCTTTGGGTAGTGACCAACCAGCAGACGCGTCATATTGTGAGGCTCCGCTTTTTGTGTACGCTCCACCTTGTACCCCAGCTTTTCAATCCGGGCAATATCCCTGGCCAGACTCCCCCGGTAAAGATAACTGCCACTGACCAAGGTAAACGCTGGTGCGACAGGCAATTTTTCTATTTTCGGAGGCTCGGCGACCTTGATCGGCGGCGGGTTCACGTCTGCCACCTTCGGTGTCACAGCGGCAACAACGTCCTTCGTTACAACCTCCTCCTTAACAGCCTCCGACGTTTCCACGCCCTGCGTCCGCACCGGCACCTTTATTTTACCCGGCTTTTGCGCCGCAACCTTCACAACCGGCGCGTCCGCGGTCATAAACTCCTGGCCGAAAAAATAGAAACCACCTGCAGCCGCAACCAGCAGCAACAACAGGAGAAGTCGTATCGCCCCTCCGCTCTTCTCCGGAACTTCCCGGATGGTAAAGCCGGGCGGCGAATCAGCGGGCCCTGCACCCTCCTGTGCAACACTGTTCCCTGGCTCAACATCCAGAAAAAACTCCTCCTCCTGCGCCGCCGAAACCTTCGGTTCAACCTTTTCATCGTCCATGGCACACCTCCTTTAGCAGAACCCTGATATGAAACGGGCACCCCGAAAACTTGTCGGGATGCCCGTCGGGGTCAGGCCTTCTCTTGTTCAGCAAGAATTTTTGCCGTCTGATGTGACGGCACTTCTTCATATTTGTAGAATTCCATGGAAAACATCCCGCGATCTGAAGTCATGGATCTCAACTCGGGAGCATAACGCAGCACCTCGGACATCGGCACTTCGGCACGAATCGTCTGCGCGTTGGCTTGCGGCTCGACACCACTGACTTTACCGCGCCTGGAGTTCAGATCGCCGATAACATCGCCCATGCAATCGTCGGGCACCGTTATCTCCATGCTCATAATCGGCTCAAGCAGGGTCGGCTTACAGCTTTCCATCGCTTTTTTGAACGCCATCGAACCGGCAACCTTGAAAGCCATCTCTGAAGAGTCAACCGAATGGTGCGAACCGTCATAAAGGGTGACTCGCAAATCAACCATCTGGTTGCCGGTCAGCGGTCCGGTCTTCATTGCCCCGATCACCCCTTTTTCAACGGCAGGGATATAGTTCCGCGGCACCACGCCGCCAACGACCTTGTCAACAAACTCGAAACCACTGCCACGCGGCAGCGGATCGACCTTGATCCAGACATCACCATACTGGCCACGTCCCCCCGATTGTTTCTTGTATTTACCCTGAACCTCGGTCCCGCTACGGATTGTCTCGCGATAGGGGACCTTGGGTTCCTTCAGGGTAACCTCAGCGCCATACTTACGCTTGAGTCGTTCAACGGCAACCTCCAGGTGAACCTGTCCCATCCCCGACAGGATCATCTCGTGGGTTTCTTCTTCACGCACCACACGCAAGGTCGGGTCTTCCTCCATCAGTTTCTGCAACCCGGTGTAGATCTTGTCTTCGTCACCTTTTTTAGCCGATTCGAGCGCAAAGGAGATGATCGGCTTAAGCGGCACCAGGGGTTCATAAAAGACCGGCTTCTGCAGATCGCAAAGGGTATCCCCGGTTGAGGTATATTTCAATTTGGGGAGCGCAACAATTTCGCCTGCGACAGCCGACTCGACATCCTGCTGTTCCTTGCCCGCCATTTTAAAAATATGCCCGACCCGTTCCTTTTCATCACGATTCGGATTGAGTACGTTGCTGTCAGGCTTCAGGGTCCCCGAATAAACCCTGACCATGCTCAGTTTGCCGGCAAAAGGATCGTTGACGGTCTTGAAAACCATTGCCGAAAAGGGTTCTTCTTCACTCGGCTGACGCTCGACCAGCTCGTCACTGTCGGGCAGGGTTCCGACCTGAGTGCCCTTGTCGATCGGTGAGGGGAGGCAGGCAACAATATAATCGAGGAGCTGACGCACGCCGACATTGGCCAGGGCACTGCCACAGAAAACAGGGGTAAAAACACCCGTCAGTGTTCCTTCACGCAATCCACGCAGCAGATCTTCCTCGGTCAACTCCTCATCTTCGAGGTACTTTTCCATCAGCTCATCGTCTGCTTCGGCCACAGTTTCGACCAATTGCAGACGCAGACGCTGTGCTTCCTCCAGCAGATCCTGCGGGATATCGACCTCTTTATAGGTCCCGGACTCGTCAAATTCATAGAGTCGCGCCCTCATCGTGACCAGATCTATCGTGCCGCGGAAATCCTCTTCGGCACCGATCGGCATGGTCACAATCGCGCTTCGGGCTCCCAGCGCTTTTTCCATATCATCAACGGCTTTGAGAAAATCAGCCCGTTCGCGATCCATTTTGTTGACAAAGGCGATACGTGGCACCTCGAACTGATCGCACCATTCCCAGATTTTACGGGTCTGTGATTTGACTCCGGAAATCGCTGAAACAATCACCACCGCCCCCCCGAGTACGCGCAGGCAACGGCGGGTATCGTGCAGAAAGTTACTGACTCCGGGGGTGTCGACAATGTTCAGGTTGTGATTATTCCAGACACAGTGGTTGAGGCTGGCCCCCAGAGTCATTCCACGCCTGATCTCTTCTTCCTCAAAATCCATCGCGGAGGAGGCGTCCGTAACCTTGCCGAGTTTTTTGGCCATCCCGGTATCAAACAACATCGCTTCAACCAGAGATGTTTTCCCGGCGCGGTTGTGTGCGACAATTCCAAGATTTCTCAACGTCGTCGTATCGTATTTGCCCATGCTCGCTCCTTTGAAATGGAAAAAGGGGATCCTGAAGGGAGTTCCCTGACAGCAGACCTCCATCCGTACCGGATCAGATTCGATCAGCTACAACATACGAAAATACTCCAAGGGTTATTCAGCATTCCGCTGATAAAGTATCCGCAGGCCTTCAAGGGTCAA
>JAJRWF010000088.1 GCA_024276905.1 Deltaproteobacteria bacterium
CCGCAGCAGAAAATCAGTCCTCCTGTTGCCCGCCAGCGAAAACTGTCGGCAACGGCTGCAAACCTTCAGAAAGCGCTGCAAGCACCTGCTGCCAGGCGACTGAAACTATTTCGATCTGCTGTCCACCACAGGAAAGTCACCAGAAGGCCGGCTACCGGATTGAACCGTTTGTCACAGGCTGGCGAGAGTCGATTATCGGTGAAATACCGGTTATCGAGCATAAACTCAGCTTTGCAGATCATCGTGGTCGCTGGGCAATGCGTTGGGGATTGGGTCGGGATCATTACAGGGTCACTCCAGGACTCTACGCCATCGGCACACCGGATGAATCGTCCGAGGTGCTGGTTTCGGCAAACTACAAGCTGAGTTTTGACTTACTGCGTCATTCAATCAAGGGAATAAGTGCCTGGATACTGGTGCTGGACACCAAAGGTGTCAATGTCTGGTGCGCTGCCGGCAAAGGGACCTTCGGCACCGAGGAGATCGTCCGGCAGGTAAGGCTGACTCAGCTTGACAAGCTGGTCACACATCGCCGCCTGATTGTGCCACAACTGGGCGCGCCCGGAGTTTCCGCACACCAGGTAAAAAAAGCCTGCGGCTTCTCAGTCATCTACGGCCCGGTCAGAGCATCAGATCTGCCGGCCTTTTTTACCGCCGACAGACAAGCAACACCGGCAATGCGGCGGGTCAGTTTCACCCTCGTGGACCGAACCATTCTTACCCCGGTCGAAATCACCATCCTGCGTCGCCAAATCTTACTGGTGGCGTTGGCGCTGTTTCTGCTCGGAGGTATTGGCAGTCATATTTTCAGTGTTTCTGCCGCCTTCACCCGTGGTAGCGGAGCTATTCTTGCCGGATTGAGCGGCCTGCTGGCGGGATCGGTCATCACGCCAATCCTGCTTCCCTGGTTGCCGGGTCGCGCATTCGCCCTGAAAGGTGTCTGGCCCGGGCTGGCGCTGGCGGCACTGCTCGGTGCGACCCTGTTTTCCGACAATAACTATCTTAACCAGAGTGCCATGCTGCTGCAGATCACGGCAATTTCAAGCTACACAGCGATGAACTTTACCGGTTCATCGACCTACACCTCTCCGTCGGGGGTTGAAAAAGAGATGCGCCTGGCGATTCCCGGCCAACTGGCCGCTGCGGTTCTGGCCCTGGCCCTTTGGTTGTGGACTGCCTTTTAAGCCGATGCGGAATTCTTTATGACGAATCATCAGTATCTGACAAACGTCACAACCCTGAAACTCGACAGTGACACATGTATCGGCTGCGGAATCTGCACCACTGTTTGTCCGCACGCGGTTTTTGTGATTAAAAACAAACAGGCACAAATCACACAACGTGACCGCTGCATGGAGTGCGGTGCCTGCGTCATCAATTGCCCGGTTGCTGCTCTGGATGTGGATGCCGGGGTCGGTTGCGCCAGCGCGATTATTTACGGCTGGATTACCGGCAAGGAGCCAAGTTGCGACTGCAGCGACAACAGTAACGGTTGCTGTTGAAACCGCGCCTATTCACCCCTTTTATTAAGATCCTCTTTACATTCTGCCGCAATACAATTAAAATATCTAAATAACTAAAGATTCTCGTCTGAAGCCGAATATTTCCGGCCAACTGGAGGGTGCAATTCACTGTTTCAGGGTTAAGGATGGGCATGGAACGCACACTTCTGATTATTGATGACTCAGCCCTGATCCGCCAGCAAGTGGCAGATACAATGGCGGAGAACTTCCTGTTTCAAAAAGTGCTACAGGCGCGAGATGGCGTTGAGGGCTTCAAACTGCTGGTCAGCAATGAAGTCGATCTTATTCTCTGTGACATCGAGATGCCCGGTATTGACGGCTTGAAATTTCTGGCCCTGCTGCAATCGCGTGAAGATCTGAAAGAAAAGCCGATCATCATGCTGACCAGTCACGATGACATCGCCACCAAGGTTCGCGGCTTGGAAAGTGGTGCCAGTGACTACATCACCAAACCCTTTGAACCTCAGGAGCTGGTGGCGAGATTGAAAGTTCACCTGCAGTTGAAAACCCTGCAGGATGAGCTGCGACGCAGTAACCGCTTGTTACTGGAACTTGCACAAACAGACCCCCTGACCCGCCTCTGCAACCGCCGCTCTCTGACCGAAATGCTGGAGAACGAACTGAATCGTTGTCAACGTAACGCAACACCCTGCTCTCTGATCATGGCCGACATCGATCACTTCAAGCAGGTTAACGATCAGTACGGGCATCAGGCCGGGGATGATGTTCTGGTCACGGTTGCCGATCTGCTGCGCGAACAGTTACGTCCCTACGACCTGGCCGCCCGTTACGGTGGAGAGGAATTTTGCCTGGTCCTGCCGGAAACCTCGCTGACACAGGCTGAAGAGGTTGCGGAAAGAATCCGCAAACGAGTGGAAAACTACACCTTCAAGGGAGCAACCGCAGACCTGCACCTGACTATCAGCCTCGGAGTTGCGACCCTCAGCGGGGAAAGCGAGCAATCGGAAAATAAACTGATTCGATTAGCAGATGAAGCGCTTTATCTGGCAAAAAATAACGGTCGTAACCGGGTTGAAGCAATAGAAGACACATAGTTATTCACTGCGGCGAATCCGTCAGGGGAACAAATTCAATCCAGTCGAACCAGGCCCGCACACTTTCTCCGGTATTATCACCATCACTCATCACCGCAATCGCCCTGATTCCAGGGATTTTCCCGCCAAAAGCTTTCTGATAGTCGTCAACCAGGCTCCGCTCTTCGACAATCCAGTGACCGGACTTTTCCGCTCCTGACTCAACAGCAAGCATCATTGACCGCCGGTAGTATGGATTGACGACAACCTCCTCGGCAGCCAGCCTGCTGGCCCAGATATAATTCAGACTGCGGGCAAAATTCGGCAACCAGGAATCAAAGACAATGTAGATGCGGGCCGGGTAATCATCCCCGTCCCTGCTGCCGGCATGGCCCTTCTCAAGAACATTTTCAATTTTCCAACGCCAGCGAATGCGGGGATACTGCTGTGGATCAATATCAACCCGGCGGATCAGAGCAGAAGCCATCCCCCGACTTTCGGCCTGCAGCACCTGCGTACCCTCGGCAGCAACGATCCGGTAGTCAACCCGGCCGCTGAAAAGCTTCTCGTCCCAGCCATCAAGCCCGGAACTGAAATCGAGTCTGAGCGCAGCAGCCTCGGCTTGTACGCTCAGAAAAAAACACACCAGAAACAACAGGAGTCTCATAACAGCCTCTGCGGGGTCCGCGTTTCTCCCTCACTCACTATGAGGATAGCACTTTGCCCGGCAACCGGGCAGCGGGTCTCGCAGATACCGCAACCGATGCAGAGTTCGGTCAGTACGCGTGGTTGCAGAAGTTCCTGCGGGTCACTGCCGACCAGGACCTTGCGCCGTTCGAAAACAATCGCCTTCTTGCCGGTCGGACAATGTTCCTCACAAACCAGGCATTCTTCGCCTTGCGCAAAGGGCAAACAACGGTTTTTGTCGATCACCGCCAGGCCGATTTTTGTTTTGCGCTTCTCTTTAACCTGCAACAGTCGTATGGCACCGGTCGGACAAACCTGTCCACAGAGTGTGCAGTCGTATTCACAGTAGCCGAGCCGTGCCACCAATACCGGCGACCAGAGAGAAAAGGCTCCGCCGCGCAGCAGATCAGGGTGCAGTGCTCCGCCTATGCAGACTTTCATGCACTCGCCACAACGGATACAGCGGCGCAGAAACTCCTCTTCTATCACCGCACCGGGAGGACGGATCAAATCATTACGCGATTTCGTACTCAACGGAGCGGCCGCAGCCAACGGTGCCAGCAAGACTCCCCCGACCGAGGCGGTAAGCAGTGAGCGGCGCGACAGATCAAATTTGTCCGTACTTCTGGTGCCGAAGTTAAATTCAATCCGTTGATGAGGACAGAACTCAAGGCAATCCAGGCAGCGGATGCACTCGGCAGAATGAACGGCCTGAGTCCCGCTGGCTCCCATTCGACAACGACTGGAACAGAACCGGCAGTCAGCACAGTCAGTCTGCGGCACGCGCTGCAAAAGGCTGTGACGTGAACAGACCCCGAGCAGGGCTCCGAGCGGGCAGAGATTGCGGCACCAGAACCGCGGCTGCAGACGTTCAAGCAGCACCAGAACCAGCAGCACTGCTGCAGTAAAAAGGCCCAGCAGAAAAACCGGCTGCCGAAAGGCGAGCAGAAAATCCCGGAAGAACGGATAGACCCTGTCTGCCACCGGACTGACCAGCGGCAACTCGGCCTGATAAAGCCAGTCAAACAAACCGTTGGCCAGCAGGTTCCAGACCGGATTGATCACCAGGGTCAGACTGCGCAAGAAGATGCTTAACGGATCAAACAGACCGAACAGCTGCAAGCCGCACAGCGCCGCCAGAGTCAAAACCACCAGCAGGTAATATTTAAGTTTCGGCCAACCGATAAAATTTAGCTGCTGACGCCTGAACGGCCCCCCCAGCAGATCGAGCAGTGCGCCGAGCGGACAGAACCAGCTGCAGAAGAAGCGACCGAGAACAACGGTCAGTCCCAGCAACAACAAGGCTGGCCAGAGCAGAAATAAATTTGATTCGCCGGGCGCGAAAAACGCCGCCAGCAACGCCAGAGGGTCAAGACGGAAAAGCAGACTGACCGGATAGGCCAGCTCATCGGTGCCCCGGTACTCGGTCTGCAGAAACAACCACAGAAATCCGAGCAGGCTGATCAGCTGCACGGCGAGCCGGAGTTTGCGATTGACCGATATCAAAGTCGCTTAACCTTTGCGAGATCAATCTCGCCGAGGCCGCGGTGGTGACCGGCAAGAATCGTTTCTATCTGCTGTGGCTGATAACCGAACAGGGTCGCAGCATAGGCATCGGCAGTAACAATCTGCGGCGAGGCAATCAGAGTATTACGCACCTCGACATCCTCAAGTCGGCCCCCTTGCGGGCCATTGGCAACCAGAATCCGGGTCGCATCGATCAGGGTCAGATCCGAATGGATCACGGCATTGATATCGGCCATCGATTCGGCAATCTTGCGATGCAACATGCCGCGATTGCCGCCAATAACTCCCATCAGATTTTTCATCCCGAGGGTCAGGGTCGAGATGGAGTGGTGTTTGGCGATCGGCAGGTTGATCAAACGGTCAGCTTCCAGCGCTGGCAGATAGAACGACCAGCGGCTTAACGCCTTACCACCAGGGACATCAAGATCCCGGTAGGCACGGCGATCCATATGCACGATTTCTGCTTTGGTTGAATCGATGGCCTTGACTGCCTGCTGGATGCCGCTGCTGACATAGCAGCGCCGGGGATCGTTACAGGTCCGATCGAAAACCTGGACCTTTTTTGCCCCCGCCTCCAGACAGAGCAGAACAACCGTCTGCACCACCAGGGGATGGGTATTGGCCGCCATTTCGACCGGGCGATCCCAACCGATGTTCGGTTTGACTACAACGGTTTCATCAGGTTTGACAAAGTTTTTCATCCCCCCCAGGGCAGCGACTGTCTGTCGCACCAGCTGCGGAATATCCTCACCAACACGGACCGCCAGCACAGCATCCTGGGCAGCACTGGCCACTGGCGGCAACAATAATTGCGGGACACTGCCTGCGACTCCAGCGGCACAGGCGGTATGAAGGCACTGTCGGATGAATTGACGCCGACCAAGCATTTCAGATCAACCGGTTATTTTTGAGAAATCCGTGAGCTACCTGCTTGGGACTACCTGCAGTCGCTTCCTTTTCAAGCAGGGCAATCGTCTGCTGATCGATCTTGCCGCCCAGTTTATTGATCAGGCGCGCCAGAGCGGGAAATTTTTTCAGGGTATCCTTGCGCACCACGGGAGCCGCTTCTGCCGGCAGAGTCACACCAAGGCTGGCCGCCGCATCAAAGCCGAAGGGCTTGAGCCAGATCAGATTCAACTCCTGATTGTAGCGTTGCTTGACCGCCTTGAAGAGTTCGGCGGCATCAGCCAACGGCTGCGCCTTGAGAATCGAAACCTGCCCCACGCCTGTGTATTCAACATACATGTCGATATCGGCTTTCAGCAATGCCGCATGAGCTTCATCACTGCTCTTGAACGGGACAACCTTGACAGTGGTGCCGGTCCGTTCGCTGATCAGTTCGGAAATAATATTGGCCAGCAGCTCCTGCTGCACCGTGCCGGTGGTGCCGATCTCGAGGGTCTTGCCGACACAAGCCAGCGAACTGCTACTAAAACTGCACAGCAGCACCAGGAAAATCGTAAGGGCCCATAAAGCTTTCATCATCTGTCTGACTCCTTCATCCAGCGAATCGCAGCAACCGGCTGTTGCAGGGGATTAGAACCTGTCACACGCCCGAGTGCCCGATCCTGGCGCTGATCAAAAACTGTCTCTGCCGACAATCCTCTGACATCTCCCCACCAATTCCGCGGGAAATCGAGTGCGGTGGGCTGCTGCAGCCCCATCTTGACCTGGTAGGGGCGATTATCAACAATATCGTTAAGTTCGAAGAGGGTTCTGCCCACACCACGGGTCACGGCAAAGATTCCGATCTGGTTGTCGCTGATCCGATTGTGTCGCACCCCCCCTTTACCTCCTCGCTCTTCATAGCGAATTCCATGCCGATTGTGATGCAGATAACTGTCGGTCAAGCGGATATTGGCGGTTGAAAAGCGCACCCCGTCAATATTGTAGCGAAACTCGCTAAAGGCGATCTGTGCCCGGCAAAAATGGACCTGGACTCCGCTATAGGCATATTCAGAGATCAGGTACTCAAGTTCAGCCTTGCGGGCGTAATCGAAATAGAGAAATTTCCAGTCGCCGGGCTGCGGATCTGCGGCCGCACTGGTCAACAGGATCGGCTGCTCCCTCGTCCCTCGCGCGACCAGTTCACCTTCGATCCGCAGTTCAGCATCACCGATTCCATCACCATCTCGATCGATCCGTTCAAAAACAACCTTTGTTCCCGGCAGGATTGTCAGGCGTCCTTGACGGGTCACCCGGACAACACCGCTGATCCGTACCTCATTCTGCCAGATCTGCTGATCGGAGATCACCCGATCACTCATCACCAGCGGACGCAAGGGGGCACAGGAAACAAGCAGCAACAGAACCGGCACCAGCTTTTTCATCAGTGATAAGGACCAACTTCGGGAGACTCGCGCCGTGCTTCAAGAGGAATCTCGCCGAAAGTTTTTTCATAACGTTCCAGATTCTCCTGCAGGGCATGCAACAAACGTTTGGCATGGCGCGGAGAAACAATGATCCGCGAACGCACCTTGCCACGCATTTCCTGCGGTTGCACATAAATAAAATCAAGCGTCAGCTCGGCGTCGGTATGGTTGACGACCGCCAGGTTGGCATAGATTCCCTGGGCAACATCGTTGTCGAGCTGAATTTCAAGTGAAGGTTTAACTTTTTTGTCCGCCATGACTCTTTCCTTTGTTAATCGAGGCTGATCGGTGTTACCCGAATTTCAATCGCAGCATTCTCCCCGCTCCTGATCTGCAGACCGTGATCGGCACTCCCCTCGTAGAGGCCGAAAAGCTCATCCGGGGCCGGAGAATCCCCATAGGCTTGACGGGCACCGATATAATAGGTTCCCGTTTCCCGAAAACTGAGCTCAAACCGGCCGTCGGCAGAGGTTTGCGGACTTAAAGCCGCTGGTCGTTGATGTCCGATAACCGGATTACGATAGGCAAAGACATGCAGCCCGGCCAGCGGCCTGCCGGTCTCGTCAAGAACACGGCCCTTCAGCCGGATAGACGAGGGCCGACCAGGGACAGCAGCGCCCTGCTGGCCTGGTTGCCGAACAACCATCGGCAGAATAACACTGGTGACTTTCCCGGCCTTGAGGTTCAGAGGATTCCCGGCATAGACGCCCAGCATGTCACCCTCTGTCAGCGGCCCGACCCGTTCACCACTCTGCCGTTTCCGGGCAACCAGAAAATAACTGCTTTCCGGCAGACCGTCGAACGCAAAAAAGCCCGCGTCATCAGTCGGCGCCGAAAGACGGTAACCCTGCCCCTTGAGATCTTCGGCAACATCGAGGTAAAGCGAGACATAAGCACCAGCCAGCGGCTGGTCATTAACGGTTACAACCCCCTCCAGGGCAGCGGTATATTCATCAGCATAGACCGAAGTTGTCGGCGCGGAAACTCTAACCGCCTGAAGACCGGCCCACAATGGCCGCCCCTCCTGCGCCAACAGTGGATTCCGCCCACAGAAGGCGAAATAACGACCATCGGTTGACCTTGCATAGAGGGCGGTAAATCCGGCCGGAAGCTCAAGGTGAAAGAGGCCCTGCGGATCTGTCAGCGCCACTTTGCCGAGTGGTTTCCCCGCCGGGTTCAAATCAGCATAGGCCCGGACCCGCATCTCCGGCAACGGGTCATCTCCCAGTACGACCCGCCCCTCGATCTGTGCTGCCGTTGCAGTGCCTGACGTACACACCAGCACCAGAAAAACCAGCAGATACTTCATCGGGAAGGCCCGGCATTTTCGACCGGCTCCATCAGTAACGGCAGGTAACGAATTTCATCCAGCT
Organism: Deltaproteobacteria bacterium; assembly: GCA_024276905.1. Taxonomy (GTDB): domain Bacteria; phylum Desulfobacterota; class Desulfuromonadia; order Desulfuromonadales; family Geopsychrobacteraceae; genus Geopsychrobacter. The sequence goes on from JAJRWF010000088.1 coordinate 8,517, forward strand.
GATAGCTGTCCGGGCCGAAACCTTCATAGGTCACGGTCGGCTTGTCCTTGCGATCATAGAAAAAATCCAGATTTTGTTCAGGTGTCGCCGAGTAGAGCAGCGGCGTCTTCTCGCCCCACCAGTTATCAGCAAGATCAACAACGGCGACAAACTCTGTCGGGGCCTTTCCGAGCATGGTATTTTTACTGCCACGTGCCCGGGCAGCCTTCATCACCAAACGCTTGGAGCCGGAACGCTTTTCCCAATCGGCACTTTGGTAGATACCGATGCGCGCACCCTCTGTCGTCTGTTCAAAGTTATTCTGTCTGACCAGCGGATAGGATGAATAATCAACAAACAGCGCCTGACGGTTACCGGTAAAACTGTTGTAACGAATTTTGGGATTCGATTTACGGTTGTTGTATACCGCAGTATCATTTTGCTGGAACAGGTTATGTTCGATCTGTGCCGAACCGAACTGATCGTTCTGGACCCCGGTGCCATTGCCGATAAAACGATTGTTACGCACTGCGGGAAAGGAGAAAGAAAAATTAACCAGTCCGTACTTATTGTCGCGAAAAAGATTCTCCTCCACCTGTGGCGTATTCTGGGTCTGGTAACAGTAGAGACCGACCTGGTTGTCGATAAACGTATTTTTTCGTATCAGGTCCGGATACTGCTGCAACAGGCCGATACCCTGCTCGTTCTTTTCAAAACGATTATTTTATATCAGACCACGACTGCTGTTCGAAGCGCTGATCCCACTTTTTTTGTGCCCGCTGAAACTGTTGCCGACAACTCTGGGGGATGAGCGCATCTCGATTCCCAGCCCGAGACCATTATCGACAAATCGGTTATTGACAATTTCGGCGCTCGATTCTCGCAACAGCTTGACGGCAACCTCGCAGGCGGTGAAACGACTGCGTGCAATCAACGGTGAGGTCGCAATGATCCCCAGCGCCTGTGCGCAATTACGGAAGCGGGCCTGAACGATTCGGCTGCCTTTTGCTGCCTCAACAAAATTGATCCCTTGCCAGCCTTTGACTGCATCAAAAACAACCGGACTGTCTGCAGAGCCCTCGACCAGCAAACGCCCCTGAACCGAGATCGTATGCGCAGGGTCGAGGATTTTGATTCTGGTCCCGGCGGCGATACGTAAGACACCGGCGCGCGTAATCTGCACCGGGTCCTCAAGTTCAACGGTCCCCTGCCAGAGAGCGGCTTTCTCAATTTTCTGTGGTTGTGCCTGCACCATCAGCGGCAGCACAAGCAGAAACGGTAAAAGTTTAAGGATGCGGTGCAACATTGATCCTGACCTCCCTGCTTAACTGTTTGGCCGACAGGGAAACGCCCTTGTCCCCCGGTGTCTGCAAACGTCCATACAATTCACCGCTTGAAGCCGGCCCTCCGATCAGCTCACGTGCCAGCAGCCAGTAAGTCCCGGTTTCAGGGATCGACAGACTGAAACTGCCATCCTCGGCGCTGGCAGCCGAAATATAGGCCGGGGTTCCGGTCATGGTGAGGCTGCGATAGGCAAAAACCCGTAAGCCATCAGCCGGCTTTCCGTCCGGTCCGACAACCGTCCCGGTAATCCCTGAAAAAACCAGGTCCGGGTCTTCTTCAAGCATCGAGAGCCGGGTGATGGTTTCAAGCTGAATGTTCTTCAGTTCACCCTTCTCAACATGCACCGGATTACCGTGGTAAAAATTGAAATAATCACCGATTTCTATCGGTCCGTACTGCCCGCCCTTCAGACGTTTACGCGCCAGCAACCAGTAATCACCAGGTGGCAGAGACATCCGGAAACGGCCCTTTTCGACCGGTTGAATAAACCAGGCCGGGCCCTTGAAATCGCTGTCCGTTTTCTTGTAAACATAGAGATAGGTTCGCTCAAGTGGTTGATCCTGGTAACTGATCTCACCCCAGATGCCGGACCGTTTCGATTTTTTTGCCGCCTCTTCCTGTGGAAGACGGATCAGGTTGAATCCGACCTGCCGAAACCCCTGAGAGGGAACCACCACCGGAGCCCCACTGTAATAGCAGAAATAGTCCCCCGGCCTTGGGTCGGCATCATAGTTACGCGCGGTCAGATAATAACGCCCGGCAGGCAGTTCCAGGCGATAGGTGCCGTCCTGAGCTGTCGGGGCTGAAACGGCCGCAACCCGGTCGGAGACAATGTCTGTGATCGAACGATATGCCCTGACCCGCACCTCGGGAATCAACTCGCCACGCCAGGCAACCCGGCCCTTGACTCCACTGGCAGCCAGCAGATTCGACGGCGCAAGCATCAAACAGACAATCATGACGGGCAAGAGTTTCATTTCAGAACCTCTGAGGTATAAGGTTGTCGGCCAACAGGAAACCAGCGCACCCGGTCGAGCGGATAACTCGCGCCCTCGTCCTCGAACAACGGCTGATCACGACCATCGGTAATCCACGGAAGGTTGGCCTCCGCCCCCAGGTTTTCAAGTTCAAGCGCCGCCCTTTTCCCCCACCAGTTCTGGCGGGCATCCACCGTTCCGTCAAGACTCTGCGCCCGACGTTGCTCTTCGGTCACCTGGGTCTGTTTTTGACCGCCGAAGGCCCCCTGCCCGGCAATCTGCTGCTGTCGGGTTGCGGCACCTTTCTGCTTTTCCCATAGCGAAGACTGATATTCGAGTACCAGGGCCTGTGGATTACCGACAAAATCATTGTGCCTTATCTGCGGATAAGAGGAGTAGCTGATGTGGATCGCCTGGCGGTTTTGCTGAAACAGATTGCGCTTTATCTGTGGATCTGAGCGTCTAAAAAGCTTGATCGCGATCTGGTTCTTGTCAAATCGGTTGGCGGTAATTTGCGGCCGGGCAGTCCGATCAACCTTGATGCCGATTCCATTGCTGCGAAACAGGTTATTTTCAATCAACGGATCACTCGCGAAATGAGAGATCATCAGTCCGGTCGGATTGTCAACGAACTGATTCCCGCTGAATTTTTTCGGCAGCGCACGGTAGATGTAAGCGCCAAACTTGCCTTGCCGCTCAAAACGATTATCGATTACCATCGCGGCGGTTTCGTCTTTGAGAAAAAGGCCGACTCGGCTGTTGTCGCGGAAAATGGAATTTCCGATCAAGGCCTTGCTCATGCGGCGTAGTTCGATGCCGATACGATTCTTTTCGAGCAACAGGCCGGTCAGTTGCGGTTCACCACCAATCACGCTGATTCCGGTCTGCGCTCCACTGATCCGGCAGTTCTTCAGCCAGGTTTGAGAATCGGTGCCTTTCAGAACCAGCCCCGGCCAGTTCGCTCCGTTGAACTCAACATCAACGGCCTGAAGCTGGCCGACGATTTCTATTCCGGCGTCAGATACCACACGACTGCCGGGAGCAATAATCAGCTGACCACCCTTTTCAACCCGCAGGGCCTCGGTGAGCCTTATCTCACCCTGCCAGTGTTCAGTCCGGTCAATCACCCTGGCAGCAGTCACGGTCGGCAAAAAAGCCAGAAAAAGCAGAAGGCACAGAAAACGCATCACCAGACCTCCCGTACCAGGATATCGCCCAGATCGGTCGCCTGGCCAGGTTTGACATCAACTCCATGATCGGGGCGATCGTCATAAGTCCCGACCCATTCCCCCGGCTCTAGAGGCCCCCCGAAGGTACTGCGTGCGCCAATGAAGAACTCGCCACCCTTATCAAGATAGATACGGAAACGACCGTCCTCAGCAGTCGGCATCGAAATAAAATTCGGTTTGCCGATCATTCGGTTGTCACGATAAGCAAACAGATAAATCCCGGCGACCGGAGAACGATCTTCATCGACTACCCGCCCGCTCAGCCAGGTCGAAGTCTGCGCGAACTTCCCCTTGGCCAGTCGGCGTTGTTTTGCGGCATCGGTGACTGGCTGAAGCGACCAGTCCAGCAACTGTCGCTGTTCCCCACCTTCCAGCAACACCGGGTTCTGCGGGTACTCAGCGTTCAAGTCACCGGCCTGAGGATCACCGGCCCGGGAGCCGTCACTTCGTTTCCGCGCCGCCAGCCAGTAACTGCCCGGCGCAAGATTGAGGGTAAAACGACCCTTTTCATCCGCTCGCACCACCAGTCCGTATGACGGACCAGTCAGAGAATCTCCACGCGTATAGACATAAACAAAAGCATCCGCCAGGGGCTTACCATCGCGTAACAGTTGCCCGCTGGCACCGGTTTTCCCGTCTGAGAGGATCGCCCCTTCGAATCCGACTTCCTTAAGCGACAGGGGTTCAATAACCCTGAAACCCTTATCAACCACAACCGGATTTTGCGGATATTCCGCCATCAACATCCGGTTGACTCCGCCACCCTGCTCCTTCTTTTTGCCGATCAGATAGTAGTTTCCCGGTGGCAGTTGCGCCCGGAAAGTCCCAGCGGCATCGGTCGTCACAACACTGAAAGGGGAGGATGAACGTTCGTTGCCGCTTTTGAGATAAAACTCAACCCGTGCCTGACCTAATGACTTCTGATGAAACAACAACTGACCCTTGACACCGGTTTCGCCGTCAGAACAGGCCTGCAACGACAAGAGCAGGACGAGGATCAAAAATTGATGCAGAAAGCGTATCAAAAGGAACTCCGTGGCAACAACAGAATTGCAACCAGATAGATTGCAGCTCCCGTCAGGATGGTGACATTGAAACCAAAGTTCATCGCCGCAACCACCGCGAGTATCGTTCCGAGAACACTGGCAGCACCGTTAATCCCCCAACTCCAGGGGATCGCACTGCCATCGGGATGCAGCAGGGCGATTCCGAGCGGCAACGGCATGCCAAGCAGTAAGGCCAGAGGGATCAGTAAAATCACGGCGATCAGACAACGCATCAGCAATGTCAGGCCGACCAACCCGCCAAGCAGTCCCGGCAACAGATAACAGTAGACTGGTGTCAGCAAGACAAGTGCCAAGAGAATCCGTTTGAGGAAGCTGCGATCCCCCGCCTTCGAAGCAGAGAGACGGCTGCCGATGCCGGAGAAGATCAACAGGGCAAACAGAATCACCGCCAGAGAATAAATCGGATGGCCGAGGAAGAGGATGAAACGCCGCAACAGACCGATCTCAATCATCATGAAACCGAGCCCCAGACAACTGAAGTAACCGGCCCGGCGCAGAGCCTGGCGATTATCTGCATCCTTCTTGCGGCTCAGCAACAGGGGCAGCGCAAAGACCAGCGCCACCAGCACGCTTGTCACCAGCAGCAAGTTGCGCAGAATCAGGATCGCCCGATCTTCAAATGGGCTGCGTTCCGGGAAAGAGAACAGATCCAGAAAGGCGGCAGGTTTGAGCATGTAATAGAAAAGGGCCGATTATCATCGGTCGGAGTAATATCAAAAGGAAAATCACGATAAAATTGATCACTCCCCGTTGACGCAATCAACGCCCTGAAAGTTCGGTCGCCTTTTTTCGCTCCAGGAAGATAAACGATATCGTAATTCTGCTTTCTCGATACCTCCCTCAACTGCTCCAGTTCAACCTTGGTAAAGGGATTTTTCTTGAGCATGAAGTTGGCCAGTCCCCGTTCCTTGATGACCGCAATATGGGCAGCCGGATCAGCAACACCTGCGTCTTTGAGCAACTCCAGGCCCAACGAAACCAGGCGCAGGGTTTCTCGTTCAAAAATAAAACGTGAAATGGTCAACACGCCGTCCGGCTTGAGATGACCCCAGTAATCCTGAAACGCCTCAAGCGTATAGAGGTTGTTTTCCGAGAGGGTAAAAGCCCCGGCCGCAGGTGGCATCCGCCCGAAAACAGCCGACGCCTGGATGATATTGAAGCTCTCCCTGGAGCGTCGAATATAGCTGCGTCCTTCTGCAATCTGCAGTTCGACTCCAGGCCGGCGGTAGAGCGTCCCGGTAAAATCGGCAAAGCGCTCGTTGACGGCTTCGACAATCAGTGGATTGATTTCAACTGGCACAATGCGTCGGGCACCATTGGCCATCGCCGTCAGAACGTCCTTGCCGCCGCCCGGCCCGATGATCAGACTTTCGGCCCCAGGGCGTAACAGATATGCCAGATTGATCACATTCTGACGGAAAAACTGCAGGGTTTCCTCTCCCTGCCAGCGATACATCGTGGTATAGCCGGTATCATCGACCACCATCCCCAACTGCTCAGGAACCGGCCCCCGGTAGTTGCGTGACAGCCCCCAGGCGCGTCCCATCTCTTCGGCCTGCGCCGGGTAGACCGCAACCCGAGAGAAAGAATTCCACGAGCGCCAGAGCAGGTTCGGCTCATAGCGACCACGCACAAAATGAATATCGGCAAAACGTCCGATCTGGTTGCCGACACTTAAGCTGAGCAGCAACAGGGCAACCAGCGGTATCCAGCGACGTAATCTGCCCTGCCGAGGACTGAGCAAAAAAGCTCCCAGGACAAAGCAGAGTCCGACCACCAGCAGACTGGTAATTCCACCGACCAGTTTGAGCACCAGAATAATCAGCAGGCAGCCACTACCGGCACCGAGCAGATCGAAAAAATAGAGCCGACCGACCTGACGATGGTAACGGCCGAGCAGCAAAGTGACCACCAGACCACTGAAAAAAAACGGCAGCGCAGTCGCCAGATAGAGCAGGGTCAAGAGCAGCAGTTGTCCCATCTCAAGCGACTGCCGCACATTCCCTTGCTGGAAAGGCTGATAGAAGGGCTGATGGAAAAATGAGAGAATCCGGAAACCGAATTGCGGGTCGGCTCGAAACAGCAGAAAAACGCCGAATAGCAAGAGCGTCGAAAGACCTGCCAGCAAAGCAAAAAGTCCGGGTTGTGCGACCCTTTCTGCTTTGAACCACAGAGGACGCAGGTAGACCAGCAAAGCCGCAGCACCAAGTCCGAACAGCGCCAGACTGATTGCCATTGACGCAAAGTGGTACCACATCAGCACCGAAAAAATCCGTGTCAGCAGCAACTCGTACATCAGGGTCGCCATGCAGACGATAAAAATCCCCGCGCAGAGCGACGAAAATCTTTCCGGCAGTCCGTTGTTCACTGCAGATTCCTTCCGCGTTTCAACTGCAGAGCGTGCAGATTCCGGTCACGACTGCCGAAGTAGAGACGGTTCCCTGTCACCAGCACCTGCGATTGAAGTGCCCCCTGAACCCTGTATTCGGCAAGGGTTCGTCCGCTATCCGGGTCGATCAGAGACAGGAGTCCATCGTTGTCACCAACCAGCAGTCCGGCATCAGTGTTACTCGGAGTCGCATAGACCGACCCGCCCAGGTTTCGGATCCAGATTGTCTGGCCCGTATCCGGGTCAAGTTTCCACAAGGTGCCCGCTGCGGTCACGACAAAAAGTTTTCCATCGTTCACAAGTGGGGCGGCGTAGAAACAGGGCTGATCAAGAGCTCGCGTCCAGAGCAAGGTTCCCTCGGCACTCAGTGCCGTCAGAGTCCCCTTCTTGTCGAGCAACACGATCCCGCCGACAGGCAAAAGCACCGGCGAAGAAAGCAGCGGCGCGGCAAATGTCTTTTCCCACAACAAGTTTCCCATTCCGTCGAGAACGCTCAGGGTTCCGTTACCACTGGGCTGGTAGATTTTCCCTTCTGCAACCAAAGGCGTCGCCCGCAACGGCAGCCCAACATCATACTGCCAGCGCGGCGTCAGACTTTTGCGCTCAAACGCGTAAAGAGTCCCGTTCCAGGCCGGCAGAAGCACTAACTGATCGGCCAACGCAAGACCCGCCTGACGGTGGTCATCGGCCGGGCTCGGCGGGAATTCAAAAAACCGCCGGGGCTGGCCGTTACTTTGGTCAATCACGTAAACTTGTCGTTTCCAGTTCTGCACCAGAAGCTGGCCCTCTGCAAGGAGCAATGAAGAATCAATCACATCCCCCAAGTCCGACTGCCAGCTCAGCTTTCCTTGAGAATCGACTGCGCGAAGCAGGCCATCCCAGGAAGCAAAAAATATTTTTCCGTCATCACTGGCGGGACCAGAGTCCACAAACCCTGCGGTCGGATGACGCCAGAGCGGGACGAACTGCGCACTGCGCACTCTTCCGGCACCGAAAAGCCAGTCAGTTGTCGGAGCCATTGTAACCCGTCCCAGTTCCGGATCATCCTGTTGATCGTAGATCGACTGACTGATCTGGACCGGATCACTGCTCCCCCACCAGTTCCCGGCCAGCTCAACATCATCCGCAAAAAAATCTCCCAGTTGAAGGTTGAGCCCATTACGGTAGATATTGTTGCGACTCACAACCGATTTCCCCGGTTTTTCAAACAGAAAGAGGCCAACCCGGTTGTCACGGATAATATTGTCGGTCAGAGTGATTTCGGAATCGCGAAAGTTGATCCCTTTGCCGGAGTTATTCTCAATCAGATTATTCTTGAGCAAAAACCGGGAACGCCCGAGGCGACTGCCGTCGATATTATGGTGAATATGACTGTTGCGCAGGTAACCGCGGGTAAAGTGAGCGTGCAGCGTATAGGCGCTGTCGCGAAACTCGCACCAGTCGAAGCGGAGCCGCCGCGCGAAATCGCTACGAATCTCCAGCCAGTCTCCAGCTGCAGAATTCGCTTCTGCCGACATGAAACGGATCGGTTGCAACTCCGTACCAATCGCCACAAGACTGCCTTTAACGATAATTGTCGCATCACCAAGACCGTCGCGATCAGCGTCACGCCGGACGAAACGGACACTGGTTCCTGGTGCGAGGCGCAGGGTGACGCCATGGGCAACAGTCACCTCACCGTCGATCACTACTTGACCCTGCCATCGGGTATCAACCGTTAAAAGGGTATTCCCCTGCAGAAGCGTTTTTTGCGCTGCGACCGGTGTCAGGGAACAGCCTGCAAGCAGAAAGAGCAGTGTCAACAAGCGCATGAGGTTTCCTGTTGGAAAAAATCTGAAGTCATTCAGTAAAGTGTTTGAAATGGTTGAATTCAGCAGGATATGTTCCAATTCGGTGCTCGTCCAGAAAAAAAAGAGCCGCTCAAGGCGACTCTCTCTTCAGTCTGACAGGATTGACGGGAAACAGCTTACTTGGTCGCGGCGACCTGCCCAAGAGTCGGCTCGACAATTTCGAGCAACTGTCCGGTCCGGACCGCATTAATCCGGGTTTCGATCCCGCTCGGAAAGACTGCGATAACATCGTAGCTGCCGGCAGCATCAAGACCGAAGTGCACGGTCAATGGGTTCTGGGCACAGAAACCGGTCGCAGTAGATACGTCGCGAACCGCAATCTGTTTGCCATCTTTCAAAACCTTGATCCGGGTCCCGACTGCATCACGGTTCGAAACGCTACCGACCGCCTTGACCTTTAACCAGTTCTTGTCGTTCTGGTCGTTGAGATAAAGTTTGTTAGCGGCGCCCCAGTTGACAACATAGAGGTCAAGGTCACCGTCATTATCAACATCGGCAAATGCGGTTCCCTTGGTGCGGACAGTCGCGCACTGCAATTGCGGCTGCTTGCCAGCAACGTCGACAAAATTCCCCTTGCCATCGTTAACATAGAGCTGATTGGCCAGCTTGCAGTCGCCTTCGTAAAGGTCAAGGTCGCCGTCGTTATCAATATCACCAAAGGTCGGCCCCTTGCCCCAGCCCTGATGATCCTTTTTAACCCGGTCGGAAGCAACGGCAAAAACCCCGGCGCCATTATTCAGGTAGAGCCCATTGTCACCGACATAGTTCGAGACAAAAAGATCGAGATCACCGTCATTGTCGATATCGGCGAATGCGGCCCCGAGGCCCCAGTTCGGATCTTCAACCCCGGCCTCGCGGGTTATATCCCTGAAGGTTCCATCGCCGTTGTTCAGATAGAGACGATTCGGCTCTCCGGCCGGATAACGCCCGTTGACTACGTAGAGATCCTGGAAATTATCACCGTTGACGTCGGCACAGACACCCATCCAACTCCAGGAAAGGTCGCCGACACCGGCCAGATCGGTCACATCGGTGAAGGTGCCGTCGCCATTATTGCGATAGAGTACATTCTTGGCACCGGGACCATAGTTGGCGCAGTAGATATCAAGTCGTCCGTCGTTGTCGTAATCGACAAAACTGGCCGAGTAAGTGAACGACTTCAGGCCGACACCGGCTTTTTCAGTCACATCCTCGAACTTGCCGTTACCAAGGTTGCGGAACAGACGGTTGGCTTCGATTTCATAACGACCGCCCTTGGCCAGATAGAGATCAACCAGGCCGTCATTGTCGTAATCACCGAAGACACTCCCCATGCTGAATCCCGGGTCGTCAATTCCGGCGCCGGCAGTCGCAGTAATATCTTCGAACAGACCGTTACCGTCATTACGAAAGAGTTTGTTGGCGCCGCCCTTGTTTGAGACATAGAGGTCGACGTAGCCGTCATTATCGATGTCGGCAAAAGCAACCCCCTTACCAAGACCGTCATCGGCAACACCTGAAGTCCGGGACACGTCCGCAAACTCCTGTGCAAACACAGAACCTGCAAACAGGGCAAATACGGCAAGTAAAACCAGCGGGCGAACAGACCATCTCATCATCGCAACCTCTCCTTTTATAATTATCGATGATCGATAGAACGGGATAATCGGCAACAAAAATTATTCAGCACTCGACATCTTGATTACGAACTGTACCACAAAAATCGTCAACTGACAGAGCCAGTTCGTCATGTGGCGGCAACCCGGCAGAAAAAACGTGCTTTCCCAACCTTCGGCTCCATATGTGCAAAAATCAAGCCTTATCAGCGAAGACAGCCGCGTCAGTGTCTCCGCGGAAGAATGAAAACTTCATGACAAAAAGTTGTCGGCATCGTCTGTTAACAGACCAAAGTTATTCAGAAATCCAGGTCAATGCACTCCAGAGTGATCAGGACAAAAATATTTGCAACAGCAGGCCCATCAGGACCGACAGTCCCAGACCAAGGGAAATAAAAACCAGCAACAGACGACGATTGAACATCGCCCCCAGTGCAATCATTGCGGGCAGACTGGTAACCGGTCCGGCCAGCAACAGGGTGAAGGCCGCCCCCCTGTCGATCCCCATCGAAAGCAGTCCCGACAGAATCGGGATAATCGGAATCTGGTTGGTCGGCAACGGCAACCCGATCAGTGCTGCCATTAATAACGACCCGAAACTTTTGGCCCCGACCAGCATCTTGATCCAGGCCACCGGAACCAGGGTCACCATCAAGGCTTCAAGAACAATCGCCAGCAGCAGATACTTGCCGATAAAGAGTGCGGCATCAAAACTGCGATCAAAGATGAAACGGACCTGACTGGCTCGCGGCACAACCTGCATGCGCTTGACTCGCACGCCGGAGACCGCGCCGATTTCGGCAGCAGGAGCCAGAGAACCGTCATCGCGATAGAGCGGTTTAAGCAGGATCATTTTGCTGCTTAACCAACTCCTGCGTTCGAGCAGCAGGACCAGGAAGCCGGTCCCGAGACCGAGTACTGCGGCACCAACCAGCTTGTAGATTGCCCAGTCAGCACCCAGTCCGCTCCAGGTCAGAAGAAAAGCATCGGGACCCATCACCGGAGAAGTCACCAGGAGTGCCATCAGCGGCGCCAACGGAGTACCGACCATCGCCAGGGTAATAAATACCGGCAGGATGCCACAGGCACAGAGCGGTGAAACCATGCCGATTGCAACCGCGAGCGGAATGGCAAAACTCCCGGCCCGCACAATCGAATCCCGGATTTTCAGATCGAGTTTATACCCCTTGATCAGTCCGACCAGCAGCACTGAAAGCAGAAAAATCCACCACATCTTGCCGACTTCCAGCCAGACAACATCCAGAAACTGCTGCCACCAGGGAGCGTTCATCGCAATGCCCCCAGCTTGCCGATTCTAAACAGACTCGCCTCATCTGCGTGACGCAACTCATCCAGCAGCTGCTCGCTGTCATCCTTGGCTGTCAACAAGCGGTAGGAGGCTGCAAGCCGCAGTGTTTTCGGTTGCAGCTCGATCTGCCAGCAGTTCTTGCTATCTGCAAAATACAGGATGTGCCGCCCTTGTTCTTTGACCTGAAGCAGTTCATCTCCAAGTGCCAGCCGAATTCCATCAACGGCACAGGTCTCAGTCAGGTAGGTCATCTCCTGCAACTCACCTTCCAGCTTACGCCGCGCGGCCCAACCGACCCGCAATCCCAGCGTACTCATGGGGCAGTAGTGACCGTGCCTGGTTGCCAGTTCGGCAAACAATTGCGGGGCAGGAATCACAGAATTGACCGGCGCTTAAAAAGCATAGTGATGCGGACAATCGTTTTCATAGATCTCGTGATAAACCCTGGTCATATCTGGCGTCAACCAGTAGCGCACCTCTTTAAGCGATTTAAGGAAATGGGCCATGGTGACCTGAGACGCATCCTCCTTGATCGCATTGATCGTTGCACGCTTGCACAGACTTTCGGCATCCCAACCGACATAACCTTCAGAAAGTTCCGCCAGCTTTGCACGATCAACATCAGCCGCCAGATTGGGCATCTGGTCCAGATAGATATCGAGCATACCGCGACGATCAATCACGCGTGGTGGATGAACAAAAACCTTGCGGTTAAAACGCTTTTTCTCTTTGATAATTGCCTGATCGACGGTATCGATCCGGTAGCAACTGCCAACCAACATGACATTCTCAACCTGATTGATCCGGTCGAGCTGCTCGACAAACAACCGGTTCAGCTCTTTGCTGGCGAAGGTCGGTGGGATTCCGCGCAGATTCCCCGGCCCCCATTCGTAATCACAGCCTTCACGTGGTGCCAGCCATTCGCAATCGGAGATAAAAAGAACGCAGGGCGCTTCATGTATTGCGATATCGAAAGCCTCGACCAGCTCTTCTCCTTTGCCCAGCATCTCCTGACCACTGATGTAAACGAAAGAGGCGCCCGCTTCTTTGGCGCAGGCCTCGGCCAGCATGGTAATCCCGACCCCCAGCGGCCCCCACATCATGACTCCGGCCGGGATTCCGAGCTGATGCTGACGGATCATTTCCGGTTTCTGCAACGGCAGACAAACCATCTCTTTAAGGATTTCCTTGACCTCGGCAAAGCCACCGATATCATCCCAGTCGAGATCCGGGTCCCGAACTTCATAAAAGATATTTTTGAGCTTTTTATGCATTTTTTCCTGCCTGAGGTAAGCGTTATAATGAAAAAAGGTGGCAACAAAGACTCATCTGCCCTTGATTGCCCGGCGTAAAGACCGAACAACAATCAGAACAACAACCTGAGCAACAAACATGCCACCATCTGATCAAAGGTCGTTCAAAAGCCGATAGATTTGCTGTTCAAGATCCCAGATAGTTGAGGCCTCATCACTTTTGTCCACGTCTTCGTAAAGCACCCGGCCTCGATCAAGAGTCGTATGAACATGCAAGAGCACCGGAGAAAGTCTGGCCTCAAGATGAATCTGCGGAATTTCTCCGACCCGTTCATTCCATTCCGCCAGTTCGGCATGCGCCTTTTCGAGCAACCTGACGGCACGATCAATTCTCACTCCGTCAGGCTGAAGCGCAAACGTGTGCGCCAGTTGACCCGACTGCCGCGTCAGTTGCCGATAACGATCTGCTATCTTCATATTCTGTTCACCCTTTCTGCAATTGAACTCACTAAACACCGAGAATTCAGGCAATCCGAAAAACGGGCCATCCTAAAACAATTGCCGCACAAAAACAATTCTTCGGCAGAGCACCACATTTGGGGTTGCCGGATATTGACTTTGCCCCTTCGCGCCTGCTAGCTTCTCTTATCGAACAGAGTACGGCCCTGGGGGTGTGCCAGGCACTGAGAGCTTCGCTGAAATGCGAGCGACCCCTTGCACCTGATCCGGATCATACCGGCGTAGGGAAGCGGCTGCCTCAGCGCTACTATTTTACTAGTCGCAGGCCGCAATTTATGCGGCCTTTTTCATTGAATGGTAAAAATGTGATCAGAATTCTTCTCAATGAGACCAATATAGAGGTCAGTAACGGCACCAGCTTGTACCAGCTGCGTGAGCAACAGGATGCCAAAGCGGACCTGCTGATTGTCAACGGTTTCCCCGCGGCAACGGATTGCCTGCTTGCAGATGGTGATCAGGTGGTCATGATCAGGCGCGGGGTTGTCCCGAGTGCCGAACAGCTGGAAACCCTGATGATGGCACGTCACACGCCGGGGGTTCACGCGCGAATTGCACAGAGTCGGGTCGGCATTGCCGGTGCCGGCGGGCTGGGATCGAATATTGCCATCGCCCTGGCCAGGGTCGGAGTCGGACAGCTGGTCGTTGCCGACTTTGATGTTGTCGAACCTTCCAATCTGAACCGGCAACAGTACTTTATCGATCAGATCGGTCTGCCTAAAGTGGTGGCACTGAAAGAAAACCTGCAGCGAATCAATCCTTATGTTCGCGTTGAGACCAGCAACTGCCGGATCGATGAACAGAATCTACGCACAGTCTTTGCCGGAGTTGACGTTATGGTTGAAGCCTTTGATGCTCCCGACCAGAAGGCCATGATTACCGCGGCCCACCTACAACAGGCTCCGGGATGTCCGCTGGTCGCGGCCTCAGGAATGGCCGGTTATGAAACATCTAACAGTATCCGTACCCAAAAGGTACGCAACAATTTCTACCTGATCGGAGATCAGAAAACAGCAGCCCGGCCAGGTTGCGGGCTGATGGCTCCACGAGTCGGAATCGCAGCCAATCACCAGGCCAATGCGGTATTGAGACTGCTGCTTGGAGAGGAACCGGAATGAATCTGCTTATCAACGGCGAACAACGTACACTCGAAAAGGGTACGACAGTCTGCACCTTGTTGAACCAACTGCAACTGCAGCCCGAGCGGGTCGTTCTTGAACTGAATCGTCAAATTCTCAGTGCGGCCCAAGGCAGCGAGACAGAACTGCACGAGGGCGATCAGCTGGAAATCATCCAGTTTGTCGGCGGGGGCTGAGATGCATTCAAAGGATTTGAAAACTATGGATTCACTCGAAATTGCGGGTCGCCACTTCAACTCACGCTTGATGGTCGGGACCGGCAAGTTTTCGTCAAATACCGCCATGCAGCAGGCAATTGAAGCAACGGCAAGTGAAATAGTTACTGTTGCGCTGCGTCGGGTTGACATCAATAACCCCGGTGACAGCATGCTCCAGCATATCGACCGGGAACGCTACCTGCTGCTGCCGAATACCAGCGGGGCCCGTGATGCCGAAGAAGCTGTACGTCTGGCACGTCTGGCACGTGCCGCCGGATGCGAACCCTGGATCAAACTGGAAGTGACCCCGGACCCCTATTACCTCCTCCCGGACCCTATTGAAACTCTCAAGGCTGCAGAAATTCTGGTCAAGGACGGGTTCAACGTCCTGCCCTACATGCCAGCCGACCCGGTTCTGGCCCGGCACCTGGAAGAAGTCGGAACCGTCACCCTGATGCCGCTCGGCGCACCGATCGGCACCAACCGCGGCTTGCGCACCCGCGATCTGATCAGCATCATCATTGAACAGGCCAATGTGCCGGTGGTTGTCGATGCGGGTCTGGGAGCGCCTTCGCACGCTGCCGAAGCCATGGAGATGGGAGCCGATGCGGTATTGGTCAATACCGCGTTAGCCGATACCGCCAACCCGATAACCATGGGCGAGGCATTCAAAAAAGGCGTCGAAGCAGGACGCATGGCGTATCTGGCGGGTCTTGGTCCTCAACGCGACAAGGCTGAAGCATCCAGCCCGCTGACCGGCTTCCTGCGGGAGGAATAATTGAGCTTCTACGATCTGCTCCAGCAATATCCGGCAACCGAAATCCAGCGCCGTCTGGAACAGGTCGAAAGTCGGGACATCGACCGGGTTCTGACAAACTCCAGGCTGACGATCACGGATTTCCTCTGTCTGCTGTCACCGGAGATCAGCGATGCCCAGCTCGAAACCCTGGCGAATCGCGCCCATCGTATCACCAGCCAGCGTTTCGGTCGCACGATTCAACTCTACGCGCCGCTTTACCTTTCGAATGAATGTCACAACGGCTGCAAGTACTGCGGGTTCAGTGCCGACAATCATGATCTACGGCGTAAAACCCTCAATGATGATGAAATCCTGCGTGAGGCAGAGCACCTGCAACGGCAGGGATTTCGCCATGTTCTGTTGTTGACCGGGGAAGCTCCCGAAGCCGCCGGAGTCGATTTCCTTGAACATGCAGTCCGCCTGCTGACTCCGCGCTTCAGTTCACTGTCGATCGAAGTTTTTCCGATGTCCCGTAGCGACTATCAGCGTCTCGTCGATACCGGAGTTGACGGTCTGACTCTTTATCAGGAAACCTACGACCAGCAACTCTACCCTGAACTGCACCCCTACGGGCCGAAGAGTGATTTCACCTTCCGCCTTGCGGGCCCTGAACGTGGTGGGGAGGCAGGGTTCAGGCGCATAGGGGTTGGAGCCCTGCTCGGTCTGGGCGACTATCTGTCAGATGCTTTTTACACCGGCCTTCATGCCCGCTACCTGATGCGCCGCTTCTGGCGCAGCCAGGTGACCATCTCTTTCCCGCGGCTGCGACCGGCCGAAGGGGGATTTGCCCCGCGCTCTATCGTCAGCGACCGCCAACTTACCCAGCTGATCTGTGCCCTGCGCCTGCTGTTGCCCGATGCCGGGCTGCTCCTTTCCACCCGCGAAAGTGCCGAACTGCGTGATAACCTTTTGCCGCTCGGCATTACCCAGATGAGTGCCGGATCATGCACGGCGCCCGGCGGCTACGAGGGTGATGAAGGGGAAGCGGAACAATTTTCGATTAACGACCATCGCAGCCCCGATGAGATCCGGGACATTATCGCAAAATTCGGTTATGAAGCCGTCTGGAAAGACTGGGATGGAGCCTTCGCCAACCAGCATCCATGACTTCGCCATTGATCAGCAACCTGCCATCACTCTACCTGATCACTGATCGCAGGCAGGTTGCGTCTGGATTGCTCAGGGCCATTGAATGTGCACTCAAGGGTGGAGTGCGCATGATCCAGCTGCGGGAAAAAGATCTTCCTGCTGCCGACCTGAAACAACTGGCCGAAAAAACCCTGGAACTGACCCGGCTCTACGGTGCCAGGCTCCTCCTCAATGGTCACGCTGAACTGGCTGCGGAGATCGGTGCCGACGGTGTACAGCTCGGAATTAAATCCTGCCCGATCACGACGGCCAGAGACATTCTCGGCCCCCAGGCCCTGATCGGTTATTCGGCACACAGTCTTCGTGAAGTAAAGAACGCGGCTGCCCGGGGAGCCGATTTCGCCACTTTCAGCCCGATCTACTCCACAGCGTCGAAGGCAGAATACGGGCCGCCACAGGGGCTACAGGCCTTATGCGATCTCTGCCATGCCTCCCCCCTGCCCGTCTATGCCCTGGGGGGGATCACTGCTGACCAGGTCGGCGACGTTTTCGTTGCCGGAGCCTGTGGTGTTGCGGTGATCTCGGCAATACTGGGGGCAGTTGACCCGCGGCAAGCGACGGAGCAGATGCTGCAACAGATTGACCAGAGCCGCTTGAGTACCAGCCAGTGATCGACTAGAATTCATAATGAATCCAGGCACCCCACGGATTCGGACTCAAACGCACTTCCCGTCGCCGGAGGCCGTATGGATGCCTTGCTGGTTCTTATTATCCTGACTGTCGCGATCCTGCTGTTTGCCAGCGACTGGGTCCGTATGGATATCGTCAGTCTGATGATCCTGCTGACTCTCGGCATCACCGGTCTTGTTTCTCCTGCAGAAGCATTTTCGGGCTTCAGCAACCCGGCGGTCATTACCGTTGCTGCCATGTTCATCATCAGTGCCGGATTGACCCGTACCGGGGCACTACGTCCGTTGACAACACGTCTGCTGAAACTGTCTGAACATTCTGAACCTCGAATGATCCTGACAATCATGCTGACCTCAGCACTTTTTTCAGCGTTCATCAACAATATCGGAGCCACTGCGCTGCTGATGCCTATGGCAATCGAAATGGGCAAAAAAAGTGGCGTCAGCCCATCAAAACTGCTGATTCCACTGGCCTTCGGTTCACTGCTCGGGGGAGTCTGCACCCTGATCGGAACCCCTCCAAACCTGCTCGCCAATGCCCTGTTGCTGCAACATACCGGGGCATCATTTTCAATGTTCGAGTTCACTCCACTCGGTGTGATTCTGCTGGCGACCAGCATTCTGTATATGATGACCTTTGGCCGACGCCTGCTGCCGGAACGCAAATCCGGAACCCTGACAACCGCCTATCAGGTTAAAGCCTATATCGCCGAGGTTGAGGTTCTTGCCGGATCCCGGGTCGTAAACAAAACCATTGCCGCCTCCCAACTCGAAGAAAACCACGATCTCAAGGTAAGGGCCATATTACGCGGCAGGCAGAAATTTCCCTTTCCGCACCGTAACCGCAAAATACTCCAAGACGATATCCTGTTCGTTGAGGGGAACCCGAAATCAATCCTGGAACTGCATCATACTGAAGGCTTGCTGGTCGTTCCCGAAAAAGAGTATCCGAAAGACCCGTTTCGTGAACGGGAGGATGTTCTGGTCATTGAAGCGTCGCTGACCCCGACAAGTGAAATGGCCGGGAAAACCCTGCGTGAAGTCAAATTTGCCGAGACCTACGGGCTGACGGTTCTCGCCATCTGGAGATCGGGTGCACCGGTGGTGCGTAAAGTCGATCATGTTGTTTTACGCTTCGGTGATGTCCTGCTGCTGCAGGGAACCCGCGAGCACGTCGTTCACATAGGGCAGAACCATGGGTTTCTTTTGCTGGGAGATATTGAAACCAGCCCCTACCGCCCTCACAGAGGCCCGGCCTCGATTGCGATTCTGGCGGGAGCCATCCTGCTGGCAACAACGGGGCTGTTACCGATCATGCTTTCTGCCACCCTCGGCGGTCTGCTGCTGGTGTTGATCAACTGCCTGAGTATCAAGGAGGCCTACGAAAGTATCGACTGGTCCATCATTCTGCTGATTGCCGGCACCCTGCCGCTTGGGATCGCGATGGAAAAAAGTGGCCTGGCGGCTAGAATGTCTGCAATCCTGATTGATTCAGCAGGAGCCCTTGGCCCCTGGCCGGTTCTTGCACTACTGATTTTTCTGGCTATGCTGTTAACCGCAATCATGAGCAATGCCGCGACAGTGGTCTTGCTGGCGCCCATTGCCTACAGCACTGCCGTCAGCCTGGCCGTCGATCCGAAACCATTCTTCATGGGCATCGCCCTGGCGGCATCAATCTGTTTCATCTCTCCCATCGGTCATCAGTCCAACGCTCTGGTTATGGGTCCCGGGGGCTATAAATTCCTCGATTACACCCGGGCCGGAGCAGGACTCAACCTTGCCTGTTGGGCCCTGGCAACGCTGCTGATCCCGGTGCTCTTCCCTTTTTGAAAAAAGAAAAGCCTCCGAGCGATATAGGTCGGAGGCTTCAAATCTGACCCTGCGGTCTGAATCAGTAAGACTTCGGTTCGTGATCAACACCGTGACAGCTAAGCGCGCAAGATCCGTGACGACTGGCGACACCCTGCGCTCTAAATTTTAATTCACCAGCCATGTTCGGTTCGACCACTTCTTCATTGAAGCGAATGAGATACTGGTTTGTTCTACTGCCATGCGCATCATGACAAGTAAAACAACTGGTCCCGTAAAACTCACGCGTCCCATTGCCTTGGATATGCTGGGCATGATAGGGGAAACTCTCATTGCCGAGGATACTGTCACGCTCATGACAACGGTAGCAAAGTGCATAAGCCCGCGGGTTTTCACTGCGTCCCGATTCCATTTCATAATTGTCCACCAATAGGCCGCGATAAAGTGAACCATGCGGCCCCCTGGGTCCATTGTCTCTGTCACTCCCATGACAGTCACTACAACTGACAGTCGAAACATCACCGGGTTGCTCTTTGCGCGCCGCATAAGGGAGCTTAAGACTGATTACGTAGGCATTTGCACCCTCGCCCTCAATCGGATGAAAAGAGGGATTGGTGCGGCGAAATTCTTCGCGTTTATTTGTTGTGTCTACCGGCAGGTTGGCACTCTCAGCATGACATTTGTAACAGAGTTCGTATTCCTCGTTGACATCCGCACTGAAATTACCGATTCCTCGTTTGCTAATACCACGAAAAGGCGCATTCTTCTGTAACTGATGCGGTTCGTGGCAATCGATACATTCGGCGTGTCGCTTTGCATTGGCCAGCTCTTCCGGTAAGACTTCACGTTGCTTGTGCACCCCACTCGTGACCAAAACCGGATGACTGTAAGGCTTACGTAGTTCAACTTCGATATCTTTATAATCACGGACAACACCGCGGGTAATATATCCACCAGCCTCCATCTGTTGGCGCTCGGAACTATTCCCGTGGCAACGCAAACAGGTTCTTTCTTCGCCGTTGATTGCCATACTCATCCCCCGATGACAAGCTCGACATGATTTGGGTAGAATGGTCTTGTCACCATGCAGTCCTGGCAGCTTCCCTTTTTGCGCCGCAGACACACCCCCCGTCGTGGACACCGTCAGCAGAACCAGCAACAGGACGACAAACTTACCGAACAAACAGATTTTATTCACAACAGCTCCTCGAGCTCAAAACACACCTGCAGACGAACCACCAAAATTCAATGGATAATAGCCGGAGCCCCCCCCCAGCTGCCTCCCCAGTCAGTGCCCTGGTGGCAATCCAGACAGGTACTGTCATAATCGGTGATATCATTGCCGGAGCTACGATTTCTCCAGAACGGCAGAGTATAGGTTCCGGTGCGGGTATCCTCATGGGGATCATGGCAGGTTGTACATTGCATACGTTGTTTGCTATCCAGTGGAACAACCGTCGGCAACGAGTAAACATCGCCCACTGCCCCACCTGCGGGTGAGTTGATATAGTCCCTGACCGTAGCATTATAAACAAAAGAGACCGGGTGCGAGCTGGCCAGATCAACCACAACCTTGGCACCTGATGCGTTATAAGACGTGGGATACGCATCAAGCAACGTATTAAAATTCATGGCTATTTTAGATGTGAAATTCTCAAGTCCCGTCAACACCTCACCTATTGCACTGACACCGTCATGACAGGAAAGACACATCCGGGTTGCACCGTTAGGATAGGTACTGGGATCAGTATTCGTGTACTGACTGGCAGAGACAATCGCCGCATCATCGATATTTAACGTCGTCGAGTTGTAAAGAGGAAAACTGGCCGTCGTCGGGTCCTTGCGATTCCACAGAGGTGATTGGGCCGTTCCACCATGCGGGGTATGGCAGAACACACAGATGCGGGTATCGGTACTGGCCCGCACATTATTCATCGAAGTACTCGAAAGGTTGTGCTTATTCGAAGTTGTCGTCAGCGGGACGGCAAAACTGACACGACTGACAGCAACCAGGAAAAAGATCAAAACCGTTATCTGAAAACGCATATTGCAGCTCCTCGTACGGGGCATCTGACCTAAACTGCCCGAACTCACAGGATCAAGTGTATGCAAAAAAATACCGCAAGAGCTCAATCATCATGTCCGAGGAACTGGTAGATCTGTATCTGATGATTAAAACTGTCTACCGCATAGATTCGATCCTGCGAATCAATGCTGAGGCTTGCCGGCATGGACAGGCTGTACATGCCATCACCACCAAAGACCAGCAACAACTGGCCCTTGAGATTAAACACCTGAATATTATCGAAAGCAGCATCGGCGACGTAGATGTTCCCCCGGCTGTCCACCGCAACCCCGCGTGGACGCGACAAGGTGCCGGGCTGATCACCAATTTCACCGATACTGGCAACCGCCTCGCCGGTCGGAGTCAAAACCTCAATCCGGAAGTTCAGCGAATCGATCACATAAATCAGACCCCTGTCATCAACAGTAAGGCCGATCGGCCGGTTAAACAGCCCGTCCGGAGTTGTCGGGCTACCTAGAGCGGAAAGCTCTTCCCCCGTAGGTGTAAAACGGCGAATCTTCCCCCCGAGAACATCGGCGACCAGCAGATTGCCTTGAAGGCCAAGCGCCAGACCGCCAGGCCGGGCTATCGGTGGATCACCCTTAAGTTCAAGCAGTAACTCACCCTTTTTTGACAAGGCAACGATTTTCCCCGTCTGCGAATCTGCGACATATATTCGTTGTCGAGCCGCGTCATAGCTGATACCTGTCGGGCTGACAAAGAAATCATCCCCGGACAGTGCCCAGATACTGGCGGTACGCTTTTTGAGATTAAGCATATGGACTGCATGGGCACCTGGATCAGAAATCCACATCGTCCCCTGGCCGTCAGTCGCAATACCATAAGGTGAGATCAGCGGCATCGGTTCCGCCATATACCCGGTCAGCCAGCGAAATAAACGGTCTTTCTGCGCTTTCTTGTCAACCAGCCCTCCGGCCCCCTTCAATCGACGCAACAACTTGATGCGCGGTACTTCCGGAGCCTTCGGCCAGACCATCTTAACCTCCGGGTCCTCAACTGCCAACGGCGGCACACTCGCAGTACAAGCGGTCAGAAACAGGAGAACTAGGAGCAGACCAGAACGGAACCCTGACAAGAGATTACTCAACAAATTTTTCAACCTTATATTTCTGCTTGAGAGAAGAGAGCCATTCAGCATAGAGCTCATCGTGACGTTGCTTTTCAAGACGGGTCTTTATTTTCAGAGAGACTTCATCGAAACTCATCTGTCGCGGTTCATTGAGTTGAGTCAGTTTGATAATATGATAACCAAAGCGGGTTCTCACCAGACCAGAGATATCACCGACCTTCATCAATTTCAGTGCAACTTCGAACGGTTGTTCCGTCTGTCCCTCATGAAACATGCCGAGATCCCCTCCGACATACTTGGTTCTGTCATCCGAATTGTAATAGGCCAGATCGAAAAAATCCTCACCCTTAAGAGCCCGCTCCAGAATGTCCGCCGCTTTTTTCTTGAGAATTTCTCGTTCTTCCTTGTTGGATGACGGATCAACCTTGATCAGGATATGACTGGCGCGAAATTGTTTCGGCATAAAAAAGGTGTGCTTGTTTTTTGCGTAATAGGCCTTAATCTCTTCATCACTGACCTTTGTCTTTAAACCCACAGCGACCTCTGCCGCCTTGTCCGCGAGAAAGCGACGGTAAATAGCGGCACGCAACCCCGTAATCGTCTCTGCACCAACGGCCTTTTCAAATGCCTTTCTGGACTTAAAGCGCTTCCTGATTTCCTTGACCTTGTCATCAACCTTGGATGCCGGGATCGAAATTTCATTGTCGATCGCATATTTGACTTTGTAGCCGCGTTCAATCAGATCATCTAGCGCCTCCCGCCGAATTTCGCTGACTTTTTCAGCCGAAACCCCACCATGAAAACTGACGCGTAACGGCAAAACACGATCAACCTGGCGCTGTAACTCAAAGCTCGTAATCGGAACCCCATCGACGCGAGCGACGATGTTTTCCGGGGGAGCGGCATAAAGTGACACGGGGCAGAGCATAAACAGCAGAAGCAAAGTACGCAGAATAATCATCTAGTTCTCCAGCTTACGAGGTTGATTCTGAATCGCGTAAACTACCGTCACCGGCAGTAAATAATCAGCTCATGTTAAAAACTCCGCCTGCGGCAGTCAAGACTAATGCGCAATCAAACAAAAAGAGCAACCCTCATGCATAAGGGTTGCTCTTTTTGATCAATATGGCGGGGCTGACGGGACTCGAACCCGCGACCTCCGGCGTGACAGGCCGGCGTTGTAACCGACTCTACTACAGCCCCCTGCAAGTCTGCTGATATTCTGGTGGGCGAAGAGGGGCTCGAACCCCCGACATCCTGCTTGTAAGGCAGGCGCTCTCCCAGCTGAGCTATTCGCCCGTTTTAAAATGGCGGGGCTGACGGGACTCGAACCCGCGACCTCCGGCGTGACAGGCCGGCGTTGTAACCGACTCTACTACAGCCCCGCAGACGAAAATAGGAAGCATCAGGTGCCCATGAATCAGGGTAAATCGGACAGCCTCGCGCTTCCTAAGTTCAATTTTTACGCTGTGTTACGATCTTAATTAACAGCATCCTTCAGGGCCTTGCCTGCCTTGAACTTGGGAACCTTGGCAGCAGGAATCTGAATTTTTTCGCCCGTTTGGGGATTCTGCCCGGTACGAGCAGCACGGTCTCCCACACTGAACGTTCCGAAACCAACCAGTGCGACCTTCTCACCGGCTTTAAGAGCATCAGTCACGGCCTCAGCAAAAGCTTTAAGCGCCCCCTCGGCGTCGGCCTTGCTCAGTCCCGCTTTCTCCGCAATTGCATTGACCAGATCGGCTTTAGTCACAACACACCTCCTGAAAGTATAGGGATAATTTTCCGCCTCAAAACGCGATAAGATATATCAGAGTCAGAAAAATGCTGTCAAGCTGTTTTTGCCCATTTTTTGCGGGCTGGCGCGTTTTTACACCCCCCAAAATTCGTGCCTGAAAACAAATTTCAGTCCTTCTTTCCCGCATTAATTCTCACCAGTGCCTGCTCAAGAACCATATCCATATCGGCAACTGGCTGAAGTTTAAGGGCATTACGTAAGGAATCAGGGATATCAACTAAATTCTTGCGGTTCTCTTCCGGAAGCAATACGGTCTCGATTCCGCCTCGCCTGGCAGCCAGCAACTTTTCTTTTAAACCACCGATTGCCAGCACTCTTCCACGCAGTGTGACCTCACCGGTCATTGCCACTTCGCGCCTGACGGCTCGGCCGGTGAGTGCCGATGCGAGTGCCGTCGCCATAGTAATTCCCGCCGAAGGACCGTCTTTCGGGACAGCCCCTTCCGGGATATGGATATGAACGTCGATCCGGGTGTGAAAATCCTCCTCCAGCTCCAACGTCTTCCAGCGCGAACGAACATAACTGAATGCCGCCTGGGCTGATTCCTGCATTACTTCACCCAGCTTGCCGGTAATGGTCAGCTTTCCGCTGCCCGGCAACAAACTGACCTCAATACTCAGCAGTTCACCACCGACCTCTGTCCATGCCAGCCCCGTAGCAACACCAACCGTATCTGATTCTTCCTGAACACCGAAGTTATATGGCGGCACCCCAAGATACTTCTCAACCTGCTTCAAACCGACACTGAAGGCGGTTCGCTGGTCGATCAGGCTCCGACGTGCCAGTTTGCGACAAATCGAAGCCAGAGACCGGTCCAGGCCGCGCACACCCGATTCCTTGGTGTAACGACGAATCACTTCCAACACCGCGGCATCAGAAAACTTGACCTCGTCCGATTTGAGCCCATGTGCCGCCGTCTGTTTGTGCAGCAGATAACGCCTGGCAATGTTGAGCTTTTCCTCTTCGGTATAGCCTTCAATATGGATTATTTCAAGCCGATCATGCAGCGGACGGGGAATCGTATGAAGATTATTCGCCGTCGCGATAAACAGGACCTGTGACAGATCGTAATCAATATCCAGGAAATGATCACCGAACGTATGATTCTGCTCCGGGTCCAACACCTCAAGTAAGGCCGAGGAAGGGTCTCCACGAAAGTCCGTACTCATCTTGTCAATTTCATCCAGCATGAAAACCGGATTTTTGACCCCCACCTTGCGCAAGCCCTGGATGATCTTGCCAGGCATCGCCCCGATGTAAGTTCGACGGTGGCCGCGAATTTCCGCCTCATCACGGACTCCGCCCAAAGATATCCGCTGGAATTTACGACCCAGAGCTGTCGCTATTGAACGCCCGAGTGAAGTCTTACCCACCCCGGGCGGGCCGACGAGGCAGAGGATCGGCCCTTTGATCTGTTTGACCAGGGCCTGCACCGCCAGATATTCAAGAACACGTTCCTTGACCTTTTCAAGCCCGTAATGGTCCGCTTCGAGAATCGCTTCGGCCTTCTCCAGATCGTGCCGATCACGCGTCCCTTTGCGCCAGGGCAGAGCAAGCAGCCATTCGATATAATTACGCACCACCGTTGCCTCGGCCGACATCGGCGACATCATCTTGAGTTTGCGCAACTCCTGACGTGCTTTCTCGGTCGCTTCGGCCGACATCTTCTTCTTATCTATCTGCTTCTCGAACTCTGCAAGTTCCTGTTTGAACTCATCTTTCTCCCCGAGCTCCTGCTGAATAGCCCGCATCTGTTCATTAAGATAGTACTCTTTCTGGCTGCGCTCCATCTGGGTCTTGACCCGGCTGCGAATCCGACTTTCGATCTGCAGAATTTCAATTTCCTGCTCCAGAAGCTCAAGTAACTTCTCGAGACGCAGCACCACATTCAACTGGGCGAGAACTTCCTGACGGTCAGGAATCGGTATCTGCAGGTGGGCCGCAACGGTATCTGCACAAACTGACGGATCCTCTATCGAAGCCGCAGTGGCACTGACCTCTGCCGGAATTTGCTTGCTCATCCCGACATAATTGTCAAACGTGTTACGAACCGCACGCATAACCGCGCCGGCCTCAAGCGTCGAGGCCGGGATATCGGCGAGTCGCTCTGTTGTTGCCAGCAGCAGGTCCCCCTCATCACGCAACTCTTTCAATTGCGCACGCATCACGCCCTCAACCAGAACCTTGACGGTCCCATCTGGCAACTTGAGCATCTGTACAATCTTGCCACAGACCCCGAGATGGTAAAGATCGTCCAGGCCGGGGGACTCCGTCTGCGGATCCAGTTGAGTTACCAGAAAAATCTGCTTATCGGTTTTCTCGGCGGCCTCAAGAGCAGCAATCGATTGCGGACGACCGACAAACAGAGGAGCGACCATATGCGGGAAAACCACGATGTCACGGAGTGGCAACAGCGGGATGTCCTGGACCAGAGGGGTCAGATCATTTATCGAATCAGGAGAATTCATGAATAGGCTTACCTGTATTCTGTCGCCTGAATTCGTACGACCAAGGGCAGATTCAGGCGGAAGGAAAAGAAGCGCGGTCCCCTGACACAGGTTCCGCGCTCCAACAATAAGTCATATTTTCGAAAGATAAAGTACGATCAGGCGCTTTCAGCAACATCGTAGAGCACAATCGGATCCTTGCCGCCGACAATCACGTCCTCATTGATAACGACTTCCTTAACCTGATCCTGTGATGGAATATCGTACATGATGTCGAGCATCGCATTCTCGATAATCGAGCGCAGCCCGCGGGCTCCGGTTTTACGCTCTAGAGCCTCGTGCGCAATGGCAACCAACGCCCCGTCCGTGAATTTCAACGTGACATTCTCCATTTCAAACAGACGCTGATACTGTTTGACCAGCGCATTTTTCGGCTCTCTTAAAATCTGGATCAGCGCAGACTCATCCAATTCGGCGAGGGTCGCGATCACCGGCAGACGTCCGACGAATTCAGGGATCAGGCCATACTTCAGCAGATCTCCAGGCTGGGTCTGACCCAAAAGTTCGCCCAGATCATCTTCATTTTTGGATTTAACCTCAGCGCCGAAACCCATCCCCTTGGTCCCGATCCGTTTACTGATAACCTTCTCAAGACCCGAGAATGCACCACCGCAGATAAAGAGAATGTTGGTTGTGTCGACCTTGAGAAATTCCTGCTGTGGATGCTTACGCCCTCCCTTGGGAGGCACGCTGGCCGTTGTTCCCTCGATGATCTTGAGCAGAGCCTGCTGGACGCCCTCTCCTGAGACATCACGGGTTATTGAGGGCGATTCCGATTTACGCGCAATCTTGTCGACCTCATCAATGTAGATAATGCCGCGCTGAGCCTTCTCAAGATCATAATCCGCGGCCTGCAAGAGGCTGAGAATGATATTTTCGACGTCTTCACCCACATAACCGGCTTCGGTCAGGTTGGTCGCATCTGCAATTGCGAACGGAACGTCAAGCACCCTGGCCAGCGTCTGAGCCAGCAGGGTTTTCCCGCTCCCGGTCGGTCCCAGCAGCAGGATATTGCTCTTCTGGATCTCCACACCATCACTTCGGCCGATACTCTCGATCCGTTTGTAGTGGTTGTAAACCGCTACCGACAGGACCTTTTTGGCCCGGTCCTGACCGACAACATACTCGTCCAGGGTTTCACGTATCTCCGCAGGCTTAGGCAGCTGAGCCGGGCCATCGTCTGAATTCTTATCGAGACGTGCTTCTTCGACAATGATGTCGTTACACAACTCAATACACTCATCGCAGATATAGACCGTGGGACCGGCAATCAGCTTCTTAACTTCTTCTTGTGATTTGCCACAAAAAGAGCAGGTCAGGTTTCCCGACTGGCCATCTCTGGAACTCACGTAACTATCCTCCCTGCTTCAGTTTTTCAGGATTTTCTTTCAACAATGGAGTCAATGATACCATAGTCACAGGCGACTTGACTATCCATGAAGAAGTCGCGCTCTGTATCATCGGCGATCTTCTCGAACTTCTGGCCGGTATGTCTGGCCAGCAAGTGGTTGAGGGTTTCGCGCATGCGCAGTATTTCCTTGGCATGGATACTGATATCGGTCGCCTGTCCCTGAAACCCGCCTAGTGGTTGATGAATCATGACACGGGCGTGAGGCAGGGCGAAACGCTTACCCGGCGCACCTGCGGCAAGAAGAACAGCTCCCATACTGGCTGCCTGGCCGACACAAATGGTCGAAACAGGGGCCTTCAGATACTGCATGGTATCGTAAATTGCCATCCCGGCCGTCACGACACCACCCGGAGAATTTACATAGAGATGGATGTCGCGGTCCGGATCTTCTGATTCGAGAAAAAGTAGCTGAGCAATGATCAGATTGGCCATATGATCTTCAATGGCTCCCCCCAGGAAAATGATGCGGTCTTTGAGCAGGCGTGAATAAATATCATAAGCACGCTCACCACGGCCGCTGTCCTCTACCACCATCGGGACCAGACTCATCGATTCAACCCTCCTTCTCTTCTGCCTGCTCAGCGTCAGTAACGGGTTCCTCCACCACGGGCTCAACCTCGGTCACTTCGGCTTTGTCGACAAGAAACGCAACAACTTTTTCATGCAGAATCTGCGCGACCAGCCCCTCTTTGGCCTGAGGGTTGGCGAAATACGATTTAACCTGCTCTACCGGCGCATTCGACTGCTGGGCCAACTCTTCGATCTTGGCGTCAATTTCAGTATCTTCTACCCTGATCTCTTCTTGCGTGGCAATCGACTCAAGAATCAGCTCACCACGTACCTGCTTGTCGGCCATTTCACGATATGCGGCCGCAAAACCCTCATCATTCATGCCGAGCATCTCGAGGCTCATTCCCTGAGACTGGAGACGCTGGGTGAAATTCTGCTTGAGATGCTCCAACTGACTCTGAACCATTCCTTCAGGCACTTCAAACTCGTTGGCACCAACCAGCAGGTCCATCATCTGCTCCTGCATCTGGTTTTCGACCCGCTCGGTCTGCTCGCGGATACTATCTTCACGAATCCGGTCCTTAAGCTCCTTCAACCCATCGAAACCGACCTCTTTGGCCAGGTCATCATTCGGTTTCGGTGTTACCTTCTCCTTGATTTCACTCAGCACGACCTTGAATTTTGCGGGCTTGCCGGCAAGATCTTTTGACCCGTAGTTTTCAGGGAAGATGACTTCAACCTCCCGTTCTTCCTCACGCTTCATACCGACAATCTGCCCCTCGAAGCCAGGGATAAAACTCCCGGTGCCAAGTTCAAGCTGATAGTCTTTAGCCGTGCCATTTTCGAATGCTGCACCGTCAATAAAACCTTCAAAATCGATAATAACCGTATCACCCTCACGCGCTTTCTTGCGGCTGGTCACCTCAAGACTGCTGCGCGATTCAGACAGTTGCGTCAGGCGCTCTTCGACCACCGACTCATCGAAGGCGAATTTCTCTTTTTCAAGCTTCAGTCCAGAATAACCTTGCGCGACAACCTCGGGCCGAATCTCAACCTCGGCTTCGTAGGTGAACACCTTCCCGTTTTCAAGTTTGGCAGAATCGACAATTTGCGGCTGCGAAACCGGGTTCAGCTTGTTCTCAATCATTGCCTTGTAGAGGCTGTCGTTAATCAGACTGCCGACGACATCGTCCTCCATACGTGGCGCGTACTGCTGCTCTAGAATTCTCCGCGGCACCTTGCCCTTGCGAAACCCTTTGACCGTCGCATTTTTGGCAATTTTACGATAGGCCTTCTCAATCTCCGTAGAGACCTGCTCGGCAGGGATCTCAACAATAAGCTTCTTCTTGATAGAACTCAATTCTTCGACGGTGACATTCATTACCAGGTCCTTTTAGTGCTGAAAATAAAAGTCTTAGCCCGGGTTTCACTGAAAACCGGGCTAATTCTATTCGACATACCACAAACGGGCTCAATAGGTAAAGTGGTGCGAGAGGGGGGACTCGAACCCCCACGCCACGGGACACCAGATCCTAAATCTGGCGCGTCTACCAATTCCGCCACTCTCGCAAAAAACAAATGCTCACCTTCCACACCCACCAATCAAGTGTGACTGGCTCCCGGGCCGGAAGGTGAGCATTGTCGTAAATTGGGGTGAGTGAAGGGGCTTGAACCCTCGACAACCGGAGCCACAATCCAGTGCTCTACCAACTGAGCTACACCCACCGTAAAAAACTCGGCTATCTTAAGGAACAGCATCTTCGTTGTCAACAGCAAAAACACACGATGATGGCGCGCCAGGAAGGATTCGAACCCTCGGCCCTGTGATTAGAAGTCACATGCTCTATCCAACTGAGCTACTGGCGCATTGTACGTTCAACTTTCGATCTGTCCTGCAATCGAACCGCTGCGACAGGGGCTTGTATCTAGCATGGGCGCCTGAGATTTGCAATCAATAAATCACTGTCATTCCCAGCGCAGGATTCAGACTCGGATTAAATACCCAACCAAGTCACACAA
>JAJRWF010000089.1 GCA_024276905.1 Deltaproteobacteria bacterium
GATTTACGTTCAGCACCGGGGGCATAAATGGCGGGCGCTTCGGCGCTGATGGTTTTGAAGACGCTGTCGAGGGCTTCGCGCAAGGGGCCTTTCAGATCTTTAAACCGCTCGTGATCGAGATAGCCGTTGCAGGTTTCCTCGAGCTGGTTCAGTTCAGAAAGAAACTGTTCGAGGCGGAAGTTGCGCTCCAGATCGGCCAGCAGCAGGTCGGCACCGCCGTCGCTGCCGAGGGCGTTCTTGAACAGGGTGAAGCGGGCGGCAATCTTCGATTCCTGCTTGGAGACCCGCGCGGCGACGTCATAGTTGGACCGCGAGTTGGTGATACCGCGACCGAGGACCTGGCGGTTCTCATCCATCAACACCGCTTTGGTGGTGGTCGAGCCTAGATCAATTCCGATAAATGTACGCATATGATGTCCTTTATTTGACCATATTAGCGCTAACCTTCTAAAGCTCTCCCCTCGCCCTGAGGGAGAGGGTCAGGGTGAGGGGGAAACGGTTGCAAAAACGCCCCTCATCCGACCTTCGGCCACCTTCTCCCTCAGGGAGAAGGGATGCTGAAAATTGACTTTTGATAGACTCATCGAGAGTCTTTTTCACGACGCCAGCGCTGAGCCCCCGGCCCGGCGTTTCTGATCGATCATCTGGAAGTAGCTCTCCAGGCGGTTCTTGACGTTGGCGGCCGAGAAATAGCGCGGGTCAACCAGGTCGGTTTCGATGAAGGCGCCCGGTTTGCCGGTCAGCTTCTCGACCTCACGCATCATCACCAGTTGTCCGGCCGAAAAGCTGTTGCAGCTTTTGATCGAGTTGATCAGCAGGCCGTCGGCTTCATACTCCTTGACGTTGCGCGCCAGCATATCGACCCGGGTTGGCAGGTTGCGATTGGTGTAGACGCCCAGACAGTAGTCGGCCAGGGTTGCCAGCGGATGATCCGGGTCGTGGCGGAAGTCGTCGTAGTCGTAGACGCCGCCGACCTTGGTATAGGTGCTGGCTACCACCACCGCACCCATCTCATAGAACATCTTCCAGAACTCGCGGAACGAGGTCCAGTTGGGCGGCCCTTCGACCACCAGGCGGTATTTTTCTTCCGGCATATCCCCTTCCGGGGTCTGGGCGCAAAGCCCGAGTTTAATTCGCTGCTCAATTTCGCCACGCAGCATCTGGTAATAATCGATCGCTTCATCGGTGCCGCGAAAGGCGGTGAAGATCGGCCCCATGTAGTAGACGCCACCGAAGTAGCAGTCGATGGGCGAGGGCTTGCGCTTCGACTGTTCAAGCATCCAGACTAGATCGTCCTCGGCCCGGGCCGATTTGCGCAGATACTCGCGCAGGCGGTCGATATCGAACTTGATGCCCGAGACCTGCTCCATCAGCGGGATAACATCCTCCTTGAGCTGTTTGACGATGTAGTCACGCATGTTTTTGGTCGGCTTGCCGTCGGCGGCATAGGGTACATGCAGCATCACCGTCGGGCACTGGTACTGCTCGCGCAGCAGCTCGAACCACTTGAGAGAGGTGAAGCAGCCGGTGTAGGAGAGCAGCAGCATGTCGGGATTGGGGAAAGGCTTGCCGTTGGGCGCGATATTGCCCTTCTCCATCATGCCGATATCGGCCTTGACGTAGGTACAGACATCTTCCGAATGGCCGGAGCGCTCGGCATTGGTGATCATTTCACCCGATTTTTTACGCATCGCATTCTGGATCGCGTTGATCTCGGGCAGATTATTGGCAATATCGAAGCACATCAGCAGTTCGTTGAGATTGCCCGGCACGAAGGTCGAGGAGACCTTGGCCTCGCCGCCGGTGATGCGGTCATAATTGCGGCTGATCATCTCTTTTTGCAGCAGTTGCGAATGAGATTTAACGACATCCTGTGTCCTCATGAGGCACTCCATAATTTGATCGAATCGGCAAAGGTGCCAGCCTGTTCGCGGATCGGCTGCATCTGTCCCGAGTTCTCGGCATACTGCATGGTGATGTAGGGGATACCCGCATCTTTCAGACGCTTGACCATCATCGGTTGGTCAAGCAGGGCCGGATCGCAGAAGCTGGGGGCGGCGAAAATCACCCCGTCGGCGCCGCGTTTGCGGATCGATTCGAGCATGTAGTTGCCCTTCTCTTCGAGGTTGGGCTCGTACTTGGCGGCAGTTTCGGCGCTGTGGTGCAAAAAAGCCTGCGAGAGGTTTTCGAGCGGGTCGCCGTCGCTCGGCACATCTTTCAGCAGCCAGCGCGTGACCAGCATGCTGTCGTCATCGACGATGTAGCAGCCGGCCATCTCAAGTGACTTGATCAGGTTGAGCGGCGGCTGCTCGCAGAAGGTCCCGATCAGGGTGACCCGGCAGTTATCGCGCATGGGGCGTTCTTCTCTGTCGGCGGCGGCCAGATAATCCTGCATCAGGCGGGTGTGTTCTTCGACCGGCAGCACCATCCCGGCGCGCATCAGCAGGTAGACTTCGGCTGCAGGCGCGTTCCAGGGGGTGGCGGCGCGGTAGTCGTAGACCTTGTTGACCCAGGCGCGATTTTCGTTGTAGACGACAATCGAATTGTTGATATCGGCGTCACTGATCGTGCAGTCGCCCAGTTTTTCGAGCCCGGCCTTGAGCTCGTGCAGTTCCTGCACATAGAAAGCTCCGCCGACCTGGTCCTCGAAATTCTGTGGCGTATCGAAGTAGCGGACGAATTTGTCTTTGAAGAGCAGCTGCCAGATGCCGGACATGTTGCGTATGACATCGCAGATCGAGGGAAACATCATGCCGTCGACAAAGTCGAGTCGTCCGGTAATTGCCAGTTCGATGGTCGAACGCGGAATACGGCAGATGTAACTCTGGTAATAGGCGTCACCATGGATCACTTCCATGTCAGCACCACCACCAAGAATTCCCAGCGGCAGCATCCCGGCGGCATGGATGATTTCACGCGGCACGTAGACCGGCATGTAGCCGATCACCTTGCGCCCCGGGTGAGCATCTTTCCACTCACGCGCCCTGATGAAGCTGATGTCTTCGAAGATTTCCTGACAAAAACTGACAATCTCTTTGACAGATTTTTTGCTCATATGGTTCTCCTGACGGGTGCCGCTTGGTAGAAAGACATTCGGCTGATTTTTATTATGGTAAATAAGTACCGCAATACCGCTTTACTGTCAACCCCATAAATTTCAAACAAAAAAGCCGAGCTGCCGTGGAGACGTTGTGTCTTTCGGCAGCTCGGCTGTCTTAAAGGCGCTATGGAGGAAAAGACCCGTGGCTTTCCGTCCCCTTCTCACAAAGGGTTCGGCTTTTCGAGACTTTCAATATCTTACAATTTAACTAAACAATTCCTCGGGTCAAGCAAAGCAGGAGTTATTTTCAGTTAATCGTTGCGACTTTTTCCCGGGGTCAGATTTCGGCATACTGTTCGAAGAATGTTATAATCGCCAGACAACCAACACCTTTTACCCGGAGGTTCTATGTCAGACTCAGCGAAAACCGAATGCAAGGATCCGGCAGGTCATTGGCTGCATATCTGTTCGTTACGTAAAGAAGGGAAAGATGAGCAGGCCAAGGACCTGATGGATGATCCCGGTCACCGTTGCCTTAACTGCAATGCGGTCGCCAAGGAGAGCAAGAATCTCTGCAACCCGAGTCCTTTTGCCAGGGCTTGATCCCTGTCCATTCTCTTAGAATTATCAACCTTGTGCCGATCCTGCGGAAAGATCAGCGATCAGCTGCAGGTAGGCCTGCCGACACTGATCCTCAATTGCAGAAAGGTTGGTAAAGGCCTCGCGAAAATCTTTGTGGCCGACGGTGAAAACACCGTGACCGTAGACGATGGCGCCGCGCCGACCCTGTACCGCGGGCGGGAGGGTGCGACTGAGTCCTCTGGGTCCGGTGCCGACTTCACCGGGAATAATTGGAATATCGCCGATAAAGCGCTCCTTTTTGCACCTGATGTGACATTTCCCCCGGTTTTGACATTGCTCTTCAAAGCAGAGCATCGACATGATGACGCTGAATTTGGGGTGGCCGTGCAGGATGGCCCGCTGTTCACCGCCCAGATAGATATCGCGGTGCGCGACCAGCTCGCTTGAGGCGGTGATGCCGGTACAGGCGGAGTTGTCGAGGGGACAGGCGTCGATACAGCTCGCCAGCTCATCCAGCGAGGAGCCGGTCTGGCTGATGTAGACATTGTCATGGGCAAAGTAGGAAATATTGCCGAAGAACGAATCGACCATTCGCGCATCGACCGTTGCCCGTCCCGCCGCGATCATTGCCTGGACAATCTCATCCGGCGTTGAAAAAGTCCCCGCTTCAAGTTCGACCGTCGGGTCGTTCGGTAAAAACTGATCATAGGTGGCCAGCAGTGCTGGCAGCATTTCCCTTGCTTCTTCATCCGCAGCCCCGGTCTGTAGCACGTAAGCGTAATCGACAAAGAACTTCACAAACGCCGAAAAGATGATTGAGCTGAAGACGACGAAGGCCTGCTCCGGGCTGACCGTACCGGTTGCGATGATCCCCTGTCCTTCAACCACGCAGCCCTTACGTTTTTGCAGCAGGGGGATAATCTCCGCCGCCGTCAGGGAGCGTGCCACCGGAATCGCATGGAGAAAGGTGCGGGTTTCGGTATCTTCGGGAACAAACTCGGCTGTACAGTTACGGCAGTGATAATCGAGGATGCTGGCGAAGGGCTCAACCGGCCGCGCCAGGATGATGCTGTTGATGTTGAGCCCGGCGACGATCTTTTCCAGTTCGGTGCTGTGGGGGTCTTGGCGGTTCCAGAGTACGCAGTCATTGACGCCGCCGACCAGCGGTGTGTCAGGCAGGCAGAGTCCGTGGTTCACCAGCTTCTGGGCATACTTGTTCAGCAGTTTCAGCATGGCAGTTCCAGTGCGGCACATTTCTCCGCCGTCGGCAGGCCGTTTTCATCCAGCCCGCGGATCCTGTAGTAGGCCGCGCGTTCCTGCAGAAATTCCTGCCGGTCGAGCGGTGCGACCTGAATTGTCGCGCTGCTGCTGCCGCTCTCCGTAAAGAAGCGCGCCGGAATATCGTCATCGCTGGCATCAAAGCCGTTGCGGGCGTTCATGATCCGCTCGCGGTAGTAGATCCGTTCGCCGGTTGCGAGCAGCTGCTGGGCACTGGTCTGCATCCCGGTCACCGCGTTCAACGCCCGCGCGTACTCTTCGAGCGAAGCGGCGAAAAAGAGAAACTTACAGGCGGTCAGGGAATCGACCACTGCATTCATATCTTCACTGATCTTGATGATCCGCGCCTTGCCACTCAACGAAAAGCGGTCGGTGGAGACCGGCTTGCGCAGAATTTCATGGGAGATCGGGTAGGCCCGCAGATGGCAGCCGCCACGGGTCGAGGTGGCATAGGCCAGCGCCATGCCTTGCGCCCCGCGTGGGTCATAGGCGGGAAATTCCATCCCTTTCGAGACCATCGCGACTTCCGGCCGACCGGCCTCTTGGGTAAACCGCAGGGATCCCTGGCCCAGCGCTGTTCCTTCACCACGCCCGGCGGCGATATCTGCGAGCAGCCCCAACATCTTTTCCGGCGCAAGCTCCTGCTCACTGATTTCGGCATAGGTCGCCAGGGTGACCCCGGCGGAAATGGTATCCATGCCCGCCTCGTTGCAGATCCGGTTGGCCTCGACCACCGCCTCCAGATCGCGGTTACCGACCAGGGAGCTGAAGTGCGACATGGTCTCAAACTCGGGGATAATTTCCCCTTTGGCGCCAATTTTTTTGCACAGGATATGGCATCCGGCGCAGCCGAACTTTTTGGTGCGGTAACGATTTTTATAGGCTGCGGCATTCATTGCCGCTGAATGCTCGAAATAGGTCTGGCGAAAATTGGCGGTCGGCATCATGCGGCGGCTGCGCATCAGGTCGTAGAGCGCGCCGGTACCGTAGTTGCTGATCCCCAGATCTCCAGTGAGAATCGGCGAGGCGGAGACCAGGCGGTAGATTTCTTCCTGCGCGGCCTGCAGTTCAGCGCGGTCGAAAACCGCTGTTTTCAGACCGCCGCTGACCGAAATATGTTTCAGGTGTTTTTCGGCCATCACCAACCCCAGCCCGCCGCGCCCGGCAAAGTAATGACCGTCAAAAACGATTGCAGCAAAGCGCACGCCCTGTTCCGCCGCCGGGCCGATCATGGCGTGCGCTCCCTGATCCATGCCGGGAGCAGCCTGCAGTCGGGTATGGATGGCGGAGATCTCAAGACCGCAGAGCGAAGTGGCATCACAAAAGGAAACCCCGCTTTCGCTGATATTCAGGCCGCACCAGTTTCGACTTGTGCCGCTCAGAATCATCCCGTCGTAACCGGCCCGTTTGAGCAGGGTGCCCATTTTGCCGCCCACCGAGGCGTCACAGACCGCCCCGGTCAGTGGTGAGCGCGACATCACCGTCATCCGCCCCGAGGTCGGTGACACGGTGTTGTTCAGTGGGCCGGTCATAAAAACCAGCGGCAGCTGCGGATCGTCCCAGCCGCGTTGAAAATGGTCGAACAGCAGTTCCCCGGCCAGCCCCTTGCCGCCGATATTGCGTGCGTAAATGTCCGGGTTGAGGCGCAGATCGTCCGTCGTCTGATCGCTCAGGTTGACCCGCAGAATTTTTCCGCTCCAGCCGTGCACGGTTCACCTCGTTGAGGAAAGAGTGTTCAATAATTTATTGAACAAAGACCAGGATATCTTAGACGAACGCTGAGGATTGTGAAAGGGAAGAGAGGCCGCCAATCGGCAGTAAAAGGAAAATCGGACCAACAAGCACTTCAACGCATGCGCCAAATGGTCTCCAGCGCAAAACGGCAAACAAAATTGACATGAAAAGCAGATTTTTCTATCTATATTTTACATAATCCTGATTCAATGAGCCCATCAGCGGCGGAGAGCACAGGTCATTGGTTTGCCTGCGCTTCTCAAGAATCGCCAGCGAACCTTTTCGGGTTTTTCCAAGAACTTATTCAGGTCAAGCACTTACACTCTTTTTTGCCGTTTTCCCACGGATTCAAAATGGAGATTTTACCTTGAATAACATTTTCATTGTGACGCCCAGTTATTTAATCAGCAAGAAGCGGGACTTTGCCGCCGGCATCCGGCAACTCACAAGGCTCGGTGTCAACGTGGTCAATCCAGAATTTCCCGAGATTCTTCCCGCGCCGCAAGAGAAGGCAGAGCAAATCCATGCGGCGTTTGCCGATCCCGGAGTCGACATTCTCCTTGC
Organism: Deltaproteobacteria bacterium; assembly: GCA_024276905.1. GTDB lineage: Bacteria > Desulfobacterota > Desulfuromonadia > Desulfuromonadales > Geopsychrobacteraceae > Geopsychrobacter. The sequence continues at coordinate 7,199 of JAJRWF010000089.1, forward strand.
CTTGCGCGGGGGTTACAGTGCGATGAAGGCACTGCCGTTCATCGATTTCGACCTGATCGTAAAGCACCCTAAAATCATCGCCGGTTTCAGTGACTTAAGCGCCCTGCTCAATCCAATCTACGAGCGCACCGGGCTGGTGACTCTCCATGCGCCGATGCTGATCAACCTGGGCACGCCGACGGCATTCACGCAGCAGTCGCTGGTCAACGCCGTCAAAGGCTATCCGCAGAAAAATTTGTTTAAAGGGGTCCGTTTCAAGGTTTATCAGCCAGGGTCCGCCACCGGGATTCTGAAAGGGGGCAACCTGATCACCCTGACCGCCCTGCTCAAGACCGACTGGGAGATCGACACGCAGGGTGCGATCCTGTTTTTTGAAGATGTCGATGAAAAGCGGCACGAGGTCGACCGCTACCTGACCCAGTGGATTCTGGCCGGCAAGTTTACCGGGATCAAGGCGCTTCTTCTCGGCGATTTCCGCGGTATCAGAAGCCGGCAGATCTATGACATCCTGGCTGCACAAATGGAGCTGGATTTCCCGGTGGTGCATTGCCCCAACATCGGTCATGTCGCCAACAAGATCACCCTGCCGATCGGCGCCGAGGTGGAGCTGAATACGGAGCGCAGGCAGCTGTTGATCAGAAATATGGCCTTCCCCGGGGGCACCCCATTAACGTCCTCTGGCTGATCATGATCTGCGTCAGCATCGTTTTCGCCATTTTTACCGGCAATCTGGAGGCGTTTACCACGTCGCTCTTCGACGGTGCGAAATCGGCGGTGGAGGTCTCGCTCTATCTCCTCGGTATTGTCTCGGTCTGGATGGGGATCACCAGAATCCTTGAAGACTCCGGCCTGATCTACCGGATCGCCCACCTGTTCAAGCCGATCATCTGTCGCTTGTTCAAAAAAATTCCCGGCGATCATCCCTCCATCACTGCCATCACCCTGAACGTTCTGGCCAACCTGTTCGGACTCGGTAACGCGGCCACCCCGCTGGGGATCCAGGCGATGCAGGATCTCGACAGCCTCAATGAGGACAAAGGGACCATCACTCCCGAGATGATGACCTTCATCGTCATCAACACGGCCAGTATCCAGCTGATCCCCTTCTCCGTGATCGGTATCCTGGCCGGTTACGGCAACAGTAATCCGGCCGCGGTTGTCTTTCCGGTGCTGATCGCCACCACGATTTCGACTCTGACGGCGCTGCTGGTCCTAGCTGCGTTCAGGAGGGTTTTCAGATGATCAAATTGTTTGAATATCTCTCGCTGCTGATTATCCCGCTGTTTATTCTGTTCACGGTATTGTACGGGACTTGCAAGAAGGTCAGGGTCTATGACTCCTTCGTCGCCGGGGCCAAGGAAGGGCCAGCGATTATTCTCAAAATATTCCCTTACCTCTTGACCATCTTCGTCGCCATCAAGGGTTTCCAGGCGTCAGGTGCTTTCGATATCCTCAGGGATGCCTTTTACAGCGTCTTTGCCTTTCTGGATATCCCGATCGAAGTCGTCTCCATGGCGATCATCAAGCCGCTCTCCGGCAGCGCTTCGACCGCACTCTTTACCGACATCGTTCAAACCACCGGCGCGGACTCCATGGCCACCCATATGTCGGCGGTGATCATGGGCAGCGCCGAAACCACCTTTTACGTGCTGGCCGTTTACCTGGGGGCCGTCGGCATCAAAAAAACCCGCTACCTGGTGCCGGTCTGTCTGGTTGCAGATTTTATCGGTATCCTCGTGGCCGTTGTCGTTGCCAGGTGGTTTTTCTAGATGTGCAGGGTTCTGGGAATCACCAATTTCGACTATGCAGAACATCAGGACGTCGTCGTACGCTTCTGTGAGCTTGCGCGTACTGGCATGGTCATGGCCGAAGACCCTCCCGGACACGAGGATGGCTGGGGGCTGGCCTTCTATCAACGGGGGGCGTTGGTTGTGTATAAAAGCGGCGATAATCTGCTGGAAGAGACCGACAAGGTCGTCAGCATCTTAAGCGCAGCGCAGACCTCGCCGGTGATGATCCTGCATCTGCGCAAATCCGCCTGGGAAAACACCTCCAACACCCGCCACGCCCACCCATTTTTCATCGGCAACAGGGCATTTTTTCATAACGGCGTGGTTTACGACTACCAGGGGTTGCTCCCCGCAATCAACCAGCCGGGACTCGGAGCCGATGCCCGCGATACGGAGGTGTTGTTTTATCACGTCATGAGCTGCCCAACTCGGGATATGGGTCGCGATTTCCTTGCAACGGCGGCACTGATTCAGCAAAATTACAAGTTTTCGGCCCTGAATTGTCTCTTCAGTGACGGCAAAAATTTATTCGCCTATCGTGATTTCACCAAGGAAGAGGCCTACTACTCTCTTTACAAAGCTTATGCCCAGAACACCTGCTTTATTTCGTCCGAACCTCTTGATGAAAACCTGCGGTGGGAGATGATGGCAAAAGGAGAGTTTCTGGCAATTGATCCAAGAGCTGGGGGCTGATGGCGATGACTCTCAAGCAGACCCCATTGGCTTCGTTTTTACTGGCGACCATAGTCAATGGGGCCTGCAAAGTTGCGAACACCGAATCAACAAACTGATCAGAGAAGACCGGCAACAGTTTCCAAACGTTTCCACAGCGTGAGAAACCAAAAGAAACCAAAAGGGACGCCCATGTAATTATGCTTTTCCTATATTTCGACCCTGTGGCATACTTTCCTCATGCCACGACAAGCCCGCATAGACGCCCCCGGCGCACTTCATCATATTATCTGCCGCGGAATCGAACGACGACCGCTCTTCAAAGACGACAGCGACCGTTCTGACTTTGTCGGCCGCTTGTCTGTGCTGTTGCCGGAA
>JAJRWF010000090.1 GCA_024276905.1 Deltaproteobacteria bacterium
AGAAAGGCATATAGAGGGCCACTTTTAACAATATTCGCCAGATCTGACGATTGTCGGGTGAAAACCACATCGACAAGATGATTTTTACCCGAAATCGAGATGCCAGCAATCAATACTTATATAGGGCCGGTGGATCTGGGCCGTTTCCCATATCTTGACTTTTCGACCGTTGCAGAATAAAATTCTGTGACTATGGAAAATCAGAGAATGTTTGACGAAATCGACTTGAAGATTCTGGAGATTCTTCAGGAGAAGGCGCGTATTCCCAACGCAGAGGTCGCACGTCAGGTCGGGATGGCCCCATCCGCGGTGCTGGAGCGAATCCGTAAACTTGAGCAACAGGGGGTTATTCAGGGCTACGAGGTGCGGCTTAACCCGGCCCATTTCGGCCAGGGACTGATTGCCTTTGTTCAACTGCAGGTGTCAGGCGCGACGGATATCGGCGCCCGACTGGGCGCCATCCCCGGTGCCCAGGAAGTTTTTCAGACCAGTGGGGATTGGCATTACCTGGTCAAGCTGCGTATCACTTCTCTGCAGGAACTGGGACGTTGTCTGCGCGAGGATTTTACCGCGCTTGATGCTGTTACTCAGGTCAGTGTGCGTATTGTTCTGGATATTCTCAAAGAAACCCGAAAAATCAGCCTGGATCAATGAGGAGTAGGTAAGATGCCGATGTCCGAAGATTTTCAAACCCGCCTGCTGCCGGTGATAGAAGAGCTCGCCGCACATTACGGAACCCCGTTCCATATCTATGACGAAGTTGGAATCCGCCGCACGGGTGAAGCGCTCAAGACGGCTTTTGCCGGGATTGAGGGTTTTCAGGAGTACTATGCGGTCAAAGCGTTACCGAACCCGCGGATACTGCAGATTATGCAGGAGCTCGGCTTCGGTTTTGATTGCAGTTCGATCCCGGAATTAATCCTCAGCCGCGAGGTCGGTGTGACCGGTGAGCAGATTATGTTCACTTCCAATAATACAACCCCCGAGGAATTTGAATTTGCGGCCAAAGGAGGCGGCTGCATCCTGAATCTGGATGACATCTCACTGATCGACAAGGTGCCGCAATTTCCCGAACTGGTCTGTTTTCGGTACAATCCAGGCCCGCGTCGCACCGGTAACCTGATTATCGGCAACCCGGTTGAGGCCAAGTATGGTGTGACTCATGAGCAGGTGGTTGAGGCCTATCGTTTGGCGCGTGACAAGGGTGCCAGTCGTTTCGGTCTGCATACCATGGTTGCGTCCAACGAACTTGATCACAGCTATATGGTCGAAACCGCGCGCATGCTGCTGCAGGTGACCGAGATGGTTGAAGCTGAACTGGGCATACGTTTCGAGTTCGTCAATATCGGCGGGGGCTTCGGGATTCCCTACAATCCGGAACAGCAACCGCTTAATCTGACCCTGATGGCCGCCGAGATTGCCGCGTTGTTCGATCAGTTCAAGGCGCAACATGGTTATGTCCCGAAAATGGTGATGGAAAGCGGACGTTACATGACTGGGCCGCACGGTGCCCTGGTAACGCGCGCGATCAACAGCAAGCAGACTTATCGGAACTATATCGGTGTTGACAGCTGCATGTCGGCACTGATGCGACCGGCTCTCTACGAGGCCTATCATCATATCGACGTGATCGGCAAAACAACTCTGCCGCATGACCGGATTTATGATGTTGTCGGCTCACTGTGCGAAAATAACGACAAATTCGCCGTGCAGCGAGAGTTGCCGCCGATTGAAGATGGCGATCTGTTGCTGATCCACGATACTGGTGCCCACGGACATGCGATGGGATTTCAGTACAATGGCCGTCTGCGCCCCCAGGAACTGCTGCTCTGCGCTGATGGCAGTGTGGAGTTGATTCGGCGCGCCGAAACCCTGAAAGACTATTTTGCAACGCAAGATTTTACTCCTGATACCTTCAAACCGCAGGGCCAGGACTGCTGATGAGTGACGGGCTGGTCGGGCCGCTTGAAATCCGCTCTCTTGCCTTTGGCGGCAGTGGGGTGGCTCGTCATGGTGGACGGGTTGTTTTCGTCCGTGGCGCAGTACCGGGTGACCGGGTTCGCGTGCGTCTTTTACGCGAGAAAAAACGTTATGCCGAGGCCGAGGCGGTTCACTTCGAAGAGTATGCGACCCAGCGTTGCCAACCGCAGTGTGCCGTTTTCGGCGATTGCGGCGGTTGCCAATGGCAGATGCTGCCCTATGACGAACAGTTAGGTCACAAAGAACAGATTTTTCGCGATACCCTGCGTCGCCAATGCGGGATTGCCGAAGAACTGATTTCACCGATTCTGGAATCACCTGCAGAATGGCATTATCGCAGCCGGGTGCAGTTCAAGTGTCGGGGGCTGAGTAATGGGGAGATGGCGATCGGCTTTTTTCGTCCCGGCAGCCATTTTGTTGTCAATATTCAGTCCTGCCCGGTTGCTGCCCCCGAGTTTAACGAGTTGTTACGGCCACTGCGAGACCTTCTGCAGGGCAGCGCCTACGCGGCACATATTTCACAGCTGGATATGGAAATCGGCGAAGACGGTCAATTACGCCTGGTGATCCATTACTCTGGCGAAGATGCGCGCGGCCTGGCGGAGTTACTGTTCCCCCTGCAGCAGGTCCGGTCCCTGGCGCTTTATCTGCGTCAGGGACACAAGGCTGTTTTGCGCCATCTGGGTGGTCCTTGCGACCTGCTGATAGAGGTTGATAGTCCGCCACTTCAGTTGGCCTATGCTGCGGGAGGTTTTGCCCAGATCAATCTGAACCAGAATAAGCGCATGGTTGCTGCTGCCCTGCAGTTGTGTTCTCCGGAACCCGATTGGCGGGTGCTCGATCTTTACAGTGGCATGGGGAATTTCAGCCTGCCGTTTTCCCGTCGGGTTGCGAGTCTGGTCGCGGTCGAAGACTCTGCCTGTTCTGTTGAACAGGGGCGGGCCAATGCCGTTCTCAATCGAATCTCGAATGCGCAATTTGTCGCAGCTTCTGCGCAGGGGGCTTATGCGGCCTGTGCTGGAGAGCGAGGCTTTGACCTGGTGTTGCTTGACCCTCCGCGTAGTGGCGCCAGGGAGGTTGTGACCGACCTGGTCCGACAGCGCGTACCGCGGATACTCTATGTGTCCTGTGATCCAATGACCCTGGCACGCGATCTCAAGACGCTGTTAACGGGTGGTTATCGATTGATCGAGAGTCGTCCGGTCGATATGTTTCCACAGACCTATCACCTAGAAAGTCTTTCTTTGCTGGAATTAGGATCACGCTGACGCTGGTCGCTGTTTTTTGCGCAGGGTTGGAAAAAGGGCCTGCAACTCAGGCTTTGAGGTCGAGCAGGGTACCACTCATTTCGTCCGCGACCTGCAGGGTTTTGAGGTTGGCGGAATAGGCTGTGCGGGTTGGAATCATACTGCTCAGTTCGCGAGTAATATCAACGTTGGAGGACTGTCGAGTCGTTCCGTCGGCCTCACTCATGGGCAGGCCGGGACTTGAGTCCTTGCCAAGCTGTAACGCAGGATCCCCGGTGGGGCCTTCTTTGAGATGTGCCGTTGTGGTCTGATAATTGTCTGAAGTTGCGTTGGCCAGGTTGTTGGCGCTGACCGCCTGGCGCTGACCAAGCGCCTGTAACGCAGCAATGCTGTTTTTTATCCCGCTGAACATCGGATTGCCTCCAGAGCCCTTTTTTCACTCCGCCATTTTCGCAGAAGCTAAAAAGTTTGTCAATGTTAATAAGTAATAAATAATCCTCTGGCGTAATCTAAAAAACGGTGACGTAGTATGCTGTAAGATCAACGCAAATAGGTTGTTCAGGGATCAGTTTGTTGACGGAGGGCAATAATGACACTGGCTGAGTCTGTTGATATTCCTCTTGGCAGCAGCATGTCACCATTCAGTCTGCCGGATTCCTCGGGCAAGACATTCAACAGTTGGGATTGCTACGGACCCAAGGGTCTGCTGGTTGTGTTTATATGCAATCATTGTCCCTATGCGATTGCGCAATGGACAAGGTTTATCGCTCTTGCACAACAGTCCCGGGAACTCGGTGTGAATATTCATCCCGACTATCCGCAGGACGCACCGGAGCAAATGCGGATTCTGGTCAGGGAAATGGAAATCAGCTTTCCTTATCTAATCGATGGGACCCAGAATACAGCGCGGCAATTCCGGGCGCAGTGTACGCCGGATCCCTTTTTGTTCAACCGGGATGCCGAACTGGTTTACCATGGTCGTCTCGACGACAACTGGCAGGATGAATCTGCTGTGACACACCGGGAACTGCTTGAGGCTGTCATGGCTCTGGCTGAGGACCGTGGTGTTGCCTCCCCGCAAATACCGGCGATGGGCTGCTCGATCAAGTGGCGCAGCTAGTTCCCCGTGCAGTTTTACATTGACCGGGCCGCGAACTCTGTGTTGCGGCCTGTCTATTGTGACAGGTTTCCAGTTTTTCTTGCAGTTGTCGAACAGGATGTTTATTATGGCGCGATTTGCTACTGTGAAGAATTGGTGGTCAGGAGGCCTGCGATGTTACAGCTTGATAGCGCGGTGGAGTCAGAGGGACTGCTTGAGGTTGCCCGGCAAATGTGTCTGGCTGCTCGTACCGCCCCCAAGGGTCGAGGCAAGGATCTGCTCACAACCGCAATTGTTACTGGTGAGGAGAAGGATCTGATCAGTACGCGGATGCGTGAAATCGGTCTGCGCTGTGAACTGCCGTTCTTTCTGCGCGATGCGGATAATGTTGATTCCGTTGAACTGCTGGTGCTGATCGGAACACGCAAAGAGCCCCTCGGTCTTCCCCATTGCGGCTTCTGTGGTTTTGCTGACTGTCGTGCAATGCTCGATGCCGGTGGTTGTTGCAGTTTTAATGTCGGTGATCTTGGAATTGCGCTCGGCTCGGCGGTAAGTCGTGCTTCCGATATGCGGGTCGATAACCGGATTATGTTCAGTGTGGGTAAAGCAGTTCTGGAACTTGGAATGCTCGATTCACAGGTGCGTCTGGTTTATGGAATTCCGTTGTCGGCAACCGGCAAGAGTCCTTTTTTTGATCGTGGTTGACTTACCCGCAGGCCAGGTCTGCCTAATCTCTGGGCAGGCTTCGTCGCTGGTGCACATTTCTTGTGCATGTTTTGTCTGGGTGACTGCGCGCACGACCCTTTATTGCTGATTTACCAAGTCAGAAATGCCTTTTAATCCAGGATGTTGGGCCGAAGTTTCAACCGGTCCAGCCTGTAGGCATATATATTGCGGATGCTGGCCAGAGATTTCGGACTGTCGCGCTGTGATGCATTCCGGAACGAAACTGAACCCAAGAGATATAGATCGTCTTTTGCAGGGAGGAGACGCTGATGCGCAAGGTTGAGGCTATTATAAAGCCGTTCAAGCTCGATGAAGTCAAGGAAGCTCTTAACGAGATCGGGATCCAGGGGATCACCGTCAGCGAAGTCAAAGGTTTCGGTCGTCAGAAGGGACACACCGAACTCTATCGCGGTGCCGAGTATGTCGTCGATTTTATCCCCAAGATCAAGATGGAAATTATCGTCAGTGACGATCAGGTTGAGAAAGTTGTTGATACTATCGCCGAGACGGCCAAGACCGGACGGATCGGTGATGGCAAAATTTTTGTTACCCCGATCGATGAAGTGGTCCGTATTCGCACTGGTGAGCGCGGCGAAGACGCACTTTAAACGTTATTCTCAAACACGAATGTCAAGATCTAATTACACAAGGAGAATCTATCAATGACAGCGAAAGAAGCAGTAAAGTTTGCCGAAGACAACGGCTGTAAAATGGTCGATTACAAGTTTCTCGATTTTGTCGGCGTCTGGCAGCATTTTTCGACTCCCACCACCGAGTTCGGTGAGGAAACCTTTGAAGAGGGGATCGGTTTCGACGGATCGTCTATTCGCGGTTGGCAGCCGATTCATCAGTCCGATATGCTGCTTATGCCCCAACCGGAAACCGCCAAGGTTGATCCCTTTATCGAGGTCCCGACCTTAAGCCTGATCTGCAATATTGTCGATCCGATTACCCGCGAGGGTTACAGTCGCGACCCGCGCTACATTGCACAGAAGGCCGAAGCCTATCTGAAGTCAACCGGTATCGGCGATACGGTCTATGTCGGTCCCGAGCCCGAGTTTTTCATCTTTGACGATGTGCGCTATGCTTCGTCGGCCAATGAATCCTATTACTGCGTCGACTCGGTCGAAGGTATCTGGAACAGCGGTCGTGAGGAGTTCCCCAATCTCGGCTACAAGCCACGCCACAAAGAAGGTTACTTTCCCTGCGCGCCGACCGACAGCATGGTCGACCTGCGGAATGAAATGGTCGAAGTGCTGCAGAGCGTCGGCATGAATATCGAGGCGGTCCACCATGAGGTTGCTTCCGGTGGTCAGAGTGAAATCGACATGCGTTTTGATTCGCTGCTTTCGATGGGTGATACCCTGCAATGGTTCAAATATATCGTCAAGAATGTGGCTTTTTTGAATGGCAAGTCGGTGACCTTTATGCCGAAACCGGTTTTCGGCGATAACGGCTCGGGCATGCACTGCCACATGTCGATCTGGAAAGAGGGCAAAAACCTCTTCGCCGGCGACAGCTATGGCGGCCTGTCCAAAGCGGCTCTTTACTTCATCGGTGGAATTATCAAACATGCCAAGGCCCTGAACGCTTTCACCAACCCGACCACCAACAGTTACAAGCGTCTGGTCCCCGGTTACGAAGCTCCGGTCAATCTGGCCTATTCAAACCGCAACCGGTCTGCGGCCTTGCGGATTCCGAATACCAATAACGACAAGGCGCGCCGCGTTGAGTGCCGTTTTCCCGATCCGTCTGCCAATGGCTACCTCTGCTTCTCCGCATTGATGATGGCCGGCCTCGACGGTATCGATAATAAAATCGATCCGGGCCAGCCGATCGACAAGGACCTCTACGGCTTGTCGCCGGAAGAGTTGCAGGACATCCCGCATGTTGCCGGTACCCTGGCAGAAGCTCTCGACAGTCTTGAGGCTGATCACGACTTCCTGCTCAAGGGCGACGTCTTCACCAAGGATGTCATTGACATGTGGGTCAGCTACAAGCGTGAGAATGAAGTTGATCCGGTGCGGATGCGTCCTTGCCCGGAAGAGTTTTCACTTTACTACGACTGCTGATTTACTCACTGCAGCCAGAGTTGAAAAGCCCCCGGCAAGTCGTGCCGGGGGCTTTTTTTGATACAGGTCAAAGCCAGTCAGGGGATTTACGGTTAGTCTGGCGAAAAATCAGTTCTTTACGGGAGGATAACGATGGCAATACGTGAAATGGTCAGGATTGACGAAGAAAAATGTGATGGCTGTGGACTTTGTGTCCCCTCCTGTGCCGAAGGCGCGATTCAGATTATTGACGGCAAGGCGAAGTTGCTGGCTGATAACCTGTGCGATGGTCTTGGCGCCTGCCTCGGTGACTGTCCGCAGGGCGCAATCACCATTGAAAAGCGTGATGCTGACGAATTTGACGAGGCGGCGGTTGAAAAACGTCTGCAGGAAATTGGCCGGACGCCGGAGCCTCATTCTGCGGCTCCTGCTGCAACCGGCGGCTGTCCATCGGCCCAGGTTAAGACTCTGGAGCCTGAGAGTTCCACTGGCGAGCTTGTCGGTCAGCGGCCATCTGAATTACGCCAATGGCCGGTACAGTTGCAGCTGGTCCCCCCGACAGCACCATTTCTTCAGGATGCAGAGTTGCTGCTGGCGGCGGATTGCGTGCCTTTTGCCCACGCAGATTTCCACAAAGATATGTTGAAAGGCAAGGCGCTGCTGATTGCCTGTCCCAAACTGGATGACGGCCAAGCCTACATCGAAAAACTGACGCAAATGTTCGCTCAGGGCGGAATCACGTCGCTGTGCGTCGCAATCATGGAAGTTCCCTGTTGTTCCGGCCTGGTTTCTATCGTTCGTCAGGCTTTGACCAACAGCGGTGCCGAGATTCCGCTTGAAATTATCACCGTTGGAATCGGTGGAGAGATTAAATAGGCCGTCGCCCGACTGCCGTCGATGTTGCGCCTGATGCCTGAAGCGACACGATTTTTCTGACACAAAAAAACCGACAGTCTGTTTTTGCTGCCGGTTTTTTTGCGGCGGCATTTTGATTTTTGTCAAACCTGAGCGCGTATTTTTGTGTTTTAATCGCTGCATGAATAAATTACTTGTCTGCCTGTTGTCCTTTCTGTTGACCGGCTGTGTGGCCGCAATTGTCCCCCTGCCGGTTCTCGATGCGGAACGTTTTTCCATCCGACAGCTTCTTCCGGTTGATAAAATCGGCCTGATGGCTATTTCCGCCGATGGCCGAATGCTTGCCTGGTCCGATTCGGACCTGGAACTGTTTGATATTGAGAGCAGTCAGCGGCACTCTTTGCTCAATGCGCGGGCCGAAACTTTGCGCTGGTCATTTGATGGTGCCTTGCTGGCGGCTACGACCTATATGGACGGTGAATCCCACCTCTATGTCTATGACCGCAGTGGTGTGGCAGTTTTTGATACCCATTTTGCCGGTCGGGTCGGTCGTTTACAGTGGTCACATACGGGCCAGCTGACGGCCGGTGTTCTCTCCGCCCGCAAGTTCTCATTTGGCACCCACATCAAGGGTCAGTTGTTGTCCTGGGACGGCCGCTGGCGTATGACAAAAATTCCCTTGTTTGAAACGACGATCAAGCCGACGACTGCGGCACAATTGGCAGACCGGCTTTATGAAACGTTTGATTTCGACCTTTCTCCTCTTGAGGATGAAGTCCTCTATACGCGGTTATACGCACCACCGGCTTTTGCTGCCACACGTTATCTGGTTTTGCATAACCTGCAGACCGGTGAAGAAAAACAAATTGCATCGCTGCCGATGCTTGTGGGTAAGGGACGTCTGGCGGCTGATGGTGAATCCGCCTATGTGACAGACGGCAAAGGGCAGATCACGCTTCAGGATCTGTGGAGTACACGTATCCTGCAACAGTGGACGGGAACGCGTTTTGATTATGATCCGCGTTCAGAATGGTTGATCGCAGATGGCGGCCTTTATCAGGGGCAACAGCTGCAAGTTCAATTACCGCCCAAGAGTTTTTTCCGGCTCTCAAGCGGCGGGCATTTTTTGTTGGTCTCATGGAATAGACAACTGTACTTGCTCAGTGATTACTCCGCAGGCGAACGGACGAAAATTGGTGGTGTCAGAATGAAGAAACTGCAGAAGTTGCGCCGTTTACGCAGTCGAGGATTGATTGAACAGGCCGAATATCTGCAGGCCAGGGAAAGGTTGCTGCAATGAAATTGATCCCGTTTTTTTTGTTCCTGTTGCTTGTGTCACCGGCGCAGGCGTCCGAGCGCGATGGGGATTGTCTTGTTTGCCATCAGCAGAGTGCGGCCGAACGGCAACTGCAGACCAGTGCGCATTCCGGTGATCTGGGTTGTGCCGATTGCCATGGTTCTGACCATGACGCCATTGATCGCGGCGACAGTTATGTCGGCGTCGATGTTTGTGGCCGCTGTCACCAGCAACAACTTGAGGAACATCGTAAAAGTCGTCACGGTATGGGCTTGCACGCCGGTTGGGGGTGTACCCGTAATGTCCCCGGACGCGACAAGCAGGAGTGCCGCTTCTGCCATCGAGAGGGAGATACTCAGCCGATCTCTACCGTACAATGTGCGCGTTTTATCAAGCAGAGCAGTGAAATGGGTCAGATCGGCTGTAACCGCTGCCACATGATTGAGAATTCCTGCGCCGGCTGTCACACCAATCACCGGACCGATGCGCGGATTGTGAAAGATCCACGGGTCTGTGCCAAATGCCATATGGGCCCAGACCATCCGCAATGGGAAGCCTGGCAAACTTCGCAGCACGGAACCCTCTACAATGCGCTCGGTGCACCGGATGCGCCCGACTGCCAGTTATGTCATATGCCCCAGGGTTCGCACGATGTTTCGGGTGGCCTGACCGCACCGCCGAGTGGCAAACCCTATGCGCAGCAGAAAGCGACGGATCAGCGGCAGATCATGCTTGATCGCTGTCAGGAGTGCCATGTCCGTGGCTTTGCTGCGCGCGAGCTGCAAAATGCCGATGCTGTCCGCCTGCAAACCCTTGAGCTGGTTGATCAGGCACGTGCGATTATCCGTGATCTGGATGATCGCGGGCTGCTCGATCCACAGCCGACTAAACGACTGGAACACCCGCAACGCGGCAAAGAGCTGGTTCTTGACGGCGCAATGCTCTACGAGGATATTTCACACATTGAAAGTCTTTTCTTTCGCCTGAATAAATACGCTGCAGCCAAGACCTTCAAGGGTGCTTATCATCAGAACCCTGACTATACGCACTGGTACGGTAATGCCGAGGTGAAATTATTGCTGAATGACATCCGGGGTGAAGCCAGCCGGTTGCGTGAGCGTGGCGGCCAGGGCAGGGTCGGTGTAAACGGTGAGATGGATGAAAAAGCGCTGGAAGTTCTGCAGCGCAGACATCAGCGTGGTGAACTCGGCGATTCGGAATATGCTGAAAAGAAGCGTTTAATTCTCGAGCAGATTTTGCAATAGCCCTGTCACAAGTCTGGGGCGACGATCATTTTATGGATAAAGAGACCAAAGATCTGCGCGTATTGGCGCTGTTTACTCATGTTTTCTGTGCTGCCCATCACGCGGAGCATGTCCGTGCCCCGGTCGCTCTGGAGCTGCCAAAAACATCCAGTTATCGCTATTGCGCCGACTGTGCAGATTTTTTGCGTTATGCCATTGAGCGCCGCCGCCGCTGTCCTCTCGATCCCAGACCGAGTTGCAAACACTGTGAGGTGCACTGTTACCGGCCGGGACATCGGGAGAGAGTGCGCGAAATCATGCGTTACTCGGGCAAGGCCCTGATCAAGCGCGGACGCCTCGATCTGCTCTGGCATTATCTCTTCTGATAACGCCGTCACCTGTCACCCGTCACCACCGATCTTTCCGGTCTCCCATGATGAACGCTGTGCACGATGCGTGACTTGTCCTGCGAGCAGACAGCTTTACCGGGGCACTGGCCTTCAGTACAGGGCTCGATATGGATGGTCACATCGGCCCCGATAATGGCATTTTCAATGCCCTTTTCCAGCTTATCGGCGATATCGTGCGCCTCTTCGACGCTCATGTGGCGACAGACTTCCAGATGAAAATCCATAATTTTACGCGAGCCGGCACGGCGAGTGCGCAGATTATGATAACCGGCCAGCGGCAGGTTCTGGGCGCGGATCACCTCGCGGACCTGTTCCTTGATCTCATCCGGAAGCTCATGGTCGAGCATGTCGCGCAGGGCATGGCGCACCAGTTTGAATGCTTCTGAAAGGATATAGGCGGCGACCAGAATCGACAGGGTCGGGTCGAGCCAGGGCAGGTCAAACCAGCTGATCAGCAGCATGCCGACCAGCAGACCGAGATTACTGAAGATGTCCATCCTGAAGTGGAGTGAATCTGCCGCCAGCGCCGATGAATCGGACCTGACTGCGGCCCGTTTTAGGTAGCTGGAAATCCCCCAGGCGGCCAGGGCGCCGAAAGCAAGAATCCCGATTCCCTGATTGACGTCCAGGCTCTGCCGCCCCGAGTAAAGGCGGTTGCCGGCTTCAAAAACAATCCAGCCGCCGGTCGCCAGGATAACCAGCGCCTGAAACAGGGTCGCCAATGTTTCAAACTTGCCATGGCCGAATGGGTGACATTCGTCTGCCGGCTGCTCGGCGTGCCGGATGGCAACCAGATTTACCCCGGACATGACGATGTCAAGTAACGAATCGACCGCCGACGCCAGTACCGCCATTGAGCCGCTGGTAACAGCGACCACGATCTTGATCAGTGCCAGTAACACCGCTGCTGTGATCGAAACTGTCGCGGCCCGGATTTTCGGGTTGGTCAAAATCATCAATTATCTCAATGGACAGGCTTGGTCCCAGGCACTGTAACCGTCATCCACCAGCTGGTTGAAGGTTTCAATCCGTTGACGGTAAAAATCGAGCTGTTCGGCAGCAGTGCAAAAAGCAGTGGCTGTTTCGCTGTGGGTCAGATTCTGCTCGATGGTATAAGCGTAAAAGCGGGCGGCACCTAGCAGCATCGGTTCCAGTTCCGCGATATTCGGTTCAAGGTTGTTGATAATATACCAGTTCCCGCCGAACTGGCGCAGTTGCTCTGCGGTGGCGCTGAAAATATTTTGTCTTCTGGCGCCGACCAGAAACTCCCGCAGGAAATAGTCAGCCCCTGCGGCCAGTCGACCGGCCTCCAGAGCCTCGTAATGCTGCTCGTCGAGCAGCCAGCGGTGGAAGTGTTTGAGCAGCAGCGCAGAGTAGCGATCCGCCCTGATTTCACTCTCCAGCGAGGAGATATTGTAGTTCTGCTCATCGATCAGTGCGCTGAAGGGAATCTCTTCTGAATTCGGCAACATTTTTCTGTTCTCCACGTCTGTAGTTCAGGTGCTGGCGCATCATAAACAACCGGCGGGAAAGGGGTCAAGCAGCGAGTCTGGTCGGCTGACAGTGGTCTGCCGTCGAAGAGTCCGGGCTCCATTCAGAAGGCAGATGATGTTTGCCTGAAGGGACGCTTTCTGCTAGCATAGCCAACTTGCATGTTCTGCTGTGTGCTTCTTGGTAACCCACTGAAAAAACAGGCTTAATTCATGTCGGCATCGACCCCCTTGATGCGCCAGTATCTCGAAATAAAGTCGCAGTATGAAGATGCGATCCTCTTTTTTCGGCTCGGCGATTTTTATGAAATGTTTATGGATGACGCCGTCACCGCGTCACGGGTTCTCGGTATCACCCTGACCTCGCGCAACAAAGGGGACAAGGATGCCATCCCGTTGTGTGGAATTCCTTATCATAGCAGTCAGGCCTATATCGCCAAACTGGTTGCCAACGATTTCAAGGTGGCTATCTGCGAACAGGTCGAGGACCCAAAAACCGCGAAGGGGATCGTCAAGCGCGAAGTGGTCAAGGTTGTTACCCCCGGTCTGGTGACGGATACGGATACCCTGGAGCCGAAAGAGAATAATTACCTGCTGGCATTGACCGGTTCAATTGATTCCGGCTACGGCCTGGCCCATATCGACATTACAACCGGTGAATTTCGTGTGACCCAGCTCGATAACCCCGAGAAAGTTGTCAGCGAACTATCCTCCCTGCAGCCCCGCGAGATTCTGCTGCCCCACGAAATTGAGGGAGAGCAGCTGCAGCAGGAGTTCCTGCGCAGTCTTGACGGTATAATGATCAATCGTCTGGGTGACTGGGAATTCGAAACAGATCGGGCCATAGAAACCCTGTGTGGTTTTTTCAACTGTACCAGCCTTCAGTCTTTCGGTTGCCAGGAGTTACCGCAGGCGCTACGTGCTGCCGGCGGTCTGCTCTCTTACCTGCAGCGTACGCAGATGGACGATCTGCGGCATATTCGGAATCTTGCGACCTATCATACCCGCGATCACATGGTGCTTGATGAGGCGACTCGCCGTAATCTGGAACTGACAGCAACCCTGCAGGGAGGACGTAAAAAGGGTTCGCTGCTCGGTGTGCTGGATAGAACCGTTACCGCGATGGGGGGACGCTTGCTGCGCCAGTGGATTCATTATCCGTTGATTGACAGAGAGCAGATCGTTCGTCGCCAGGATGCCTTGCAGGAATTGCTTGACGATTCACTCGGTCGTATCGATTTGAGTGAAACCCTCGATGGTGTCTACGATCTTGAACGTCTAAATGGCAAGATATCGATGGCCAGTGCCAATGCCAAGGATATTGTTGCCCTGCGTGATTCGTTGCGCCGGTTGCCGCAGATAGACGACCTGCTGCGTGAGCGACAGACTGCTCTGCTTAAGGATCTGCATGAGCGGATCGATCTGCTGCCGGAACTGGTTGCGGAGATCAGTCGCGCCATTGTCGATGATCCCCCTTTTGTGCTGCGCGACGGTGGAATAATCCGTGATGGCTATAATCCGGAACTTGACGAGTTGCGCCAGATCAGCCGCGAGGGAAAAGGCTGGATTGCGCGGCTTGAACAACAGGAGAAAGAACGTACCGGGATCAATGCCCTGAAGGTCAAGTACAACAAGGTTTTCGGTTATTTTCTTGAGGTGCCACGCCGTTTCTCTGATGCCGTACCGGAGGATTACCAGCGCAAGCAGACCCTGGCTAACGCCGAGCGATTTATTACCCCGACCCTCAAGGAGTACGAATCGAAGGTTCTTGGCGCCGAGGAACGGTTGGTTGAACTGGAGTATGAACTGTTTCAGCTGGTCAGAAAAAATACCGCCGAACAGGGCGCACGAATTCAGCAGACGGCTGATGCTCTGGCCCAACTCGACACCTTGTTGTCTCTGGCCGATCTGGCGCATGACCGACGCTATGTGCGCCCGCAGATCGATGAGAGTGATCTGTTGATGATCGAGGGTGGCCGGCATCCGGTTGTTGAACAGATGAGCCTGCAGGAACCCTTCGTGCCGAACGATATTCATCTCGATCTGCAGGACAACCAGGTTCTGATCATCACCGGTCCGAACATGGCGGGAAAATCAACCTTTATGCGCCAGGTCGCCCTGATAACCCTGATGGCCCAGATGGGGGGGTTTGTTCCCGCTGACAAGGCACGGGTCGGTGTTGTTGACCGCATCTTTACTCGGGTTGGAGCCAGTGATAATCTGGCCCGAGGTGAGTCGACATTCATGGTCGAAATGAACGAAACCGCCAATATTCTGCGTCATGCAACCAGCAAGAGTCTGATCATTCTTGACGAGATAGGACGGGGGACTTCAACCTTCGACGGGGTCAGCATTGCCTGGTCGGTCGCTGAGTACCTGCATGACAATAGCGAGGTCGCGGCAAAAACACTTTTTGCAACCCATTATCACGAACTGACGGACCTTTGTCTGACCCGTAAGCGGATCAAGAATTATAATATCGCAGTCAAGGAATGGAACGATCAGATTATCTTTCTGCGCAAGATTGTTGCCGGCGGTGCCAGTCGGTCTTATGGTATCCAGGTCGGACGCCTGGCGGGTCTGCCGCAAGCAGTGATTGAACGGGCCAAGGAAATATTGCACAATCTCGAAGCGGGCGAATTCGGGGACGGAAATGAACCGCGAATCGGTCGTGGCAAGGGGCAGCCTGCCGCAAAAATAGATCCCCAGATGGCCCTGTTTGCAACGGTCGATGACCCGCTACGGGAGCGACTGAACTCTGTCGATATCAGCAGAACCACGCCTCTTGAGGCGCTAGGTCTGCTTGATGAATTGAAGAAACTGCTTTGAAATATTTGAGAAACCAGATCCTGTTGTTGAGCGTTCTGCTGCTGTTCAGTGTGACTTCTCTGTGGGCGGCAACCAACGAACGGAGCTACAAACAGATTCGCGAAAGTTATATCGCCCTGCTCGGGTCGTCGCAGGCTCAGCGGCAGCGGCACAACTGGCTGAAGGTGATTGCCAGGCTTGAAACCTTTTCCGCATCTGTTCAGGCCGGATCGCGAAAAGATGACGCAGAGTTTCTTCTTGGTCGGACCTGGCAGGGCTTGTCGCGAGCTTCGGGCCGCAGCGATGACGCTCGGAAAGCCATCAGGGTCTATGAAGCACTGGCCAAGAAATTTCCTGGCAGTAATCTGGCCGATGACGCCCTGATTTTTGCGGCCGAAATAGCACTTGAAACATTTTCGGATCAGTCAGCGGTCTATAATTACTACCTGCAGGTAACGACCGATCTGCCACCGGGGGATATGCTCGCTGAAGCTCAATCCCGCCTTAAGCGCCTGGCAACTGTTTCGCCGACCCTGTCTGCTCCCGCCAGGCAGGCAAAGCAACCTGCCGCCAAAAGTGGACAGCTGACAAAGATTCGCATCTGGAGCAGCCCGGAGTATACCCGTATCGTCCTCGATTTAAGCAGCAGGGTGGACTTTGATCCCCACCAGCTCAAAGGGGAGGAACCACGGATCTATGTCGATCTTAGAGAGACGCAACTCAGCCGGAACATTCGTGAAAAGCAGCAGGTCAAGGATGGTATTGTTTCACAGATTCGCAGCAGCAACCTCGATCACTCCCGTGTTCGGGTCGTTCTTGATCTGACGACTGAAGGTGAGTACCAGGCCTTTCGCCTCGAAAATCCGGACCGGGTTGTTATTGATGTGCGCAAGCCCACGGACAGCAGTCGTAAGACTGCCGAGGCTAAATCCCGCTCTGCTGCAGGACAGGATTCGATTGCCGGGATCCTCAATGAGGTGCCGAAGAGCAGCCCGCCATTGCTGCATGTGCCGCAGCACAACGAGAGCGACGGCATCAACCTGATCGTGGTCGATGCCGGGCATGGCGGCAAGGATCCCGGAGCTGTGGGACACAATAACACCCGTGAAAAGGACGTGACTCTGCAGATGGCCAGGAAACTGGCAGTCGCGTTGCGCAAGGGGTTGGGTTGCAAGGTGCTGCTGACCCGCAGTGATGATCGTTTTCTGCCTCTGAAGTCACGCACGGCCTACGCTAACAAGGTCGGCGCCGATCTGTTTATCTCCCTGCATGCAAATGCCAGTACCAATCGCAAGGCGTATGGACTTGAAACCTACTACCTGAACCTGTCAAAGAACAACCAGGCCGCCGAGGTGGCTGCCCGAGAGAACGGAACCTCTCTGGAAGAAGTGAGCAACCTTGAAGCAATCCTTTTTGACCTGATGGCCAATGCCAAGATCAATGAGTCGAGCCGCCTGGCAGCAGAAATTCAACAGGCGATGGTACGCCACCTGAAACCCCGGTTTTCGCGGATCAAGGATCTGGGTGTGCGCCAGGGTCCTTTTCATGTGTTGCTCGGAGCAACGATGCCCTCCGTTCTGGTCGAGGCGGCATTCATCAGCAACAGACGTGAAGAAAAACGCTTGAAGACCGGTATTTATCAGGAAAAGGTCGCCCAGGCGATCGTGCGTGGAATCAAGCAGTACAGTGCAACTGTTGAACGGGTGGCCCGCAAATGAGTGAAGATTTTGAGTTTGATACGTCCTCTTTTGATCCTCTGGCACTGGTACGGTCGGCAAGCACTTTTGAGGATGTTCGTGATCAGTTACTTATAAGCTGCCGTGTTTTCCTGGACCGGCAACTTGATGCTGTTCAGCAGTATCATCGTCGCGGTGCCGGTGGACGAGAAGTCACCCTGGCGCTGACCCGTATTTTTGATCACCTGAATCAGCAGCTCTTTGCTGCCGCCTCATGGCAACTTGATGTCTCTTCGGTCAGTGGCTGTGCCCTGCTTGCACTGGGTGGATACGGTCGTCGCGAGATGAATCCGCGTTCCGATCTTGACCTGATGTTTTATTACATTGAGGGTGGTCGTTCAGCCGCTGAAAAAATTTCCGATCGGATACTCTACCTGCTCTGGGATCTCAATCTTGAGGTCGGTTATTATGTTCGTTCGGCTGCAGACTGTCTTGACCAGGCCGGACGGGATATTACCGTACGGACCGCAATGCTCGATGCGCGTTTTCTCGGTGGAAATCCCCATGTCGAGGAAGATTTTTCCAAGCGGGTCTTCAGCTTTGTGCAGAATCATGCAACACAGAATTTTATCAAGGCGAAGCTGGAGGAAAACCAGGAGCGTCGGCACAAGTACGGATCGTCGGTTTATCTGCTGGAACCGAATATCAAGGAGGGCGAGGGGGGGCTGCGTGATCTGCATGCTGCGCTCTGGGTGGCACGGATCAAATTCAAGGCAAGGTCACTGCGTGATCTGGTGGTACGCGGTGTCTTGAATGAAGAAGAGGCAAATGATCTTGAAAAGGCCTATGACTACCTCTGGAACATCCGGAATGAACTGCATTTTCTGGCGACGCGCAAAAGTGATCAGATTCTCTTTGAACAGCAGAGCAAAATCGCAGCATTTTTCGGTTACAGGGACAACAAACGTGCCCCGGCCGTCGAGCAGTTCATGCAGGACTACTACACTCACGCTGCCTATGTCGAACATCTGTCAAGCAGCCTGATCGTCAAGGCTACAGGACGTGATGATGTGAAAAAAGGTGTTCTGGGGTTCTTTACCCGACGAAACCTTGAAGATGGTTTTACGATCCTGCGTGGAGAGATTCGTGGTGGCTCAGATGAGCAGTTTCGTGAAAATCCGGCCCTGATAATGAAAGCATTTGAGCTGGCCCAGAGACACGATGCCGAACTCAGTGTCCCGCTCAAGTTGCACATCCGCCAGAATCTGGAACTGATCAATGATCGGGTACGCCGCGCCAAAGATATAAACGAAACCTTTCTGCGTATTCTACGTCACCCTAAAGGTGTTGGAAAAGCCCTGCGCCAGATGCACCATCTGCATCTGCTGAATCATTTCATTCCTGAATTCAGGCGCATATTCTGCAAGGTTCAGTTTGATCTTTATCATATTTACACGGTTGATATTCACAGTCTTTTTGCGGTTGAGGAAATCTGTCGCTTATGGGACGGTGAATATGATGAAGACTATCCGTTGCTGGCACGTCTGGCCAAGGATATAGAAAAACGCGAACTCCTGCTGCTGGCCGTGCTCTTTCACGATATCGGTAAAGGAGAGGGCAAGAATCATTGCACCAAGGGGGCCTCGATGATCCCGACCATCGCTCGGCGGATGGGGCTTAACCGTGAGGACAGCAGGCGTCTGCAGTTTCTGGTACGGGACCATCTGAGTATGGTGCATATCTCCCAACGACGTGATCTGCACGATAATCGGACAATCTCTGACTTTGCGGCGCAGATGGGGATGAGTGAGAATCTCAGGATGCTTTACCTGCTGACCTTCGCCGATGTTCGTTCGGTCGGCCCCGATGTCTGGAGCGAGTGGAAGGGCCAGTTGCTCCAGGAGTTGTACGAAAAGACCTACGATCTGCTGGAAAAGGGTGATTTTTATCAGGAGAAACGTTCCGAGAAGGTAAGGAATCGCAAGCGCAAGGTGCGGATTGCCTTGCTTGAAGATTTCCCCGAATCGCGGGTTAACCGCTGCATCTCCAATCTGAGTACCCGCTATCTGCTCAGTTATCACTCCTGGGAAATTATCCGTCATCTGCAACTTTCTCTGGGGCGCGGTAAGGCGTCACTGGCCCTGCAGGTTGAACAGCACCCGGAACACACCTATACCGAATTGACTTTGGCAACCCTCGATTCACCCGGCCTTTTTTCCCAGATTGCGGGTGTTATGGCGGCGCACTCGATCAATATCCTGGGGGCGCAGATCCACACCCGTAAGAACGGACTGGTGCTGGATGTCCTGCAAGTCAAAAGCACCACCGGCGAGGCAGTTGAAAGTAAGGCCAAATGGCAACGGGTCGAGAAGGACCTGGCCGGTGTGATCGAGGGCCGTGTATTTATCGAGGATCTGCTGGCCCGCCAAAAAACACCGGATTTCATGGTTGCGCGAGAAAAACCGCAACGACCGGACCGGGTCGATATTTCCAATGATGTCTCTGATCAACACACGGTTATCGATATCTACGCTCGTGACCGGATCGGTCTGCTGTATGACATTACGCGGACCCTGACAGAACTCGGTCTTTATATCGCGGTGTCGAAAATTTCAACCAAGGTGGACCAAGCCGCCGACGTTTTTTATGTGCGTGATATTTTTGGTCAGAAGGTAGCTCAACCGGAAAAGTTGGAGAAAATCAAGGAAACTTTGCTGGCACGACTGGAAGAATAAACGAGACGTTCCCCCAGGATAAAGCTTTTAAGTTTAGGTCGTTATGGATCAATACCTGGATATATTTCTAAACTATCTGGTCGTGGAAAAAGGACTGGCGACTAACAGCGTTGAAGCTTATGGCCGTGATTTACGCGCTTATCTGGAATGGTTGGATGAAAATGGATCACCAGACGTAGGGAGGATTGGTCAGGCCGAAGTGCTTGCCTATCTGACCCGACTGAAAAATTCAGGGCTTGCTCCCAGAAGCCGTGCGCGATCACTGAGTGCCCTGCGACATTTTCACCGCTTTTTGCTGGGGGAGAGATTGGCGTCCACTGATCCGACCCTGTTGCTCGAATCTCCACGGGTTCTCAGATCCTTGCCGCGGCTGTTGTCACAGCGGGAGGTTGAGTCACTGCTGGCGGCGCCGACTGGGGACGGCCCTCTGGATCTTCGTTACCGGGCGATGCTGGAGGTACTTTATGCGACCGGATTACGTGTTTCGGAGCTGATCGGCCTGAAATTGGCGGATATCAACCGGGATGTCGGTTGTCTGAGCACGTTCGGAAAGGGGAGCAAACAACGGCTGGTGCCTCTCGGTGAGGTTGCATTGTCTGCGCTGGAGGAGTATCTTGCCGACGGTCGGAGTGGGTTGAAGCCTCAATCCGGATGTCATTATCTCTTTTTAAACCGTCGTGGCAGCGGTTTGAGCCGGCAGGGTTTCTGGAAAATCCTGCGTAGCAATGCCCTCAAAGCCGGAATCGGCTGCAGCATTTATCCGCACATGTTGCGGCATTCGTTTGCGACGCATCTGCTGGAAAATGGTGCCGACCTCAGGGCGGTACAGGTCATGCTTGGACATGCCGATATTTCGACGACCCAGATCTACACACACGTGCTTCGTGAACGGCTGAAACAGGTTCACCAGCAGTATCATCCGCGGGGTTGAACGCGGGTATTGCACTCATCATTTATGGACAATTCAAAATGAAGTATCTGATACTTTTAGGCGATGGAATGGCCGATGAGCCCGTCAAGGCTCTCAACGGTAAAACCCCTCTTCAGGCAGCCCGGACCCCGAATATGGATCGCCTGGCTGATGCGGGCACTCTCGGGCTGGCACGTACGGTTCCCGAGGGTTTTCATCCCGGCAGTGACGTAGCCAATCTGTCGGTTTTCGGTTATGACCCGGCAGACTCCTATTCGGGACGAGCACCACTTGAAGCTGCCAGTATGGGAATTGAACTGGGCCCTGATGATGTCGCTTTTCGTCTGAACCTGGTCTGGCTTGAAGCACACTACGGCAAACTCTATATGGGTGATTTTTCGGCCGGGCACATCGGAACTGCCGAGGCGACAGAATTGGTTGCCTGCCTGCAGGCCGAACTGGGCGATGAGCAGTTCAATTTCTATCCCGGAATTTCATATCGCCATCTGCTGGTCTGGCGTGGTGGTAAATCCGCAATGCGTTGCGTCCCACCCCACGATCTAAGCAGCCAGAGCATCGAAGAGCATCTGCCTGCCGGTGAAGGCAGTGCTTAACTGGTAGAGTTGATGAATTCCGCACAGATGCTGCTGGCAACCCATCCGGTGAATGAATCCCGTATCGAACGTGGTGATCTGCCGGCCAATTCGATCTGGCTCTGGGGGCAGGGGAGGCGGCCCCGGATGGCAACGTATC
>JAJRWF010000091.1 GCA_024276905.1 Deltaproteobacteria bacterium
CCGCAGCAACTGAGCGTGCAGGCCTGGTATACCAGGCGCGGCGGGCTTGATATCAACCCGTTTCGGACTAACTGCGGACAGGAGCCGCGGGTGTTGCGCCTAGTGCGGCAGTAGTTCTTGAAAGGGTCAATTTATTGGTGTACCTGAATTAATTTCAGGGACAGCGAACCCTTGCTTTAAGCGCTGTGCCGCTTCTTCAAGGACCGGCCAGGACTTGCAGAAGGTGAAACGCACCAGGTTTTTCCCCTCCACGGGATTGGTGTAAAAGGGGCTAGCCGGGATTGCCGCGACCCCGACCTCTTCGACCAGCCAGCGACAGAATTCCACATCATCGCCCCGTCCGGCCGTTGAAATATCGACCATCAGGTAGTAGGTGCCCTGCGATGGTAGAACATTCAGCGCACAATCTTTCAAAACTTCAACCAGAAAATCCCGGCGCTGGCGATAATCATCGGCCAGTTCGGTGTAGAATTCGTCCCCGATTCCAAGCGCTTCGGCCCCGGCGATCTGCAGGGGGGCTGCGCCACAGAAGGTGATGAACTGCTTGGCGCGCAGCAGCGCTTCGATCAGTTCTGCCGGTCCTGCAGCCCAGCCGACCTTCCAGCCAGTGACGCTGAAGGTTTTGGCCAGCGAGGAAATCGTCAGGGTCCGCTCTTGCATTCCGGGCAGGCTGGCCAGCGGGATATGCTGTTGATCATCAAAGAGGATGGCTTCATAAACCTCGTCGGTGACCGCGATCAGATCGTGCCTGATACAGAGCGCGGCAATCCGTTCGAGTTCGGCACGGCTGTAAACCTTGCCGATCGGGTTCTGTGGACTGTTGAGCAACAGCAGCCGGGTGCGGGGACTGACCAGGGCTTCAAGGGCGGCAGGGTCGATCTGCCAGTGCGGCGGCCGCAAAACGCTGCTGCGGGTCCGACCGCCAGCAAATTCGATTGCCGGGCGGTAGGAATCGAAGCAGGGATCGAAGAGAATAACCTCATCACCGGGATCGAGCAGACCCATCATGGTTGCCGCCAGAGCTTCGGTGGCGCCGACCGTGATCAGAATCTCGTCTTGCGGTTTGTATGACAGCGCGTAACGGTTTTTCATCCGCGTGGCGATGGCTTGACGCAGCGGCAGCTGTCCCACACCGGGTGCGTACTGGTTGTAGGGGCCGCGAACGGCTTCAATCGCCGCCTCACGAATGAAATCGGGTGGATCGAAATCGGGAAAACCCTGGCCGAGATTGACCGCCTGATGCTTAAGGGCCAGCTCGGTCATGGCGGTGAAGATGGTCGGTTGCATCGCGGCAACCCGGTGGGCCATGGATTTCATCCTGGTGTTATCCTCACTGAATTGCTTCGCGGATGGCACAATCGAGGCAGACCGGCATCAGCTGATAAAGGCCGGTTTGCGGGTTGTAGCTGGTGACATGTTGGATGTGCTGCAAGCAGGCGACCTTGTAGCAGTTGCTGCAGGTCTGACTTTCCCCCTGACCTTTGGTGTCGCAGACATGGCAGATCCAGGGACTGTTTGGCTCTTGAGGGCTCATATCAGGCTGCCAGCTCCTGACGTTTTTTTTCACTGAGCCCGGCCACGTATTCGGCCATCCCGCGCAGTGAGTTACCGATAAATTCCCGCTCGCGTTGCCGCAGATCTTCTGGAAGCTGATCGATCAGGGCGAAATGGGGGTCGCGTTCAATCAGCCAGTCGTAAAAGACCCGTACGCGCTCTTCACCCTCAAACGGCTCGGTAGCCGCCGCGCCTTTGACCCACAATTTGAGCTGCTTGCGACCGATTTCAAGGTGGGTCAATGCGTCATCGACCAGCCCGTAATGCGCAAACACCATCCGCCGGGGTGCGAGTGCGATCATCCGTTCAAGCGAGTCGAGGGCGATTTCAAGGATAAATTTTGGTGGCGTGGCCGGGCGCATGTAGATTCCTTGTGCGACCTCGCTACGCACTCCGGCAACCTCACCGGCAAACAACAGATCGTCCGCCAGGTAGCAGCAGTGGTGCCGGGCGTGACCGGGGGTCAGGAAAGAACGCACCGCAGTCTCCCCGAGCTGCGCGGAAAAACCGATCCGGTCCCGTGGGACGGCAATAATCTCTCCGTAGGCTTCGGCTGTTTTGCCCAGCACTTGCAGTGAGCCTTGCCAGAGTCTGTCCGGGTCGACCAGATGTTCGATCCCCGCAGGATGACAGATTATCTGTGCGTCCGGAAAATGTTTCAGCAGTTCGCCAGCGCCGCCGGCATGGTCGATATGGATATGAGTCAGGAGGATATAGTCGAGATGATCGACTCCGGCACTGCGCAGTTGCTCCAGCAGGCGGGGAATGGTCGAGAGCGGTCCCGGATCAACCAGCAGTCTGGAGCTGGCGCTCTGCCAGCACCAGCTGCTGATAAAGCGGCGGAAACCGGGCAGGGCAGGTTGATCAAGATCGATGCAAAAAAGGTTTTGAGTTGTCATTTCGTTCTGTCCTTCACCGGCGGTCTGATCAGAATGAAGGTCATATTGCCTCTGTGGAGAGGTTGCTGTCAATCGGGGTTTTTCAGCCGCAGATCAGTTGTCGACAGGCTTCAAGCGACTGAAAACCGACCAGCTCCCGGCCCTCGCATCTCAGGGTCGGTACGGCGCGGATCCCTGATGAGACTGCCTGGTCCCAGTCCCGATCAACTGCAGCGGCACAACTGCCGTTTTGCAGGATGTTGTCGGCTTCAGCGGGGTCGAGATTGGCTTTTTCGACAATTGATAACAGTTTTCCCCGGTCGGCAATATTGATTCCTTCGACAAAATAGGCGGAGTAGATCGCATCCTGGTAGTTTTTGAACTGGCCCTGCCGGGCGGCCCAATGCCCGAGTTCCTGGGCGCTACGGCTATTGTAGGTGTGGCTGCGACGGCCGAAGGGTAGCCCCAGAGAATCGGCGATCCGGCGCAGCTGCTCCATGACTGCCGGAACATCCATACGCTCGCCGAACAGTTGCTCCAGACTCATCCCTGCTTGCGGGGTTTCCGGGTGCAGGGGGAAGGTCCGGTAGCGGCAGTCGAGGTCAAAGTCCTGCTGCAGCTGGTCGATGCGCACGGCACCGAAATAACACCAGGGTCAAACGTAATCGAAATAGATTTCAAGGATCTTCATTCTGAAAATGTAACAGTTGGACGCGGCCACTGGCAATAGCCCGGGGGCAATTGCGGGCAACAGAAAAAAACGGTGGACAGGGAAGGTCTTTCTCAGTGGCAGGTGTCAGAGTCTGCGATCGGCAATATAGCTGATTTTTGCCAGGAGGTCGGCACTCTCGGAGTCATGGACCGGGGTGAGTTTTTCGTGCAGGATTGCCGCGTGCATGGCAATGGTTGCCAGTGAATCACGTTGTTCGATGATAATATTTTCCAGCCGTTTGCGAACCTTGAAGGAATCGTCAATCTGTTCTTCAATCGCACGTAGCAACGTGTTTCGCCCTTCTTCGCTGAGGGTCGATTGCTCCATGCTTTCCAGGATTTCGTTGTGCAGGCTGCGGTAATTACTGAACGCCTGCGGCGCGTTGATGAAAGAACGATAGGTGATAATCCGTTCAATGATCGTTTCCAGATTGGCGAGTGAGAAGGGCTTGATAAGATAGTCGAAGGCGCCCATTTTCATCGCCTTAATCGCATTTTCCAGGCTGGCAAAGCCGGTGGTAATGATGACCTGAGTCTCCGGTGAATTTTCGGTCGCGAATTTGAGAACATGCATTCCGGCATCACCGACAGAGCCCTGAGTGTCGGGCATGTTTTTATCGGTGATAATGATATCGAAGGAAGTCTTACGGATTTTCTCGATAGCAGTGGTGGCATCAACCGCCGTTTCGACCTGGTAATCAAGGTCGGTCAGGAAGGCCTCCAAGCTTTCGCGAGGGCCGGCTTCATCATCTACGACAAGAATCCTGGTTTCCGTCATCCCGGTCTGAATCCTTCCATTGCAGTTGAAACTTTTTCGGCGTTGCCTACTTTATCGGTCAAGTATGACAGAAGTATTAGCGAAAAGCAATGAAGTGATTTGCCGGGGTACAGACCCCTGCTGCCTGTGCTTGAGTGTGAGACCTGATTGCGGGACATTCCGGCGATGTGACAGAGGCCAGAAAAATCGGCGGATTGCGTACTCAGTCAGATTCATAACACTGACCGCTGTCGGTGTAGATTTCACAGATTCCCGATTCTGTCGGGTGGATCCGGATCAGCTGATAGGCTTCGTCCGGGACCTTTTGCAAGACCCGAAGAATGTCTTCACGGTGCGTAGTGGTGTCGAAAACGAAAAGATTGTAGGTACTGTTCAGGATGTTGAGGGATTGACCGATTTCGGCCGACCAGCTGTCACGCCAATAGGTTGGGTCGATAATTCGCAGTCCGTACATAGGCACCTCCCATCCCCATTCTACCTCTTGTCGGGGGGCAGACGCCAGAGGGGACCCTATGTCATGGAGACGCAACGTCATAATCAAGGCCCTGTTCACCATGGAAGCAGGGCCTTGATTGCAGCGTTAAAAGGCGAATCGGCTATTGCCCGCCCGGTTCATTTTCTTCATAGCTGATGGCACTGTTAGGGCAGGCGGGAATGCAGATACCGTCGAAATCGCAGCGGGACTCATCAAGGACAGCAACGCCAGCAACGATGCTCAAGGCATTTTCAGGGCAGATCCTGATGCATTCACCACTGCCGCAACATTTTTTGCTATCGACAATAATTTTCATCGCTACTTACCCCATTTCGCCCGGATACGTGATACCGCGGTTGCGACGTTTTCACGCTCGCCGAAAGCCGACAGACGAAAATAGCCTTCCCCACTGGGGCCGAAGCCGCTGCCAGGGGTACCGACAACATGACATTCGTTCAGCAGTTTGTCGAAGAAGTCCCAGCTGCTCATCCCTTCGGGTGTTTTGAGCCAGATATAAGGAGCGTTGACACCGCCGAAACACTGGATGCCGGCTTCGCTCAGTCCCTCGCGGATGATGCGGGCATTTTCCATGTAGTCATCAATGATTAGCTTGATCTGGGCCCAGCCTTCGTCGCTGTAGACGGCAGCGGCAGCCTTTTGTACCGGGTAGGAGACGCCATTGAACTTGGTGCACTGGCGGCGGTTCCAGAGTTTGTTGAAACTGTACTTTTCACCCTTTTCCGTGGTGCCCATCAATTCTTCAGGCACCACAGTCAGGCCGCAGCGCACCCCGGTTAATCCGGCGGTTTTGGAGAAACTGCGGAATTCAATCGCGCACTGTCTGGCACCTTCGATTTCGTAGATAGAATGGGGGATTTCGGATTCGGTGATGAAGGCCTCGTAGGCGGCATCAAACAGGATCACCGCATCATTTGCAATTGCATAGTCGACCCAAGCCTTGATCTGTTCTTTGGTTGCGACGGTGCCGGTCGGATTGTTGGGGAAACAGAGATAGATAATATCAACTTTTTCCTGAGGAAACGCGGGCGTGAAACCGTTTTCCTCGGTGCAGGGCATATACACCAATCCCTCGTAGTAACCCTTGTCGTTGATCTCTCCCGTGCGGCCGACCATGACGTTGGTGTCATTATAGACCGGGTAGACCGGATCACCAATTGCTACTTTGTTGCCGAGGTCGAAGATATCGAGGATATTGGAGCTGTCGCACTTGGAGCCGTCGGAGATGAAAACTTCACTGGTTTTCAGTTCGACGCCAAGCGGTTTGTAGGCTTTGTCGATGATGACCTGAGCTAACCAGTCATATCCCTGTTCGGGGCCGTAGCCGTGGAAGGTTTTGCCGTCTGCCATCTCGTCAACGCCCTCATGGAAGGCCTTGAGGACTGCCGGAACCAGCGGTTTGGTCACGTCACCGATGCCAAGGCGGATGACGCTGGCATCAGGGTTGGCGGTAGTGAATTCATTAACCCGGCGGCTGATCTCGGGGAAGAGATAGCCCGCCTGCAGTTTGAGATAGTTATCATTTATACGTGCCATATTTCGTCTCCGTAGGGGGAGCGGCTCTTTTCCGCCAACTCGGCGTCAGGCGACCGGCAATGCGTACTCGACGTAGCGCTGCTACGCCTGCGCCGATTGCCAGCCCCCTTCCTTGATTTGACGAAAAATTTCTCGCTCCCGGGTATTTATTTGTCCTGAATGGATGAAAAGGCGATCGAACCCTCCGATCGCCCTCGTCTTGTCCTTCGTCCTTGTCCTTTAGCCCTTGGCTTTCCAATCCTACTCCAGTCCCAAAACCGCCTGCATATCGTACATGCCGGGTTCTTTGCCTTTAAGCCAGCCCGCAGCCCGGATAGCGCCGCGGGCAAACATATCGCGGCTCATGGCGCGATGGGTCAATTCGATCCGTTCACCCATGCCGATAAAGTAGACCGTGTGCTCACCGACGATATCACCGCCGCGTACGGTTTGCATGCCGATCTCCTCAGGCGTACGCTCATCGCCCATGCCCTCGCGATGATAGTTGGCAACCTGGTTGTAGTCGCGCCCCAGGGCATCGGCAACCACCTCGCCCATGCGTACCGCAGTACCGCTGGGAGAGTCTTTCTTTTTGTTGTGGTGCAGTTCGACGATTTCGACGTCGAAACCGTCTCCCAGGGTTTTCGCCAGGTCTTTCAGCAGCTTGAAGCAGACGTTGACCCCGACGCTCATATTTGGGGCGAAGACGATCGGGGTCTGCTCGGCATAAACCTCAAGTTGCTGACGTTCTTCAGGGGTAAAGCCGGTGGAGCCGACGACCATGGCTTTGCCAAGCCGGGCGCAGACCGCCGCATTACGCAGGCTGACCTGCGGAAAGGTGAAATCGATCAGCAGGTCGGCGTCTTCGAGTGCCTGTTCGAGGGACTCTCCGATCATGGTGCCGATATCTCCACATCCGGCAACGTAACCGGCATCCTGGCTGATCTTCGGATGTCCGGCCATTTCGACCGCTCCGGTGATCTGCAGTTCTTCTGATTCAGTGGCCAGGGTGATGATCCGTCCACCCATCCGACCGGCAGCGCCGGTTACGACAATTCTGGTCATTTGTTGTCTGTCCTCAGATCAGTTCATACTTCTTCAGAACCGTCTGCAGCTTTTCAAGGCTGGCCGGTTGCAGTGGCGAGAGCGGCAGGCGAACCAGGTCACCGCACAGGCCCATCAGGCTGGCCGAAGTCTTGACCGGTACCGGGTTGGCCTCGATAAACATTGCCTGGTGCAGTTCAAGCAGGTTCAGGTGCAGTTTCCGGGCGCTGGCGTAATCCCCCTTTTCTGCCGCCGTTACCATCTGTTTGACCTGGGCCGGGGCAATATTGGCAGTCACCGAAATCACGCCTTTGGCGCCGCAGGCCATCAGGGGAAAGGTCAGGAAATCATCACCCGAAACGACATCAATCTTGTCTCCGGCCTTGGCCATAATCTCACTGGCCTGGGTCAGATCGCCGGAGGCTTCCTTGATCGCAACGATGTTGTCGATTTTCGCCAGGCGACAAGTGGTCGCAGCACTGATGTTAATTCCGGTACGCCCGGGAACATTGTAGAGCACCTGCGGCAGGGCAACCTCGGCGGCGAGCTTCTGGTAATGGAGGTAGATCCCTTCCTGGGACGGTTTGTTGTAGTAGGGGCAGACCAGCAGCAGGCCGTCAGCACCCATCGCCTTGGCATTTTTTGACAGGTGAATTGCCTCGGCGGTGTTGTTGGCACCGGTACCGGCGATAACCGGGACCCGTTTGTTGACCTGTTCGATACAGGCCTTGATGACGCGCGGGTGCTCGTCAAAGCTCAGGGTGGCAGATTCGCCGGTCGTTCCGCAAGGAACGATGACGTCGGTGCCGTTTTCAATCTGAAATTCGATCAGCTGGCGGTAGCGCTCTTCATCGAAATTTCCTTCGTTGTCGAAGGGGGTGATGATGGCAACCATCGATCCCTGGATCATCTTCTCTCCTCCACATGTTTGTGGGGGCAGCCTCAATTTTCGGACTGCCCGGATGGCTCTCTTGATTGATCGGATACTAACCGGCAAACCCCTGATTCAGGGGCAAATAAAGGGTATAGCTAACATAGCCGCCGCCCAAAAGTAAAGCCGATTGAAAGGTCGAAAGGAGGGTTTCAGCCCGCAGCAGGTGTGGCGGAAACTTCGCGACTCGGCAGGCTTTCGAGTTTCTGCCCGTCGAAGTCGAAGAGACTGCGCACACGGTAGTAGTAGATGCGGTTGTTTTCGAGACCAAAGTCAGAGAATGCGGTTTTGTTCAGTGGTCGCATCGTGGTCGGTAGCGGTGAAAAAGACTGGCCTGCGGCGCGACGATAGATCTGGTAACCGACCAGAATAGCGTCCTCTGGCGGTGGAGAGGCTTGCCAGCGCAGTTCAATCGAGCGGTCGTGGCCTCTGGCCTGCAGGTCGGTCGGGGCTTCGACCGGCTGCCGATAGGGTTGAGTGAGCACCAGTGGTGGGCCGAAATCACCTTGCGTGTTCCGGGCTTTCAGGCTGTAGTGCGCACTCTGTCCCGTTGTGGCTCCGCGGTCACTGAGCAGATAAAGATTGCGCACCCGTTGTGCTGGGGCAGGCAGTTGTGGATATATTCGGGCAATTTTCGGCCAGGGGTCCGGGCATTCCGGACAGAAGTCGGCATCAGCGATGAAGAGTCGTTCGATATCAACGGACTCAAGGTCGAGGGGTGAGCCATCCTGGTTGCGTTGCGGCATCTGCCACTGGAGTTGAAAGCTGTCGCCACGTTGCAGCAGACTGGCGCGCTGTACCGACTGGGGCAGTTTCTCCTCCAGCGGCCGAACGGGGCCTTTTTTGCCACAGGCGCTTAACGTCAGCAGAATCAATCCGGCCAGAAGCAGGGAGTGAAATCGCATGGGTGACCCGTTCCTCCGCATTGCCGTTATCTTTTCAAGCGCGCCAGTTCACGCTCTACGGCTTCGCGTGCCGTGCCGCCGGTTGCTTTACGCGCATTGACCGAGGCTTCGAGGGTCACATAGTCGTAAATATCCTCGTCGATCAGCTCGGAAAACTCGCGGAATTCATCAAGTGACAGTTCGGGGATGCCCTTGCCGGTCTCAACGCAGTAACGCACCGTCTTGCCGACCACCTCGTGAGCCTGACGGAAGGGAAGTCCCTTGCGCACACAGTAGTCGGCGACATCGGTGGCGGTCGAGAAGCCGCGTGCGGCAGCCAGACGCATGTTGTCCGCCTTGACCTGCATCAGGGCGATCATGTCGGCAAAAATCTTGAGCGAACCCTTGATCGTGTCGATGGTGTCGAACAGCGGTTCCTTGTCTTCCTGCATATCCTTGTTGTAGGCCAGCGGCAGCGATTTCATCAGCGTCAGCAGACTGAGCAGGTTGCCGTAGACCCGGCCGGTCTTGCCGCGCACCAGTTCCGGGACATCGGGGTTTTTCTTCTGCGGCATGATCGAACTGCCGGTACAGAAGGCATCGCTCAGTTCGATGAAGTTGAAATCGGCACTCGACCAGAGGATCAACTCTTCCGACAGGCGCGACAGGTGCATCATCAGGATCGCGGAGAAGCTGCAGAACTCGATGGCGAAGTCGCGATCTGAAACGCTGTCGAGGCTGTTGCGGGTGACACCGTCAAAACCGAGTTGTTCGGCGACCCATTCACGATCGATATTAAAGGTGGTCCCGGCCAGCGCCCCGGCGCCGAGCGGCATGTGGTTAAAGCGGACGCGCAGATCCTGCAGCCGACTGATATCACGGATAATCATCTCGCGGTAGGCGAGCATGTGATGGCTGTAGAGCACCGGCTGGGCAGTCTGCAGATGGGTGAAGCCTGGCATGATGACATCGAGGTTGGTCTCGGCCTGTTTGACCAGCGAACCCTCCAGAGCGGTCAGATATTCCAGGATGGCATCGATCTCGTCACGCAGATAGAGGCGGATATCGAGTGCGACCTGGTCGTTGCGGCTGCGCCCGGTGTGCAGCTTGCCACCGACTGCACCAATTTGTTCGATCAGCCGGGCCTCGATATTCATGTGAATATCTTCCAGTGCGATCGAAAATTCAATCTTGCCGGCTTCGATATCGGTCATAATCTCGTCGAGTCCGGCGATGATCTGCTGCGCCTCTTCAGGGGCAATAATTCCCTGACGCCCAAGCATTTCGGCATGGGCCTTGGACCCCTGAATGTCGTAGCGGTAGAGGCGCTGGTCGAACTCGATCGAAGCGGTGAATTCTTCAACGAACTTATCGGTCGGCTGCGTAAAACGCCCACCCCAGAGTTTAGTCGTCATGAGTCTGTTTCTTTCCGGTTTCCAGTTTTAGGTTTTCCCAACGCCCAACGCCTATTTTTTGTTCATCATGCTGCGAATCCGCAGCCGCAGAGCGTTAAGTTTGATGAAACCTTCGGCGTCGGCCTGGTTATAGACTTCGTCGGCTTCAAAGGTCGCAAACTCAACGTTGAACAGACTGTCGGTGTCCGACTGACGGCCGACCACCCGGCAATGGCCCTTGTAGAGCTTGACCCGTGCCTTGCCGTTGACGGTCTTCTGGGTGTCATCGATCAACGCCTGCAGGGCTTCACGCTCGGGGGCGAACCAGAAGCCGTTGTAGACCATTTCGGCGTAGCGCGGGATCAGCGAATCGCGCAGGTGCATCACCTCGCGGTCCATGGTGATCGATTCGACACCGCGATGGGCCTCTTCCAGGATGGTGCCGCCGGGGGTTTCATAAACGCCGCGGCTCTTCATGCCGACAAAGCGGTTTTCCATCAGATCGATGCGGCCGATGCCGTGTTTGCCGCCTAATTCGTTCAGTTTGCCCAGCAAGGCTGCCGGTGAAAGCTGCTCGCCGTTGATCGAGATCGGGTCGCCGTTTTTGAATTCAATCTCAACATACTCAGGGGTATCGGGCGCCTCTTCAGGAGCGACGCTGAGGACGTACATATGCTCCGGTGCTTCGGCCCAGGGATCTTCGAGCAGATCGCCCTCAAAGGAAATATGCAGCAGGTTGCGGTCGCTGCTCCAGGGGCTTTTCTTGCTGGTTGGAACCGGAATACCATGCTTCTTGGCATAGGCTTCCAGCGCAGTGCGGCTGTTCAGGTCCCACTCACGCCAGGGGGCGATGACCCTGACCGCAGGATCAAAGTGATAGTAGCCGAGCTCGAAGCGCACCTGATCGTTGCCTTTGCCGGTGGCGCCGTGGGAGACGGCATCTGCGCCTTCGGCCTTGGCGATCTCCATCTGTTTCTTGGCGATCAGCGGCCGGGCGATGCTGGTGCCGAGGAAGTAGCGCCCCTCGTAGATGGCGTTGGCGCGGAACATCGGGAAGACAAAGTCACGGACAAACTCTTCACGCAGGTCTTCGATGTAGCAGGCACAGGCCCCGGTGTCCTTGGCTTTTTGCGGGATGTGGTCCAGCTCTTCGGCCTGTCCCAGATCGGCCGAGAAGGCGACGACCTCGCAACCATATTCCTCGATCAGCCACTTGAGGATGATCGAAGTATCCAACCCGCCCGAGTAGGCGAGAACCGCTTTTTTGATTTGTCCTTTTTTACTCATTTTGAATTCTCCTGAAATTCAGGCGTCAACTTTCAGGCTTCAGGAGTCAGGAAAACCTGAAACCTGGGGCCTGAAGCCTGAGACCTGCTTTATAACTTGATGACGTATGTTCTGGCCAGGCGGTCGTGCAGGGCCTGTTTCTGATCGTCAAAAGCGGCCATCAGGTAACCGATGGCAAGAATAATACCCGACAGGAACTTGCCGATCACTTCGCGGAAGAAGGCCTTGCCGTAACCGACGGCTGACCCATCGGTGCGTACCACCTGAATTCGTAGCAGCATTTTCCCCAGTGTCTGCCCGCTGTGGCCGGTCAGAATAATATAGTAGGTGAAACTGATGACATAGCCGAAAACCATCAGCAATCCACTCATTGATTCTACGCCCCCCCGGCCCACCTTGGCCCCGGCCAGTGCCAGGAGAAAGCCAAGGACAAACTGCAAGGTAACGACGACCACAGCATCGATCAGTACGGCAACGAAGCGTAACCAGAAACCGGCCTTGGGGCGGTCAGACAGATTCGTTGCCGGTGGCGGTGTTGTCTGTTGCGGTTGAGTCGGACGATATTTGGCAAAAATCAGCCCGCATGAACTGCAGCTGGATGATTTGTTCTGTGCGACGCCGCAGGCCGTACACTGGATTTGCGGCAACTCGGCAGGAGTCTCATCGCGTTGTGGTAAGGCGAAGTGGCCCTTGCATTGCGGACAGGTGACCCGGGTCGGTTCCGCAGGCAGTTTTTCGGCCGGAATATCTTTGCTGAACTGACAGTGCGGGCAGGTCAGTTGCATTTGTTCCCCTCCATCAGGGTGGCCATAATTGCTTTTTGAACATGCAGACGGTTCTCGGCTTCGTCAAAAATGATCGCGTGACTGCCCTCGATGACGCTGTCGGTGATCTCTTCACCACGATGGGCCGGAAGGCAGTGCATGACCACGCAGTTACTGGCAGCCAGAGCTAGCAGCTGATCATTGATCTGGTAACCGGTAAAGGCTTTTTCACGCTCTTTTTGTTCGGCTTCCTGGCCCATGCTGGCCCAGACATCGGTGTTCAGAACATCCGCACCCTGTGCCGCTTCCGCGGGGTCGTTGGTGTAAAGAATTCTGGCGCCGGCATTTTCTGCACGGGCAACAACCCCGGCATCCGGTTCGTAGCCTTTGGGAGTTGCAACCCGCAGTTCAAAGCCGAAGACGCCAGCGGCGTTGATCCAGCTGTTGGCCATGTTGTTGCCATCGCCGATCCAGCAATACTTCAGGTCGCGATAATTTTCTTTATGTTCAATAACCGTGAACAGGTCAGCCATGATCTGACAGGGGTGATACATGTCGGTCAAGCCATTGATCACCGGAATGCTGGCGAATTTCGCCAGTTCTTCAATTGCGGTTTGCGAGTAGGTGCGGATCATGATGCCGTCACAGTAGCCGCTCATGACGCGTGCGCTATCCTTGATCGGTTCGCCACGCCCCATTTGTGTCGTTCCGGAATGAAGAAAGAGCGCGTGTCCGCCCAGTTGAAACATGCCGACTTCAAAGCTGATCCTGGTGCGGGTCGAACTTTTTTCAAAGATCATCGCCAGGGTTTTGCCTGCGAGCAGATGGTGCGGTGCGCCTGCTTTGGTTTTGGCTTTCAGGTCGCGACAGAGATCGAAGATTGTTTCAAGCTCTTCACGAGTCCAGTCAGAAAGGCAGAGAAAATCCTTGTTCATGCAACCTCCGAAAAAATCCCATCTAGAAGATCGATCGCCTGATCGATCTCTTTGCGGGTAATGATCAGTGGCGGGACAAAACGTAAGACCTTGCCGACGGTGCAGTTGATCAGCAGCCCGCGAGCCATGGCGGTCTTGACCATTTCGCCGCCTTCGATATTCATTTCCAGGCCGATCATCAGGCCGCGGCCACGAACATTGGTGATAAAATTGTATTTTTGCTGGAGCTTGTTCAACTCTGCACAAAAATAGGCGCCCATCTTCCGGCAGTTGTCCAGCACACCGTCGTTGAGCAGTACCTCGAGTGTCGCCACTCCGGCCGCAGTCGCCAATGGATTGCCGCCGAAAGTCGAGCCGTGGGTGCCGGGGCCGAGATGGGTTGCAAGCTCATTCCCCGCCAGCATGGCGCCGATAGATACTCCACTGCCGAGTCCTTTGGCCAAGGTCATGATGTCCGGTGTAACGTCCTCCTGCTCATAGGCGAAGAGGGTTCCGGTCCGGCCGCAGCCGGTCTGGACTTCATCCAGAATCAGCAGCAGGTCCTGCTCGTCACAGAGGTGCCTCACCTGTTTGAAATAGTCGACCGGGGGCAGATTAACCCCGCCTTCACCCTGAATCGGCTCCAGCATGATGGCGCAGGTCTGGTCACTGACTGCAGAGCGCAAGGCTTCGATATCCCCGAAGGGCAGGTGTTTGAAGCCGGGCAGCAGTGGTGCGAAGCCCTCTTTGACCTTCTCCTGGCCGGTGGCGCTGATGCCGCAGTAGGTCCGGCCGTGAAAAGAGGCCAGCGCGGTCAGAACTTCACTGCGGTTTGGACCGAATTTTTCACCGCTGTACTTGCGGGCCAGCTTGATTGCGGCCTCGTTGGCTTCAGCGCCCGAGTTGCAGAAGAAGACCCGCTGCGCAAAAGAGTTGTCACACAGCAGTTCGGCCAGCCGAATCTGTTGCGGGATGTTGTAGAAGTTGCTGCAGTGCAGCAAGGTCGCCGCCTGTTCCTGGATTGCGGTGACCACTTTGGGCGGACAGTGGCCCAGATTGTTGACGGCCACCCCGGCCAGCAGGTCGAGGTATTCCTTGCCGTCGGCATCCCACAACCTGCAACCGGCGCCGCGAACCGGAACCAGTGGATAGCGGCCGTAGGTTGCGGTGATGACCTGATCATTACGTTCAATCCATTGTTGTGACTTGCTCATGATTTGGCCTCGCCCTTTGCATAATCAGCGACGGCGGTTCCGACCCCTTTGTCGGTAAAGATTTCGAGCAGGCAGGCGTGTGTCAGCCGTCCATCGACGATATGGGTCTTGGCCACACCGGCGTTGATCGCATCGACACAACAGCGGGTCTTGGGGATCATTCCGCCCGAAAGGGTTCCGTTTTTGACCAGTTCCGGTACCTTGCGGATGTCGATGGTCGAAATCAGTTTGCCGTTTTTATCCTTGACCCCCTCGACATCAGTCAAGAGGATCAGTTTTTCAGCTTTGAGGGCTCCGGCAATCCGCCCGGCAACCAGATCCGCGTTGATGTTGTACGAGCGGCCATCGGCACCAATGCCAACCGGGGCGATGACCGGAATAAAATTGTTGTCTTCCAGCGCTTTGATCACCTGCGGGTTGACCTGGTCAACCTCGCCGACCATACCGATATCGATGATCTCGGGGGTCAGGGTTTCGGGGTTCAGCTTGGTCATTTCCAGCTTGCGGGCGGTAATCAGGTTGCCGTCCTTGCCGGTCAGGCCGACGGCATGTCCGCCATGGCGGTTGATATTGGCGACGATTTCCTTGTTGACCTTGCCGCCGAGCACCATCTCGACCACGCCCATGGTTGCGGCATCGGTGACGCGCATCCCCTGCTCGAAGTGGGTCTCAATTCCCATCGCTTTGAGAACCTGACCGATCTGCGGACCGCCGCCATGAACCACCACCGGGTTGAGCCCGATATATTTCATCAGGATGATATCGCGCGCAAAGCCTTCTTTAAGTTGCTCATCGACCATGGCGTTGCCACCGTATTTGATGACAATAGTTTTACCGTAGAAACGCTTGATCCAGGGCAACGCCTCGGTCAGGACTTCCGCTTTTTTTATCAGTTCTTGCATGGTCGCTTCGCTCCGGGCGTTGGGTTCTGGGCTCCGGGCGGTGGGCATTGAGGGTTGGACTTTTGTCCCAGCGCCTGATGCCGAGTGCCCGCCATTAAAGTATAAACCGCGACAGATCTTCATCTTCGGCGATGTAGGCCAGTTTGCTTTTGACCTCGTCGGCATCGATCTCCAGCTTCTGCTGCTTCATCTCGGGGGCGTCAAAACTCAAGGTTTCCAGCAGCTTTTCCATGATCGTATGCAGCCGGCGGGCGCCGATATTTTCCGTGCGCTCATTGACAATCCGTGCGGTAACGGCAATTTCACGGATCGCCCCCGCGTTGAAGTGCAGCTCAATCCCTTCCGTCTTCATCAGCTCGGTGTATTGACGCACCAGCGCATTTTTCGGTTCGGTCAGGATGCGGATAAATTCCTCTTCGCCCAGACTCTCCAGTTCGACGCGAATCGGAAAGCGCCCCTGGAGTTCGGGGATCAGGTCGCTGGGTTTGCTGACATGAAAAGCCCCGGCGGCGATAAACAACACATGATCGGTCTTGACCGGACCATGCGTGGTGTTGATCGTGCTGCCTTCAACGATCGGCAGAATGTCGCGTTGGACCCCTTCGCGCGATATTTCAGGCCCGTGCATCCCTTCACGACTGGCGACCTTGTCAATTTCGTCGATAAAGATGATGCCGTTC
>JAJRWF010000092.1 GCA_024276905.1 Deltaproteobacteria bacterium
ACCACCCAGCTCAACAATGTCAAAGGGACCACGGCGAATGCCCCCGAATTGAAGATCACCCGATTCCATCAGAATGATGAAATCGGAGTTCTGGCCACGGCAATCAACGATCTGTGCAAAAAAAGCCAGGAGTTGCAAAAAAATCTGGCGGACCACAACCAGTTTGTCTCCACCGTTACCGCAATCTCCCCTGTCGGGCTCTTTCGTACCGACACGCGTGGAGAATTGATCTGGTACAACCAGAAGGCACGGGTACTGCTGGGGATTCTCGGTTACGAAAAAAGCCTCGACGAGTGGCTGGGGAATCTGCACTCCTCTCACCGGGATGATGTGCTGCAAGCCTGGCGGGACGCTATCAACCATGAACAACCTTTTCACGCGGAGCTCCCTCTAAGCCTGGCGGACGACCAGACCCGCTGGGTAATCGGCGAGGCGATTCCATCCTGGAGTGATGGCCACTACGAAGGTTACGTCGGAACCCTGACCGATGTCACACTCCTGAAGCAGGCAACAGTCAAGCTCCATGAAAGTGAAGAGCGCTATCACGCCATCACCCAGACCGCCAACAGTGCGATTATTCTCACCGAAGCCAACGGGACCATCAGTTACTGGAACCCGGCCGCCGAAAGAATCTTCGGTTACAACCGTCAGCAGGCACTGGGGGAAAACCTGGCCGGTCTGATCATTCCGGATGAAAGTCGCCATATTTTTGCCGAAGCCTGCCCAGAATTCGAAGAACAGACCGATGATCATGGCAGTCATCTGGTCGAACTTAACGTCCGCGCCAGGGACGGTTCCATCCTGCCGGTCGAGATGTCGCTATCGACCTTCATGATGGAAGGAAACTGGGACGCGGCAATGATCATCAGCGATATCAGCAAGCGGATCACCAGCGAACAGGAAAAGGTCAATCTGCTTGACCAGCTGCGACAATCACAGAAAATGGAAGCAATGGGCACCCTGGCCGGTGGAATTGCTCATGATTTTAATAATATTCTGACTCCGATTCTCGGCTTCGGCCAACTGCTGCAGATCCGGTTTGCCGAAGGCACCAAGGAACGCGACCGGGTTGACAAAATTCTTTCCTCCGCCAACCGGGCCAAGGATCTGGTCGGACAGATCCTCTCCTTCAGTCGTAAATCAAAAGAAGAAGCCCAACCGATCCTGGTGGTACCGGTAGTCAAGGAATCCCTCAAACTGCTGCGCGCCGGTATCCCCTCGACAATCAATATCAAAACCCGGATCGCCTCTGTCGATTTCTGGGTCCTTGCCGACCCGACCCGCATCCACCAGATTCTGCTGAACCTGGCGACCAACGCGGTCCAGGCAATGAGCGACAAAGGCGGCACCCTGACCATTGCAATCGACCCGTTTTCTCCCAGCGCACAGGATTACCCGCAACTGACCAGCGGAGCCTACATGCGCCTTCAGGTCACCGATACCGGCTCCGGCATTGATCAGTACACCCGGGAACGGATTTTCGACCCCTATTTCACCACCAAGGGTTCAGATGCCGGAACCGGACTCGGACTGGCGGTGGTACAGAGCAGCCTCAATGCGCTTGGGGGGTGGATCGAGGTCGATTCTGAGGTCGGAAAAGGTTCAACCTTTTCGGTGCTGCTGCCGCTGATCACCGGTGAATTTCAACGCACCGCTGCTCATCAGCACCCGCTGCCCCATGGTTGCGGACAACATCTGTTGCTGGTTGATGACGAAATGAGTCTGGTGAATATCGGACGGGAATTTCTGGAAGATCTCGGCTACCAGGTCACCGGAACAACCAACAGTCGTGACGCGATGGAGATGATCGAAAAGAATCCGCACCGCTTCGACATGCTGATTACGGATCAGACCATGCCGCAACTGACCGGCCTGGAACTGGCGCAGCAAACCAAAAAATTGCGTCCCGACCTGCCGATTATCATCTGCACCGGTCAACGTGACCTGATTGACGAAGCCGAACTGGATCAGGCGGACATCCTTATGGTGCTGGGCAAACCCGATCTTTTTAACGACCTTGCTGCCATCCTCAAGCAAACCTTCGGTGGAGAACCCGCAGAGGAGGATGACCTGAGTATCTGGTCCTGATGGGACAGAAGCGAGAGACGAGAAGCAAGAGAAATCGCGCCTTCTCACCTCTCAACTCAGATTTCTTTTACTTTGTCACCACTTCAAATTCGGGCGGATCAGCGATGCTGCGTTTGACCGCGCACTGATCGGTCGCACGGATGATCGCACTGTGATATTTTTCCGGAAAGTCTTGCGGAAGATTGATCACGAACCGGACCCTGGACGGCAGTTTCTTTTCCGGATCACGCTCGATATCAAGCTCCAAGCTTAAACCTTCGGTCGGCAGGTCGCGTTGCTGACAAAAACGCAGGGCAAAAAACCCGGCACAGGTTCCGAGTGAGGCCAGAAACAGATCGAACGGTGAAGGCGCCGCGCCCTCCCCTCCAGCCTGCTGCGGTTGATCGGTCCGAACCGTAAAACCACCAACTTCGGCATTGACTGCCACACCACCGGGAAAAGTAATTTTCATAACCTTGCTCCTGTTGTCAAAGTTAACGCCCAACGCCCCTAAAAGATTATATCAATCGCCCAGCAGGCTACTGATACCGGCAAAAAAGCTGCCTGCCATCTTTTCCTGCTCGGCCTCGCTGCTCTCGCGCGGCACTTCACTGCTCAGGCGCAGTAGAACCTTTTCCGGGATTTCGGTCAAGAAACGACTCGGATCACGCTGGGACAAACTGCCGTAACGTCGCCTGCGTCGCGCACCAAGCAGCACCAGCTGACGCCGCGCCCGGGTCATGCCGACATAACAGAGGCGCCGTTCTTCATCGATATCGAAGGTTTCATAGATCGATTTTTTATGCGGCAGGGTTTCCTCTTCCATCCCGACCAGAAAGACTACCGGAAACTCCAGGCCTTTACTCGAATGCAGACTCATCAGAGTGACCGCATCCTGAGCCAATTTTTTCTCTTTGTCATTACGCCCGCTATGCTCATCGTCGAACAGTGACACCCGCTCCAAAAAACCGGCCAACGAAGGCTCGGCCTCACGCTCCAGATAGGCCGCCATGCCATTGACCACCTCGGCCTGGTTTTCGATCCGGCGCCGTGCTTTCTGCGGATCGTTCTCCTGACGATAAAGTTCCTCGTCGAGCTTCAGCTCGGTGACCAGTTCGCGCAGGGTTTCTACCATCTGCAGCGGCCTCGAAAAGCGTTGCCGGTAGCGTTTCAACAGCGCAACAAAAGAGTCGATTGACCCGACAACCCTGGCGGGCAGGCCCTCGATGGTCAGGGCCTGCTGCAGCAGCTCCCACAGCGGCCGCTCACTTTCGGCTGACAAGCGGATCAGCTTGTCGGCACTGGTGCCGCCGATACCGCGCCGTGGATAGTTGAGAATACGCAGCAGGTTGACTTCGTCATAAGGATTGATCAACACCTTGAGGTAGGCAACCAGATCCTTGACCTCCTTGCGATCAAAAAACTGCTGACCGCCGATCAAGACATAGGGGATATCCTCGTAGCGCAACTGCTCTTCAAAAGAACGCGACTGATTATTGGTGCGATAGAGGATGGCAAAATCACGGTAAGCCAGATTCCGTTTGAAGCGTTCGCTGTGGATCCGCTCCATGACCTGGCGCGCTTCATCCTCATCATCCTCACAGAGCAGGTATTCGACCTTTTCACCCTCACCGTCAGCGGTCCACAGCGCCTTGGCGCGGCGTTGCTTATTGTTGACAATCACCGCATTGGCCGCGGCCAGAATATGACCGCTTGAGCGGTAATTCTGTTCCAGCTTGATCACCTG